>NZ_DASPHO010000505.1:0-16333 GCF_035629615.1 Hyalangium sp. | reverse complement strand
ATCGGGCGCAACTGCTCGGGGCTGGTGGACGGGGGCGTGCCGGGGGACGGAGGCGCGCAGCCACCGGGCCCTACGCCGAACGGCTATGACGTGCAGCGCGCGTGTGGATCGCTGACGGACGAGTTCATTCCTGGCACGACGAACTGCACGTGCACGAGGGCGTGTCGGGCCGTGTACACGGTGGAAGGGGTCCGGGTGGACTGATGAAGAAGGCCGTGGTGTTGCTCTCGGGAGGGCTGGACTCCACGACGTGCCTGGCGATGGCCCAGGCGGCGGGTTTCGAGCCGGTGTGCCTGGGCGTTGCTTACGGGCAGCGCCACGCGGTGGAACTGGAGCGGGCGCGCAAGGTGGCGAGGGTTATGGGGGTGAAGGACTTCCGCATCGTCCCGATCGATCTCCGGAACGTGGGCGGCTCGGCCCTGACCGCGGACATCCTGGTGCCGAAGGATCGGCCCGAGGAGGAGATGTCGCACGGCATTCCGGTGACGTACGTGCCGGCGCGCAACACGCTCTTCCTGGCGCTGGCGCTGGGGCTGGCCGAAGTAGTCGGGGCGCAGGACCTCTACATCGGGGTGAACGCGGTGGACTACAGCGGCTACCCGGACTGCCGGCCGGAGTTCATCCGCGCCTTCGAGACACTGGCGAACCTGGCGACGAAGGCGGGGGTGGAGGGGGCGCACTTCCACATCCACGCGCCGCTGTCGGGGATGACGAAGGCGGACATCATCCGCGAGGGGACGCGCCTGGGGGTGGACTACGGGCTGACACACTCCTGCTACGACCCGGACGAGCAGGGCCGCGCCTGCGGGCGCTGCGACAGCTGCCTGTTGAGGAAGAAGGGATTCCAGGAGGCGGGAGTCCCGGATCCCACGCAGTACACGACGGAGGGGGAGTGATGCTGCCTGCGGCGAAGTTGGCGCTGACCTTGTTGCTCTCGGCGGGCGAGTCGCCCGTGGTGGATGCCACGGAGCTGATTCCGGATCTCGTGGTGGACATGCGCTACGCGACGGATGACAACTTCCTGAAGCGGCGGGTGTACCCGGAGGACGCGCGCTGCATGCTGCTGAAGGACGCGGCGCAGCGGCTGAAGCAGGCGGCGGACACGCTTCGGCCGAAGGGCTACCGGGTGAAGGTGTACGACTGCTACCGGCCGCGGGCGGTGCAGTACGAGATGTGGAAGATCATGCCGGAGCCGGGGTACGTGGCGAATCCGAAGTTCGGCTCGAACCACAACCGGGGCGCGGCGGTGGATCTGACGCTGGTGACGTTGGAGGGGGCGGAGGTGGAGATGCCGACGAAGTTCGACGACTTCAGTCCCTCGGCGCACCACGGGTACAAGGGCGGCACGGCGGACTCACGCAAGCACCGGGAGATGCTCCGAGCGGCCATGGAGGGCGCGGGCTTCAAGCGCAACAAGATGGAGTGGTGGCACTATGACTTGCCGGGAGCGAAGAAGATGCCCGTGCTGGACGTGCCCTTCACCAAGCCGAAGGAGCCTGCTCAGTCTCCCACCCCATGAAAAAGCCCCAGGCTCGAGAGAACCCGGGGCCCTGCTCTTCATGGAATCACACCTGCCGCGCTACTGCGCGGAGGGCGGGTTGCTCGAGTCGCTCCCGCCGATGAAGCCCATGTAGCCCAGCTTGTTGGGCGAGCACAGGCCCGGCGAAGTCACCTTGTTGGGCGTGGAGTTGTCCATCAGCGCCTTCGCCACGTCGTTGGGCGAGGCGTTCGGGTTGGCACCCAGGTAGAGCGCCGCCATGCCTGCCACGTGCGGCGTCGCCATGGACGTGCCGCTGATCGTCTTGTTGTCCGCGTCGCTGGTGTGCCACGACGAGGTGATGTTGTGCCCCGGCGCGAAGATGTCCACGCACCCGCCAAAGTTGGAGAACGAGGCGCGCGCGTCCGTGTTCGTCGTCGCGCCCACGGTGATGCCCTCCTCCGTGCGCGACGGAGAGGTGTTGCACGCATCCTTGTTGTCGTTGCCCGCCGCCAGCGCATACACCACGCCCGAGGCCACGGACCGGCGGACCGCGTCATCCAGCGCACGATCCGCGCCGCCGCCCAGGCTCATGTTCGCCACCGCCGGCAGCTGCTTGTTGCTCGTCACCCAGTCGATGCCCGCAACCACGCCCGCCGTCGAGCCCGAGCCCGAGCAGCTCAGCACACGCACCGCATGCAGCACCACGTTCTTGGCCACGCCGAAGGTGCTGCCACCCACAGTACCCGCCACGTGCGTGCCGTGGCCGTTGCAGTCGTTGCCCTTCTGCCCATCGCCAATGGCGTCGTAGCCCACGTCCGCGCGCCCGCCGAACTCGCTGTGCGAGGTGCGGATGCCCGTGTCGATGATGTACGCGTGCACACCCTTGCCCTGAGCCGAGTAGTTGTACTTCGTGTCCAGCGGCAGGTCGCGCTGGTCGCTCCGGTCCAGGCCCCAGGTGGCGTTCGACTGCGCGTCGAAGGCCGTCAACACCTGGTTCTCCTGCACGTACGCCACCTCTGCGTCACCGGACATGGACTTCGCCTGCTCCTCGCTCATCCGGCTGGCGAAGCCTCGCAGCGCGTACTCGTACGTGGTGAACGCCGCGCCGCCGTACTTCGTAGAGAGCTGCTGCGCCAGGGGCTGCACCGGCTGCGGCGTCACGCCAGGGGCCGGATCCTTCAGGACGACGACGTACTCGCCGGAGATCGGCTTGTCGACCTTGACGAACTTCTCCTGCGCCGCCTGCGCCGCCGTCAGCGTCACGCCGCCGGGGCACGGCTTCGGATCCCCCCCGTCCGGCGGAGGAGTCTTCGGGCACGCCACCAGCAGGGACACAGCCAGGCCCGACACAGCCATCTTCGCTACGTTGGAAAGACGCATCAATCACCTCGATTTGTTTCGATTTTCCGGTTTTCCAGTCTAGGGGATGTGCCTGACATCTCCTGGACGGCGGGGATCTTTCAAGGAGAGGGGGGTTCAGCACTGAACGCAAGGAAATGGCTTAAGTAGAGGCCCATGGCCGCCCTCCACGAGAGTGCCGCACGCCGGGGAGACGAGGTTCGCTGCCCGGCCTGCCTCCGCTTCAAGCCCCACAGCAGCCCATGCCCCTCATGCGGCTGTGGCGAGATTCCCCTCGAGCTCCATGGCGTCGCGCGCATGCTGCTCCACGCCGGCGTGGATCGCTTCGAGCTGCGGCGACGGGTGCTCGCACTGGAGTCCCGGCAGCTGGAGCTTCTGGAGCGTCAGTACGCCGCGCAGTGGGAGCGGGCCTGGCCGCTGCTCGGGGACGTACGCCGCTGCCAGGCGTACCTGCTCCAGCAGGGCTTCGTCGAGGACATGGAGGATCTGCTGGCTGCGCTGATCCCCACGGATCCGGCCCTGCTGGACCGGGAGGTGGGGCCTCCAGAGCGCCCCGAGACGCTGGAGGCGCTCTTCAAGCAGGGCTCCTCCTGGGAGGTACGGCGGCTGGCAGCGCTCGCGTTGCTGCACCAGGGAGAGGCCTCCCCGAACATCGTCTCCCCGGCGCGCTCAGCCCTGTTCGACGACAGCGAGCGGCTCAGTGTGGAGGCGATGATCGCTCTGACGCGCTGGCGGGTGTGGCGGTGGGTCCGCCTGGGCGAGGAGGGGTGGAAGCGGGTGCGGGAGCTCGCTCGGAAGGCCCTGGGCCATCCGGAGCTGGCAGCCCGTGCCGCCGTCGCGTGGGTGCGGGCCTCTGGCGAGGAGGCTCCCGAGGTGGATGTGCTCTTTGCCCTGCGCCAGGGGCTTGACCACCCCGACCCCGATGTGCGCTTCGAGTGCGCCCTGTGCCTCCAGGACGAGGCAGGGCTCCTCGCCGCGCTCGACTCGACCGAGCCCGAGCAGATCTCCGAGGCGCGTCGGGCGTTGACGTCCCTGGGCTCGTCGCAGCTCTTCGAGCGCCTGGCCAGCGAGGGGGGCTCGGACTTTGCGCGCGACGTGGTCAGGAAGCTTCCTCATGCGGTGCCTCCCGAGGCGCTGGAGGCGCTTCTCTCCGCCTCGGAGCGGGGACCCCACCGGCTCATGGAGGCGCTCCTCTCGTTGATCGAAGGTCGCCCCTTCGCGGAGTGGACCGAGGAGGCCCGGGCGCGCTGGAGCAGCTGGGCCCGAGCCGTGCTCCGAGAGGTGCCAGGGGAAGAAGCCCTGCGCATCCTCCGCTGGGTGGGAGAGCCGCCGGTGGCCCGGGGCACGGCGCGGCTCTTCGTGGAGGCTGCGGCCGAGGCGCTCGCGAGGGAGCCGGCGGACGTGCGGGCGCGCAGCCTGGAAGACGTGTACTTCTCACGCTTCCTCGCGCTCGCGGGCTCCTCGGAGGAGCCGTTGCTGAACCAGTGGGCTCGGGAGCCGGAGTGCGGCGCGCCGCTCGCACAGGCGCTCATGACGCTCACCTCACGCATCCAGGACTGGCAGGAGCCACCAGGGCAGGCGGCACGTCTGATGATGGCGGTGTGGAAGGGGCCGGGCCGGCCGGCGCTGCTGGAGCCGCTGAAGAAGGCGGTGCGTGAATGGAGCGGCATTGTCGGACGGGAGGAGCTCATCGACGCGGTCTGGCAGCGCTTCCAGGGGCACCCAGACGAGCGCGCGGACCTGCTCTTTGTCTTCGCCCCATGGAGGCAGGAGCTGTGGGAGCGGCAGCTCGCGGCGCCGGAGGATGCTGTCGAGCGCTTCCAGCGCTGGTGGCAGGTGGATCCGGAAGGGTTCGCACGCCAGGCGGACCTCTTGATGCGGGATGCTCCCGTGGAGGATCTGCCGCGGCGCGCGCGGTACGTGTTTGCCGCGGCGGACGACGTGGTGGCACTCAAGCCTCGCACCGCCTCTCTGGCCGTGTTCTATGCCGCGGCGGCGCTGGCCAATGTCTTCCGGGAGGGCGTGGACGCGCTCACGCCGGAGGTCGAGCGGTTCCTGGAGTGGTTCCCAGGTTTCGAGCAGCGCATCCAGACGACGCCCGCTGAAGACGACGACCGCGCCCCCCAGCGGATCTTCCTGGAGGAGCTCCACACCGAGGTCCGCTTGATGCGCGAGCGCCTCGACAGGCTGCGCGAGGACGAGGACCGGAAGTGGCAGCAGGAGCTGCGGCGGCGGGTGGAGGAGTCGCGGCGCCGGGATCTGGAGCGCCAGGCGCGAGCCGCTGAGCGCGAGGCGGAGGAGGCTCGGCGTGCGGCGGAAGCGCTCGAGCGCGAGGCGGAGGAGGCTCGGCGTGGGGTGGAAGTTCAGCGGATGGAGCAGGCCATGCACTTCGCCGGGCGGGTCGGGCCGGCGCTGGGGCCGGAGGCGCTCCCGAGGGCGTTGCACCCGCGCATCGCGCTCAAGCCGATCGACAGGGAGGTCCTCTTCCCCGGCCAGGCACTCCCCACGCTGCTGGACTACGTACGCCTGCTGAAGGACATGGGCCGGGGCGATCCGTTGAAGGCCATGGCCTCGGCGGGGGTCGACATGGCCACGTGGGCCGCCGTGGCGAACGCGTGGGGACAGGCCCTGGTGGGGCGCCTGGAGCTGGGCCTGCGCTTCGGGGAGCTGCTGGCCGCACCCTGGGAGTGAGCGACGGGCCTCATGGCGCGGGGACCTCGATGTCCCCCACCTCGTTGGCCTGTGCCGGCAAGAGCTTCACACGGTGCCACGTCACGGAAGAGCGGCGTGTGACCTTGAAGAGGAACTCCCCCGGGGTACCCACGTGGCTGGCGAACCTTCCATCCTTCCCAGTGCTCTGGTGAAGCACCCAGGCCCCCTCCACAGGCTGGCGCGTGGCTGCATCGAGGATCCGGCCCGTCACGGGGACGGGCGGGTACACGGGGAGCTCCAGGACCCTGCGCTCCTCGGGGTGCAGCTCGAGGTGGATCCCCGCCTTCATGTCATCCCCCGTGACCGAGAGCTGAGTGGGGCCTGGCGGGAGCCCATGCGCCTCGAAGCGGTCTCCCATGAACTTGTAGGTCTTCCAGGGAGGGGGCGAGTCCCCGGAGCGGATCGTCAGGAGGACGCTCCTCACGGGAACCCCGTGCGGGTGGAGGACTCGACCCTGGAGGGAGGCCTGGGAGTGCGGCAGCTGGCACCCGGTGTCGTCGCGAGGCTCGCAGGTCCACACCACGGACGTGTGCTCGCCCGCGGCCAGCGTGAGGGGAGCGGGCTGGAGCTGGCCACCTCCCGGGAGGGAGACCTTGAGGACGTAGGTTCCCGCTGCCAGGGAGGAGAGGGAGAAGGCGCCGCTCCCGTCCGTCCCCGCGAACGCACGGCTGCGGACGGCGCCGACGGCTCCCTGTGTCGGCTGGCGCCAGGCGTCGACTCGCGCTCCCAACACCGGGGAGCCGTCCTTTCGGACCACCTTTCCAGAGATCCGAGCGCCCACGCCGAGCTGCAGGCGCAGCCCCTCGACACGCTTTCCTTCCTCCACCGTCACTCTCTCCAGCGCTCCGGCTTCCTCGCCGGCCTTCGAGGACACGGCATAGGTGCCTGAAGGCAGATCGACGGAGAAGCGCCCCTCGCTGTCCGTGAGGACGGTCGCGCTGTGCCGCAGGCTGGTGGCGAAGAGCTCTGCGCTGACGGCGGGCTGGCCCTCCCCGCGGAGCACCACGCCTTCGACCTGACCGCTCCGGGCCAGCTCGAGGAAGAGGGGCTCGGTGGAGATCCAGGCCTCGGGCAGCACCGCGCTGGCGTAGCCGGGCGCGCGCGCCTCGACGCGATAGGTGCCCGGGGCCAGGTTCGAGAACTGGAACGCGCCGGTCTCGCTGGAGATGGCCACGAGGAGCTCCTCCTCTGGAGCATCCGGGTAGCCCGCCGGGCCAGACGTGGAGGCAGGAGGCGTGAGGAGGATCTCCGCGAGCGACACGGGCGCGCCCGTCCCCCGCTCCAGGGTCAAGCCTCGCCTGATCCCGCTCGTCTTCAGCAGGGGCAACCACACGCGGGTCCGCGCCGGGCCTGGTGGCTGCACCACGGTCGCATAGCCTGGTGCGAGCCCTTGCACGCGGGCCGTCACGTAGTAGCTCCCCGGCGCCACCGCTTGGCTCCACCGTCCATCTGCTCCCGTGGTGCCTCCGGGCACGCTGATCCAGCGTGAGGGGAAGGACTGGAGCTCCGCAGGCTCGCGCACATACAGCTGCACCTGCGCGCCTGGAAGCGGCGCGTTGCCGGAGAAGACCTCCACCTCCAACGTACCCTCCGGGCTCGGTTGCTTGTGGGGCTCGGGAGCGAGCGCGGGGATCGTCTCTCCGGATCCGGGTGGCAGCTTGGGCAGGGAGGGCTTCGGGGAGCGAGCAGGAGGCTCGGCCGCGCGCGAGCGGGTACTGGCCCTCGCGCCTTGCTCATGGGAGGGACTGCTCCGCAGGAACCCGAGGATCAGTGCGAGCAGGGTCACCAGGACCGCTCCGACGACGGCAATCGCCCGGGTCGCTCTCCACCTGCCCATGACACCGATTCTACCCGGAGGGAGTGGGCAGCGCGTGTCCCGGGCGGTGTACGATGCCAGGGCCATGTTGATCCCCCGCGCGATGAACCTCTGGGCTGTGTGCTGTCTCGGGCTGGCCTTGGTGCTCTTGTTGCCCTGGGAGGCTTCTGCCCAGCGCCGGAGACGGGCCATGGCGGACTCAGAGGATCCGATCTGCTACCGGAGCCCTTACGGCATCTGCCAGAAGTGGCGCGTCGGGCTGGTCGGCGCCGGCATCCTCTCGCCGGAGGGAGCGTCGACGGCGGTCGGATTCAAGCTGGGGTACGGGGTGGTGCTCGGGCCTCGGCTGGAGCTGGGTGGAACCGCGCTCTTCGTGAAGGACGTCCGCGTGGACGAGGGGCCGTATCTCGGCACGGTGGAGGGAGTCCTCCGGATCGCCACCATTGCCGGGCCCAACCACCGGCTCTTCCTGGAACTGGGGATGGGCGGCTCGCGGTACGAGAGCCCCGAGATCGCCTACTGGGCCTTCCCCAGCGCCAGCGCGGGCGCCACCTTCGAACTGTCAGGCCCGGGGCTGGGCCTCTTCGTCACGACGGGGCTCTCGCTCATGTGGGCGCAGGGGCTGGCCGCGCTGCCGCATGCCGGCGTGGGCCTGGTGTTCTGATGCGCTCCCCTGTCATTTCAAGGGCTTGGGAGCGAACGCCTCAGGCGCGGAGCGCATTACAGCCACACTGAAGGTCAAAATGCTGAAACGTCGGAGGATGGAAGCAACTGTAGGTGTGTCGCGCCGATAACTGAAATGTGAACTCCGTCAGCCTCCAGCGTCCCGTCTCCCGCCCCCTCACCGCCCCTGCCGTGAGGGAGGCCGCTCGTTCCACCCTTCCCGCTGCCACCCCGGCCCGCGCCTCCGAGCGCTCGAGCTTCTCGTCGAGCCCGGCCCGCGTGGATCCTTCCGCGCTGACGCGGCTCGGCTCGAGCTTCGCGCCCGCGGCGGTGAAGGCCCCGCGTGCGGCGGAGACGGAGAAGACGGTCCGCACGGGCGCCACGCCGAACCTGGCCATCGCGGACAACTCGAAGGTGGAGTCCACCCTTCGCGTGGACGACGCGCTGACGCTCAAGGGCGGCCAGGTGTCCGTGGACATTCCCCACAGCTACCGGGGCGACCTGCTCGTCACGCTCACGAGCCCCTCGGGCAAGAGCCACACGCTGTCCAACCGCGAGGGCGGCTCGGCGGATGATCTCAAGGCGACGTTCGACCTGAGCGCCTTCGCGGGCGAGCCCACGCAGGGGGACTGGAAGCTGACCGTCCAGGACACGGCGAAGCAGGACGTGGGCACGCTGAAGGAGTGGAACCTCGAGCTGACGGGGACGGCCAAGGGCGAGGAGCCGCCTCCGCCTCCGCCGCCGGATGATCCCTTCCAGGGGATGCGGGACCAGGCGCTGCTGAAGGCCATCCAGAACGCGTCGGCTGGCAAGCACGTGGTCAGCTACAACGAGGCCCGGAAGCAGATCTTCAGCAACGTGGACGTGAACAACGGCAAGGTGCGGGACGTGTACACGCACCGGGAGATCAACGGCGGGAAGATCCCCAACAGCTCGGACGTGAACGTGGAGCACACCTGGCCGCAGTCGAAGGGCGCCACGGGCGTGGCCAAGAGCGACCTGCACCACCTGTTCCCCACGGACAGCAAGGCGAACAGCACGCGCGGCAGCTTCCCGTTCGGCAAGGTGGAGAAGGTGCAGTGGAGCAACCCGAGCGGCGCGAAGTTCGGCCTGGACGCGCAGGGCCGCAAGGTGTTCGAGCCGCCCGATGAGCACAAGGGCAACGTGGCGCGCGCGATGTTCTACTTCTCTGCGGAGTACAACAAGCGCATCTCCCCCGAGGAGGAGTCCGTGCTGCGCGACTGGAACAAGCTGGACGGGGTGGACTCGGCCGAGATCGAGCGCAACCGCCGCGTCGCCGCCATCCAGGGCAACTCCAACCAGTTCGTCCTCCACTCGAACCTGGCGGACCGCATCCAGGACTTCTGAGCCAGGGACTTCCGAGCGCCAGCCGGTTGAGCGCTCCTCCTCAGGGAGGAGGCGAGGGCGCGTCGCGCATGTAGCTCTGCGGATCGGTGGGTTCAATCCCGGGCCACTGCGACTCGGCATGCCGCACGCGCAGCGTGTTCAGCGCCTCCTCGGCGGCCATGCGTACCGCGGGGGTGCTGCCGTTGATCTGAATCTCCTGGATCGCCTCGAAGTGCCGGGGCTCCGCGTGCTGCGCGAGCCACCGCAGAGCCTCGAGGCGATCCTCTTCCTTGAGCCCTCGCCGGGAGAGCTCGAGCATCTCGTCCACCTTGGCGATAGCGAGAGTCTCGGCGGTGGCGGGAGGACGCTCCGCAGAGCCAGGAGCCACGGGCTGGACCGAGGCACTGGAGGAGGGTGGAGGCGCTGCTCCTCGAGGCTCGCGAGGGTTCGTGGGTGCCCGCGGGGGAGTGGCCGCGGGCCGCAGCTCACCGGCCTGAGGCGTGGCGGAACGGGAGGCAGCGCCCGGCTCGCCGCCTGAAGAGGGGCCTGAGTCCTCTGTGGGGACGGAGCGGACGAGCATGGCGATCCCGAGCAGGGCAAGTGCCCCGACGCCGCCCACCGCCGCGATGATGCCTGGTGCTCTCACGTGCTTCTCCCACGGCTTGCCGCTTGCCGCAGGCAGACGATAACTTCCCAGCCCCTCCCTCGTAACCCACTCCACTCCATGAAGCCTTCTACCCGTAGTCTTCGCCGCCTGCTTCAGGCGGTGTCCCTCCTCTCGCTGGCCGGCGGATCGGCTGGAGCGCAGACTCCGGCCAGCGCGCCCGCGAAGGAGGCTCCTCCGGCGGCCCCCTACGACGCGCGGGTCATCAGCCAGACCCAGCTATTCCGCAAGGTGAAGCCGGAGACGGAGGACATCCGGCTCATCACTCCGGGGCACATCGTCTCCGTGTCCCGGCTGGACAAGGAGCATACGTGGAAGGGAGAGACCGCACCCATGGCCGCGGTGCACCCCTACGCGCAGAGCACCTACTACATGCTGTCCTCCCACCTCCGGCCCGTGAGCCCGGGGGAGGTGGTGTCCGACGCGGATGCCGCGGCGGTGCTCTTCCAGAAAGTCCCGGACGCGAGCCGGACCTGGTGCCAGCGCTTCACCGGGCGGTTGTCGCTGCCGGCCTCGGCGGGGGCGGGCAAGGCCGAGGCGCTCGTCTACTCCGCGGCCAATGACACCGCGTGTGCCGGCTACCTGGCCCTGGTGTCGGGTACGGGCAAGGCCGCCAAGGCGCGTGCGCTGCCCCGGCGAGGAGCGATCCAGTCCGTCACCGTGCATGAGGTGCCTGGCGGTGGGCCGCCGCTGCTGGATGTGTTGGAGGCCCTGAGCGGGCCCGGGCTCAGTGGCTCACGTCGCACGCTGCTGAGCCTGGAGCGCGGCGCGGCGCGGGAGCTGCTGACGGTGGACCTGGAGAACAACCGCCTGGAGAAGGACACCCGCCAGAGTGTCAACAGCACGATGGCGCTGAACCCTTCGAGCAATGGGTTCGACATCGAGGTTCGCCGGACAGAGCTCCGGGTCGTCCTGGCCACGGGGGCCGAGACGAAGGGCGCCGAGAGCGTGAAGCGCTACCGCTACGCGGGTGGCAAGCTCACGGCGCTGCCCGTCACCGCGCCCAAGCCGTGAAAGAAGAAGGCCGGCACCCCAGGTCTCGGGCCGCCGGCCTTCTTGCTCTTTCACTTCTCCGACTACGGACTCTACCGCTCGAGGGGCCGGCTCAGGCACGGCCCCCCGGGCGCTGCCCTCACTGGCAGATGTCGCGATCGTTCAGCGGGTTGATGTGGCCCTCGGCGTAGCCCGTCAGCGACTTGGCGTAGATGCCACCATCCCAGCTGCCGTCGTTGAAGGTGATGTGCGCGTACGGCGCCAGCACCGTGCCCCAGAAGCCGAAGCCGTGGGCGTTGATGGCGGTGGCGTCCACGAAGTTGAAGAGCACCCCGTGCTGGTCGATGCCGCCGCTGAAGTGGATGCCGAAGCCGTTGAAGGTGGGCGGGTTGCCGCGCACGTTCACCACCGCGAAGGAGCCGGCCGGCGCGTTGATGGACCACAGCTTGGCGCCGTTGAGGTCGCTGGCGTTCACGTCGAAGACGTTCACGTTCGCGCTCGTGCCCACCAGCATGACGCCACCCCAGCCCTCGCGGGTCGTGGTGCCGTTGACGGGCAGCGCGGCCAGCTGAGTGGACTGGGCGCGCAGCTCGGTGAACCGCGCCGCGAAGTTGATCGGCGTGCCCTGCTCCACGGTGCCCCGGGTAGACGTCACCGAGGGATCCGCTGTGTAGGTGCCACCGTACCGGGCGTCTCCCCAGATCTGGCCGCGGGTGAGCGTCAGGTTGCCACCGGCCACCAGGGTGTTGGAGATGTTGGTGTCCGGCAGGCCCGAGCCCACCGCGAAGTCCTCCATGGAGATGTTGCCGCCCGCGGCCACCTTGCCCACCACGTCGTGGCCACCGGTGTAGTCCTGCTCCAGGAACAGGTTGTAGTCGCTCAGGCGGACCTCGATGCACTGGCGCGTGTAGACGACCGACAGATCGCTCAGCACCGGAGAGATCTCTCCGGTCTGGAGGAGCAGCGTGGCGATGATCTCGATGTAGCGGCCGGTGAGGCCCGACACGGGCTGGCCGTTGGTGACCGGGATGAAGGGCGCGTTGGCCAGCGCGGCCAGGGAGTCGGCGGCGCGCGCCACCGCGGTGATGCTGGTGCCGGCCGGCACGCGGCCCTGCGGCTCGCGGTTCCAGGTGACAGGACCCCAGATGGCGCCGTTCTGGCCCGCGTCATGCTGGACGGTCCAGTCGCCCTGGCGCACCGTGAAGTTGCGCTGCTGGAAGCCCGTCATGTCCGAGTACGAGTAGGCCTGGCCGCTCGTGGGGAAGGACTGGGAGGTGTTGGTGAGCGGATCGAAGCGGGTGGCCGTGTCGCTGGTGAGGTTGGCCGTCCAGATCTTCCCGTCCCCATCCACCGCGGCGCCCACGGGGCCCGCGCTGACCGGCCAGCTCCCCAGGTACGTGCCCGCCGAGTTGAAGCGCAGCAGCCGGTTGTTGGACCAGCACGACGTCCACACGTCTCCGTTGCTGTCCACCGCCACACCGCGCGTGTAGCCACCGCACCCGCCCTGGAAGCCGCCGACCACATCCACCCGGTTGGCGGCAAAGTCCGCGCGCACCAGGTTCCCGAGCCGGGTGGTCCAGTTGCCCAGCCACACGATGCCGTTGCGATCCACGGCAAGGCCATACGTCTCCACAGGCGTGCTCAGCCGCGCCACCACCTCCTGGCCAGCGGGGGCGTTCGGGTTGATCTTCAAGAGGATCCGGCCCTCCATGCCCGAGGTGTAGATGAAGCCGCCGGGCCCGATGGCGATGCCGTAGATGTTGGGCAGGCCCGTCACCTGGGTCCGCGGGTTGATCGTCTGCATCAGCGCGCCCGTGGTGCCGTTCAGCTTGTAGAGCTTCGAGCTGTAGCCGCCCACCCAGATGTTCTGATCGCCATCCACCGCTGCGGAGCGGCCCAGGTCGGCAGGCACTCCGAAGCTCTTCGTCCAGAGGATGCACTCATCCGCCTGGCCCTTGAACTCGGCCGCGTTGTTGATGTCGATGAGGCCGTTGTTGTTGGCGTCCCGCGAGGTGTCGATGACGCCGTTGCCGTTGCGATCCACGCAGGCCGACAGCGAGCCGGCGTACTTGGTGGCGGAGGCCGTGTCGCCGGCGCAGACCGCGCGGTTGGTGACGTAGGCGTTGCCGGTGCCATCCACCGCCGTGCGAGACGGCGAGTTGCAGTGCCCGCGCGGCGGCCTCACCACTGGATTCGAGCCGTCCCAGTTCTGCACCAGGACGGAGTCATACTTGGCCACCTGCTTGCCCGTCCGGGTGTCGATCTTCGTCACCGTGCCAATGTCGACGTTGGCGACCCAGATGTACGGCTCCGTGCTCGAGGAGGTGTTCAGCTGGAGCTGGTGGTTGTTGGGCGCGTCGTGGTTGACGCTGTCCAGGATGCCCGTGTCGAACTCACCGTCCAGAGTCCAGGTCTTCTCGGTGGCCAATCCAGGGACAGCCCAGAGAAGGCTGATTAGGGCGAAAGCTCCGACTTGCTTGTTCATGGTGAAAGTACTCCCCCTCGTGCTCGTGGCGATCAGTGGGTCGCTCAGGTAAGAACCGGAAAGGCTCCCACCACGGTGAAGAAGTTCTACCACCTTTTCGCAGTCCAGGTGGAAAAAAACAAATTCAGAGGAATCCACTAGGAGTGGTAGTGTGCAGATGTAGGCCCCGCAATCCATGAGGGCAAGGTGCGCCACGTGGGGGTGTCCCACTTCACCCCCGCGCAGCTCGAGGCCCTGGCCAGCCGGCTGAGCCAGCCGCTGGTGACACACCCGGTGGAGCTGCACCCGCTCCGGCTGGAGCCCTTCCTGGATGGGACGTTCGATCAGTGCGTGCAGTGAGGGCACGAGCGGGAGCGCACACGGCAAGTGCGGAAGGTTCGGGGCTTGGGGCTCGATCTATGCTCGGACTCGCATGAGCCCTTTCAATGATGACCTCTCGGGCCGGCCGACGGCGAAGGTGCCCGAGCGGGGCGAGCGCATCCGCCCGGGAGAGCCCTTCCTGCGCATCTTTGGAGAGGGACTCTCCATCGTGTACCCACTGCCCCGGAGCGGCTCGCTCACCATCGGCCGGGGCAAGACGGCCGATCTGCGCATCGATGACGCCTCCATCTCCCGGCAGCACGCGACGCTGCACGTGGGCCCTGCGGTGGAGCTGGAGGACCTGGAGAGCGCCAACGGGACGTGGGTGGGCCATGTCCGGCTCGTGCCTCGTCAGCGGATGGCGGTGCATCCGGGGGACGTGATCGAGCTGGGGACGGTGATGATCGTCATCCAGCCAGGGGACTCGGCCTCCGCGCCGCGCCGGGTGCTGCCGGATGCACCGGCCTGGACTCGCCAGGAGGAGGAGTCCTCTCCGCCCAAGGGAAGCCGGGCCTCGGTGGTGGTGGCGGATCCGGCGATGCAGCAGCTCTACCGGCTCGTGGATCGGGTGGCCGCGAGCGACATCAGCGTGCTGCTGCTGGGGGAGACGGGCTCGGGCAAGGAGGTGATGGCCGAGGCCATCCACACACGCTCGCCGCGCGCGAGCAAGCCGCTGCTGCGCCTGAACTGCGCCGCGCTCTCCGAGTCGCTGCTGGAGAGCGAGCTGTTCGGCCATGAGAAGGGGGCCTTCACCGGCGCGGACAAGAGCAAGCCCGGCCTGCTGGAGACGGCCGAGGGGGGCACGGTGTTCCTCGACGAGATCGGTGAGATGCCTGCCACGCTCCAGGCCAAGTTGCTGCGCGTGCTGGAGGAGCGCATGGTCACCCGGGTGGGCGGTCTGCGTCCCAAGCCCATCGACGTGCGCTTCCTCTCCGCCACCCACCGAGATCTCGGCTCCGAGTCCTCACGCGGCCGGTTCCGCCAGGATCTCTTCTTCCGGCTCAACGGCATCTCCCTGGTCATCCCTCCGCTAAGGGAGCGGCCTGGGGAGATCGAAGCGCTCGCGCGGGCCTTCCTCGCCGCGGGCCTCGCGGCCGGTGCACCCGAGCCCACGCTGAGCCCGGCGGCGATCGCCGAGCTGAAGGCGCACCCGTGGCCCGGCAATGTCCGCGAGCTGCGCAACGTCATGGGCCGGGCGCTCGTGCTCTCGGGGGGCAGCACCATTGAGCCGGAGCACCTCAAGCTCGAGCCGCCTCGTCCCACCCAGGCCCCCGCAGGGGTGCCTGCCCCTGCTCCTGCGCCCGCGACGCCGTCCGTCTCCGCTCCTGTGGCCACGCCAGAAGGGGGCCCCCTGTCCGCGGCGATCGACGCGCTGGAGAAGCAGCGCATCCTCGACGCGCTGGAGCGCTGCGCCGGAAACCAGTCGCGGGCGGCGAAGATGCTCGGCATCTCGCGAGGCACCCTGCTGTCCCGGCTCGATGCGTTCGGAATTGCCCGGCCGCGCAAGCCGCAGAGCTGAGCCCGGGCTACCCGGGATCAGCCCTGGTCAGGACGGGCGGGGAGCCGGACCGTGGTCGGATCCGCGAGGGAGGGAGACTCCTCAGGAGGAGGAGCCAGTCCTTCCAAGGTAGGGGAGGAGGCCACCGCCCGTACGGCCTCCGCGAGCAGCCTCGGTCCCTGGGGGTACGGCGCTGCCTCTCCCTGCAACGCGGCGAGCGCCTCGCGAACCTCCTCACCGGTGGCGGGCCGCTGCTCGGGAGACTCTGCCAGCAGGCGCATCACCAGGGCATCCAGCTCGGGCGGCACCTCCGGCCGGAAGAGCGAGGGCGGCTGCTCCACCAGCCGGCCCGTCTTCTCGAACACCTGCTGCGTGTCTCCTCGGACGGCGATGGTGCCCGTGAGGGCCTCATGGAGCGTCAGGCCCAGGCAGAAGAGGTCCGCGCGCCCGTCGAACGGCTGTCCCCGGAGC
This sequence comes from Hyalangium sp., assembly GCF_035629615.1. Lineage (GTDB taxonomy): Bacteria > Myxococcota > Myxococcia > Myxococcales > Myxococcaceae > Hyalangium. Next base: position 485 of record NZ_DASPHO010000505.1, on the reverse strand, counting down.
TGCTCGGGCGCCATGTAGCGCACCTTCCCATAGACGCGGTACTCGTCATGGGTGCGCCCGCTGGACAGGATGTGAGCCACGCCGAAGTCCGCGAGCTTCACCTCGCCGATGCGCGACAGCAGCACGTTGGGCGGATTGAGATCGCGGTGCACCAGCCCCAGCGGCATCCCCTCCGGTCCGACGCGCTTGTGGATGTAGTCCAGCGCGGCCGCCAGCTCCGCGCCGAGGAAGGTGACCGCCGCCAGTGGCAACGGCCTCCCCAGCCCCTTGAGCAGCCGCGCCAGCGAGCAGCCGTCCACGTACTCCATCGCGAGGATGAAGCGGTCCTGGAACTTCCCGCAGTCGAGCACCTGCACGACGTTGGGGTGGGTGAGCATGGCGCACAGGCGCGCCTCTTCCAGGAACATCCGGGTGAAGCGCTCCGTGTCCGACTTCCCGGGGAGCACGCGCTTGACGGCCACCGTCTTGCGGAAGCCGCCCTCGGG
>NZ_DASPHO010000504.1:0-4218 GCF_035629615.1 Hyalangium sp. | reverse complement strand
TCAGCCCGGCGCGGTGGGCGGCATGCACGCCCTCGGCGGCCTCCCGGAGCACCAGCACCTTCTGCTCCACGGTGAGCTTGAGCTCGCTGGCCCCCTGGTCCAGGGGCAGCCCGTCCACGAACTGCATGGCGATGTAGGGCTTGCCTTGGACCTCGCCCACCTCGTGGACCTGGCAGACGCGCTCGTGCTCCACGCGGGCCTGGGCGCGGGCCTCGGACAGCAGGCGGCGGACAAGCTGCTCGTCATCTCCCTTCACGAACTTGAGGGCGACGTTGCGGCGCAGGCTCCGGTCATACGCCAGGAAGACGCGGCCCATGCCGCCCTGCCCGAGGAAGCGGACGCCCTCGTAGCGCTCCCAGCCCGGCACGGGGAAGGCCGGGTCGGCCTTGTCGCGATCCGCCAGGGTGAGCGCCGGGCCCAGCGTGGCCGCCCCGCCCGCGGTGGCCCGCGGCACGAATGTCTTCTCCACGTCGGCCTTGCGGAGGTCGGCCAGGGACTCGTCGGAGATGACGCCCCGCTCCTTGAGCAGGGCCATGGGGCTCTTCCCCAGACGGAGCGCCTCCTCGCGCAGCGCACCGGCCTCCTCACGCGTGAGGAGGCCTTCGGCCAATGCCATGCGTAGCTCGGCCTCAAGGTCTTCGGGCATCAAGGCTGGCTCCGAGAGGGGACTCGGGGAGGGGGGGCATGGCGCATCACTGCCCTGCTCGGGCAACGGGGCAGGGTGTGAATTATTGTAGATTCACGGTAAGGGCAAGCGGGAGGCTTACACGCCCGGGGCGTGGAGGCGCACGGGGATGCGGCGGCGGCCGAACGAGCCCGGGGCGGCATCGAAGCGGCCAGGCACCCGAGCGCCGCAGTCCGGGCACTGGCCCTCGGCCGTCACCCGGTACTCCAGCAGCTGGTACCAGTCGCGGACGATCAGCGAGGCGCCGCAGCCGCCGCAGGAGGTGGTGTCCCCCTCGATGTCGTGCACGTTGCCCATGTACACGTGGCGCAGGCCGGTCCGCCGGGCGATCTCCCGGGCGCGCCGCAGCGTCTCGGGAGGCGTGGCCGGCACGTCCATCATCTTGAAGTCCGGGTGGAAGGCGGAGAAGTGCACTGGCACGTCCGGGCCGAGCCGGGAGTACACCCACTCGGACAGCTGCGTCAGCTCCGCGTCGGAGTCGTTCTGCCCGGGGATGAGCAGCGTGGTGAGCTCGAACCACACGCGCGTCTCGTGCTTGAGGTACTCCAGCGTCTCGAGGATGGGCTGCAGCTTCGAGAAGGTGACGCGGTGGTAGAAGTCCTCGGTGAAGGCCTTCAGGTCCACGTTGGCCGCGTCCATCTTCGCGTAGAAGTCGCGCCGCGGCTCGGCGTGCATGTACCCCGCCGTCACCGCCACCGTCTGGATGCCGCGTGCGTGGCACGCATCCGCCACGTCCATGGCGTACTCGGCGAAGATGACCGGATCGTTGTAGGTGAACGCCACGCTCTTGCAGCCCAGCTCCTGCGCCTTCTGGGCGATGGCCTCGGGCGAGGCCTGGTCCATGAGCCTGTCGAGCTCGCGCGACTTGGAGATGTCCCAGTTCTGGCAGAAGCGGCACCCCAGGTTGCACCCCGCCGTGCCGAACGAGAGCACGCTGCTGCCGGGGTAGAAGTGGTTCAGCGGCTTCTTCTCGATGGGATCCACGCAGAACCCGGACGAGCGCCCGTAGGTGGTGAGCACCATCTGGTCCCCCACGCGCTGGCGCACGAAGCAGAAGCCGCGCTGGCCCTCGTTCAGCTTGCAGTCGCGCGGACACAGGTCGCACTGGATGCGCCCGTCCTCGAGCCGGTGCCACCACCGTCCTGGGTATTCGAGGCTCATGCCCGGAGCTCCTCCCCTCCCTCCATCATTATCTCCCTGCGAGCCCTCATGCCGGGGGATGGAGCCTTGAGCGCCGGAAGCCTTGGGAGCCTGGCTGGACCCTGACTGGGAGGCCAGTCCCCCGCTGCCGCCCTCAGGTGCCCAGGGGCTGGCCCAGCAGCTCGCGCCGCCACTCGCCCAGCCGCTCGAACTCCTCCTCCGGCCACGTGCCCAGGTGCACCAGGACGATGCCGCCGTCCGAGGCCGTCAGGCTCGCATCCACATGGACGCTCGGCTCCACCACGCTGTTCGGAGGGTCGACATAGCCCTCCTGCTGCTCCAGCTCGAGCGAGGTGAGCCTCGCGCCCGGGAACTCGGCGAAGCAGACCTCGAGGAACTCGTGCGGGGGGCGGTACGGCGGCGGTGCGCCGATGTGCATGCCCCACGGATCCATGCGCCGCGCGAGGGTGGTGTCGCGCACCCAGCCGAGCGCGGCCCGCTCGTACAGCGGCCCGACGTGATCCACCGCCTGCGCATGCCGCATGCCGTCCTGCCCGCGCAAATGCAGGGTGTAGTGGGGGCGCTCGCCCGGCCACCACCAGCTCAGCTCGAAGCGATCTCCCGGGCCCGACTCCTCAGGAGGGAAGAGCGCCTCCAGGTGCCGGAGGAACAGCTCCTCGGTGAGGCTCAGCCGGTGCTCGCGCAGGGTGTGCCAGTCCGTGCGGGAGAAATGCAGGACCCGCGCGCGGTAAGCACGTGGATCCGTGTTCAGCAGCTCTACCCAGTCGTCGCTCATCGGGGCGGAGACAGCCTACTCCTTAAGGGCATCCAGGTCTCCTCCGTGCTCATGCCCTCGATGGCCGCAGCGCGTCTCCTCGGCGTGGCTTTCGGGGCACGCGGGGTGGTCCGGGATGTGGTGAGATTGCGCGAGCGAGAGGAGTGCGCAAGGTGCTCAGCAGGGTTGAAGCTCCTGCTCAGATGCGGGAGAAGTCCGCAGTCAGGATGTGCAGCACCCTGACCGCGCGAGACCCCTGCCTTCATGAAGCTCCGGGAAACCATCGAGTATGCGCGAGCGCTCTTCGTGGAGCTCTGGGTCGGGCTCTGGAAGGACCATCCCCGCTTCCAAGATCAGGAGGGCGAGGTCCGGCGCAATGAGGTGGTGGAGACCACGGTGCAGGTCCGCAAGCTGCTTGACGAGGGGAAGAAGCCGCCAGCGGAGTGGAATGACCTGGTGCGATTGAGCGCGCTCGATGTGTTTCTAGCCGAGCACGCTGGGAGCGGGTCCACAGGGGTGAAGACTCAGATCTCGACCCCCGTGCGGCTGGGAGATGGGCAGCTCTACCACCTCTACCGCCGTCCTCAGGGAATGAGGCAGGGGCGTGTCGAAGGGAAGGTGGGGCACCTCCGCAACTGGACCCGGCATCATTGGGTCATCTCCGAGGCGCTGGGCGGCTATCAGGTCGAGATCCGCAAGCCGCGCGACTACCTCTTCGAGAAGCTCGCGGACATGCATGCGAAGGGAGAGCGTCTGCGGGTGGCGATCTGCCACTTCGAGGACGGAGTGAAGCTGAAGTTGGCGAAGCCGCATCCGCCCTCCTGGAGAGCGGAGAGTCTCACGGATCCAGAGACCCGCTGGCAGACCGTGAGGGGCTTCCTGGAGCAGGCGCGGGCCGCCCGAGCCCACGTGCTGGTGCTCCCGGAGCTCACGGCGACTCCCGCTCACCGCGAGCGCGTTCAGCAATGGCTGGAGGAGCAGTCGGCGACACACGGGATGATCCTGGTGCTGCCAGGGAGCTTCCACGAGGCGGATGGCGCGAACCCCGACAAGGTCTTCAATCGAGCCGAGCTGCTGGACGTCTACGGGCACCCCGTGCTGGAGCATCTCAAGCTCCTGCCATTCGGCGAATGGGGGGAGCACGGAGCTGAGGACATCCACACCGGGAGGCGGATCCACCTCATGGGCCTGCCGATGGGGATGCTGGCCATGCCCATCTGCCTGGACTTCTGCGAGGCGGACGGGCCCGTGCCCGGAGTCTGGAAGGACATCGGTCCCGAGTGGGTGCTCGTCCCTGCGATGGGAGATGCCTCCAGCCGCAGGGCTCATGCCAGAGCGGCCACACAGCTCTTCACCACGCGTGGCAGCGTCACCGTGCTCGCCAACCAGCCCAAGAGCGAAGGGGCAGTGGCACCGGGATTCGTCAACCATGGCCAGAGGCCGGACGCCACTGTATGGCAAGGTGAGCCCGCGCCCAGCTTCCAGGTCATCGAGGTCGACCTCCGTGTGGATCTGGCGAAGGGAACAGAAGGGGAATGAAGGCGGTAAACTAGAGTAAACATCCCCGGTTCACTAGAGTTTACTCATGCCGCTGGACTTTGAGACCGTTGCCCCCGAG
>NZ_DASPHO010000503.1:0-7509 GCF_035629615.1 Hyalangium sp. | reverse complement strand
CTCTGGGCCTGGGGCGACAACGGCTCCGGCCGGCTGGGTGATGGGACCACCCTGCTGCGGACGACGCCCGTCCAGCTCTCCAGCCTCGCGAACGTGGCGGACATGGACGCGGACTGGGGCCACTCCCTGGCCGTGCGCTCGGATGGAACGGTCTGGACGTGGGGCCACAACGCGTATGGCCAGCTCGGCAATGGGACGATCGACAACGGCCCGCCTCATCCCACGCCCTCCCAGGTTCCTGGCCTCACCAGCGTGGTGGACGTCACGACGGGGGACAACTTCTCCGCGGCCCTGCGGGCCGACGGCACCGTGTGGACCTGGGGAAACAACTCCTGGGGCCAGCTCGGGGATGGGACGACCACGAGCCGCCTGACGCCTGGGCAGGTGCCAGGCCTCACGAATGTCATCCAGATCGAAGCGGACAGCTCCTTCATGGTGGCCCTGCGGGCCGACGGCACTGTCTGGGGCTGGGGCAACAATGGCGCCGGCCAGCTCGGGGATGGAACCACCACCTCCCGAGGCACACCGGCCCAGGTGCCAGGCCTGACAGGGGTGCAGCAGCTCTCGGCGGGCTCTTACTTCGTCATGGCCCTGCGCACGGACGGCACCCTCTGGAGCTGGGGCTGGAACCCCTATGGCCAGCTGGGAGACGGGACGATCACCTGGCGCTCGAGCCCCGTGCACATCCTCAGCGGCGTGACGGCCATGGGGGCCGGAACGCTCCACGCCATGGCCACGCTCGCCGATGGCAGCCTCTGGGCCTGGGGCCTCAATGAAGAAGGCCAGCTCGGCATGGATTCAGTCCACTACACCCCCACCTCCATCGTGCTCCCATGAACGAGCACCCCGCCCATGGAAGGGAGTCCACGATGAAGCGTCTGTGCCTTGGCCTGGTGCTGCTCGGTGTCGCGGGGGCCGCGTCCGCGCAGCAGCTCGGCTCCTTCACCGACAGCCCCGCTTGTTGTCAGCTCACCACGTCTTTGGTCCAGGATGTGGTGTACGGCAAGGACACGCCGCCCGATGAGCAGCTGTTCTCGGACACCACGCCGCCCAACCTCCACTTCATCCTCGACACCTCGGGCTCCATGCGGGAGCTGCCACAGATCGTCAACGGCAGGCACTCGGAGTTCTTCGATCTCACCGTCAACGGGTGCGAGAACCCCCGCCTGGATGCCTTCCAGCTCAGCCGGGGGTGGGATCCGGCCACCGTCTACCCGGTGCCGGACACGGGCACAGGGATTGGCTCGGACTATGGCTTCCCCGACCTGTTCCAGGACGACAAGTTCTACGGCTACATGTACTGGGGCGACTTGAGCGACCCCAGCCCGCAGTGGAACGTCAAGGAGCACGCCTGTCAGTCTCAGGTCCCCAACTGGCCCACCAACCCCTCTGAATATGCCCGCTGCCTGACGTGCCTGAGCACCAAGGGCTACTACAAGGTGCCGGGCGCCGAGGGTGAGGACTCCGCTCCAATGACCAACCCGGACTTCATCTTCTGGGGCCGCTTCCTCAACTTCAACCCGCCCAAGTACGTCACCGCCAAGGTGGTGCTCAAGTCGATCATCAAGGACCTGAAGCGTGTGCGCGTGGGCATGAGCACCTTCAGCAACACCTCGCCCAACAGCACGCTGCTCCGCGGGCAGAGCCCCTCGTGCAGCCAGACCCTCTCGGACTCCAGCGCCTTCGACGTGTACCGTGCCAGCTACATCAACTCCATCAACGGCCTGACGTTCACCACGGGCACCCCGCTGGCGCGCACGCTGCTGAACGTGGGCTACTACTTCAGCTCCAGCGACACCATCTACCGGAACGTGTTCGGCTTCGGCTCTGGCTACAGCTACCCGGCCAGCTACAAGAACCCCACGCTCACCTCTCAGAGCCGCAGCGTGTGCTGGGGCTGCCAGAGCTCCTCGGTCATCCTCATCACGGACGGTGAGCCCAGCAGCGACAGCTTGACCAGCACGGTGGTCACGAAGCTGCGCACCGTCAACGGCGGCCCGGTGTACTGCCCGGACTCGCAGCCGTGCGGCTCGGGCACCACGTCCGGCCGAGACAAGGGCTCCAGCCCCGGCAGCTACCTGGACGACAACCCCAACTACTACCTGGATGACGTGGCCAAGCTGCTCTACGAGCAGGATCTCCAGAGCAACTCTCCGCCCATCGTCGGAGACTTCGACACCAGCGGCAAGCAGAGCCTGCGGGTCTACACCGTCGGCTTCGGCATCAACAGCAACCTCCTGCGGAACACCGCGGAGGTGGGCGGCGGCCTCTACTACACCGCGGATGACGCGCCGAGCCTCAAGCAGGCCCTGCTCGACATCGTCAGCAGCTCCAGCACTCAGATGCGCAGCGTCGGCTTCACCACCTCCTCCGTGGACAGCCAGCCCGTGGGGGCCCAGGCCTCCGCGCTCCTCCCGCGCATCAAGCTGCCCATGAACCCCAGCAAGCCGTGGCAGGGAGCCCTCTACCGCTTCCAGCTCGCGGAGGAGAAGAAGCTCGGGTGCAATCCGCTCTACCCGTACACAGGGGATCTCAACCAGGACGGAGACTGCGACGACACGCTCCTGCTGGATGCCCACGGGGACGCGGTAATCGAGAGCGCCTCGGGTGCATTCGTGAAGCTGCTCTCGCCGCTGACCCCCGCACAGCCCTTCTGGGAGGCGGGCCAGGTGCTCAAGCCCTCCGGGCCCTCGCCGTCCCAGCAGTGGCTGGGGCGCCGGATCTTCACCATCGTCGACACCAACTGGGACGGGAAGATCGACCGCCGGGACACCCCGGTGGCGTTCACCGAGGCCAATGCGTACCTCCTCCGGGACTACCTGGGCATCAGCCAGAACCCCACCGGCTGCGCGGACCTGGCCGCGAGGCTGGGCGTCCCCTCGCTGACTCCGGACGACTGCACCAAGCTCGTCATCCGCTGGTACCGCGGCGCGGATGCCTTCAACCCGGATCCCAGCCTGCGCTCTTACGACCGGCCCTTCCTGCTGCAAGACATCTTCCACTCCACCCCCATCCACGTGGAGCCACCGCAGCCCAAGGACTCGTGCGCCTCCTCTGCCCAGTGCCTGCCCGCGCTCTTCCGCGGCTCCACGGCGCTGGACGGCTACAGCGTGCCCGTCCCGCCCGGCTACGTGGACGCGTATGAGAAGTACGCCTTCGAGGCAGGCGATCGGGACAAGATCGTCCTCGCAGGCTCCAACGGCGGCATGCTCCACGCCTTCCTCAACGGCCGGAGCACCGGCAGCGTGGATCCCTCCACGGGCCGGCTCCTCCATGACCCGGGCACCGGCCAGGAGCTGTGGGCCTTCATCCCGCCGGATCTGCTGCCCCGGCTGCGCAACAACCTGGACAAGCACGCGTACTTCGTGGACGGCACCGCCATGGTGCGCGACGTGTGGCTCGACGGTGCGGAGGGACCGGCTGACGGCAGGAAGCAGTGGCAGGAGTACCGCACGGTGGCCGTGGTGGGCACGGGCCGCGGCGGCGTGCACCGCTTCGCGCTGGATCTGACGCGCTTGCTGGGCGTGCAGCCAGGAGACACGGCGGGGCGCGTGCCCAACCAGGCCGGAGACTTCCTGTGGATGTGGCCCCAGCCGTGCGACGCACTGGCGCTCAAGGTGGGCGAGAGCTTCAGCCACTTCGCGCCCCAGCCTCCGCCCATCGGCCCGGTGGCCCTCACGCCGGGGGCCGACGACGCCCTGCGGGCGCTCACCGGCACCGGCGGGGGCGGTGTGGCCACGCCCTGGTGGGTGGATGCCACTCCGGCCCGCGAGCGCTGGGTGGTGGCGCTCAACGGCGGCTACGATCCCCACAACGTCCGCGGCCGGGGCATGGCCCTGGTGGACCTCACCAGCGGCCACACGGTGTGGAGCTTCTTCCACGAGGACTACAAGGGCCGCTCCCAGCACCTGCGCTACTCCATCGCCGCGGGCCTCGCGCTCGCGGATGTGGGCAGCGCGCAGGGCGTCCGGGACTCGGATGAGCTCTTCGACACCGCGACGGTGGGAGACTACGGCGGGCAGCTCTGGGCCGTGCGCTTCTGGAAGCCGGGCCAGTGGGATGCCACCACGCAGCAGGTGAGCAACTGGCACGCAGCGCGCGCGTTCCGGGTGGAGAACCTGGCAGGCAGGACAGGCAGCCCCGAGGCCCTGCGCGGGCCGTTCAGCCAGATCGCCACGAACGTGGTGCAGCCGGACACTGGGTTCCTTCGCACCTTCCTGGGGACGGGAGACAGCCAGAACCTCAGGGACACCGCGGCACGCTGCCGGCTGGGCAACCTGCGCGCCTGCGCGGAGCAGGGGTGTGGGAGCCAGGCCGTCCTCGAGATCCAGCGTGCGGGCGCGCTGGCGTCCGCCGCGACGACGACCTACTCGAACTTCGCCCTGTCGAGCGCAGACTCCTTCCAGGGCTCCTCAGGGCCCTCCTGCGCGGGAGCGCGGGTGAGGCTCTCGTGGAACAACGACGCCGCGAACGGCTGCGGCAACGGCCACGATGGCTCGATCGAGTACACGTGTGACGGGTCTCCGTCCACCTGGAGCTGCCGCGAGACGCAGAACACCTGGGCGGTCCTCAACTACACCGCGGGGTGGAACCCGAACACCCAGCGCTTCTATGGCGTCTGGAGCTACGGCGGCCCTCCCTCCCGCCGGTTCAACACCGATGCCGAGGCAGAGCTCTTCGACTCCCAGCTGTTCACGGACGCGGACCTGGTGAGCGTGGGGCAGTTCAGCACCACAGGCCGCGTGGTGGAGCCTCAAGTGGACGCCTCGCCGCAGGGCAGCGGTTGGTACATCTCCTATTCCTTCGAGACGGAGCGGACTGGCTCCGCCGCGACGCTCATCGACGGGTGCCTCCTGTGGAGCTCGTTCGAGCCTAGCTCGGGAAACGCCGCCGTATGCTCGGCCACGGGTAGGAACACCGCGCGGCTGTACCAGGCGGATCCTGTCAGCGGGAGAGCGAGCTGCGCCGCCGGGTTCTATGAGCCCGTGAGCGGCGACTGGTCGCGCTTCCGTGCGTCCGGCACGCAAGTGAACCTGGGCGATCCGGCGCCACAGCGGTGGGTATACGACGCCGAGGTCCACACCCGAGCCATCCTGAGCACTCCGCCCGGCTCGACAACGAGCGGCACCCCCTTCTCCTCGGTGCCCGTGTCGGAGGGTCCTCCGTAGCGCGCCAGCTCCAGCTGCGCCGGCGCCCTCCCACGACATGGGGCTGGGGTGGCCTCTGCCTCGCGACGCTGGGAATGGCGTATGGGGTGAGGGTGTTCCGCGCCCCGCGCAGCCGTCCGCGCATGAACCCGGGTCCTCCCGGACCTCCACTCGTGAGCCCCTTATGAGCACGCCTCGCAGGAAGTTCCTGCAGTACTCGCTGACCGCGGCCTCGATGCTGGCGCTGGGCCCCCAGGCCCTGGCCGGCCCGGACAAGAGGTCCACCACGCCCACGAAGAGGAAGCTGAAGATCCTCGTGCTGGGCGGAACGGGCTTCCTGGGCCCGGCCTTCGTCACCGCCGCGCAGGCCCGAGGCCACACGCTGACGCTCTTCAACCGCGGGAAGACGCGGCCGCACCTGTTCCCCAACGTGGAGAAGCTGCAGGGGGACCGCGATCCGAAGAAGGGCGAGGGCCTCAAGGCGCTGGAGGGCCGGCGGTGGGATGTGGTGCTCGACAACTCGGGCTACTACCCGCGCATGGTGAAGGCCTCGGCGGAGCTGCTGGCTCCCCACGTCAAGCAGTACGTCTACATCTCCAGCATCTCCGCGTACGCGAACAACGACGTCCCCTACGAGGACGAGAGCGGCCCCACGGCGAAGGTGGCGGACCCCACCGTGGAGACGATGGGCAAGAACTACGAGAACTTCGGTGGCCTGAAGCGGCTGTGCGAGGAGGCCGTGGAGGCGGCCCTGCCCGGACTCGCCTCGCTGATCCGCCCCGGCTACATCGTTGGCCCGGACGATCCCACGGATCGCTTCACGTACTGGCCGGTGCGCTACGCCCGGGGCGGGGAGATGCTGGCGCCGGGCAGCCCGGAGGATCCCCTCCAGATAATCGACGTGAGGGACCTGGCCGAGTGGCTGGTGAAGGTGATGGAGAACCAGCTCACCGGCATCTACAACGCGACGGGGCCCGAGAAGCCGTGGACGATGGGGGCGCTGCTGGCGGCGTGCAAGGCGGCGGCGGGCAAGACGGACACGAAGCCGGTGTGGGTGCCCTCGGAGTTCCTGGCGAAGAACGGGGAGGATGGAGAGGGAGACATCCCCATCTGGGCGCCGCCGCTGGACAAGAACAAGGGCTTCCACCTGCGCTCCATCGACAAGGCGGTGAAGGCCGGGCTCAAGTTCCGGCCGGGCGCTGTCACCGTCAAGGACACGCTCGCGTACTTCAACGGCCTGCCCGAGGAGCGCCGCAACAAGATGCGCGCCGGGCTCGCGCCGGAGCGGGAGAAGGCGCTGCTGGCGCTCTGGGCCCAGGAGTCGCAGGGCGGGGGCGGGAAGCCGGCCGCTCCTGGCAAGCCGGAGGCCCAGGAGAAGAAGAGCCCGTAAGGCGCCCTGGGCTGAACGATCAGGCGGCCGGTGACTGGCGCTTGCGCGATGGCCGGGCGAGCGCCACTTCAGCGGGGCGCTCCTCCTGACGCACAGCCTGTGCCTCCACCACCACCGCCGCGTCTGGCGTCATCGGCGGCCCCAGGGCCACCAGCAGGACACGATACGCCTCCTCCAGCCGCCGATACAGGGCGCTGAAGGTCTGCTGGACGGTGCTGGGCATGTCCTCGGTGTAGGTGAAGTACCAGCGCATCTCGTCCAGCCGCTCGTGGAAGCCGTGCACCACCGCCTGCTCACGCTCTGGCAGGTGCACCAGATCATGGAACGTGGCGCTGTTGAAGCGCGTGGTGATGGTGGTGAGCATCGGCTCGCGGCTGCGCAGGCGCGAGAACAGCGTGAACATCTCGTCCCGGCGTGCCTCCAGGCGCCGCATGATCAATGCGGCGTCCAGGGCGATCAGGTTGCGCACGCGAGCGGGCGTCTCATCCAGCTTCTTGCGACGAGCCATGCTCCTGGGAGTCTACTATGAAACCCGGAGGCCGATCGGATCCGCCTCCGGACCTGCCCACCGCTCCCCGCCGGGCGGAGAGGCCCGGCGGGAGGAAGGGCTCACTGCGCGGAGGCCACGCCCGCCTTCTTCAGCTCCTCGTCAATCAGCTTGCGGAACACCTCGGGGGGCTTGGCGCCCACGAGCTGCCGGCCGTTGATGAAGAAGGTCGGCGTGCCGCTGGCGCCCAGCTGGGTGCCCTGCGCCGAGTCCTGGGCGATGTAGTCGTCGAACTTCTTCGAGTCGAGCGCCGCCTTGAACTTGCCCACATCCAGGCCCAGCTCCTGCGCGTACTTCTCCAGCGCGGGCCGGTCCAGCGCCGTCTGGTTGGCGAAGAGCTTGTCGTGCATCTCCCAGAACTTGCCCTGCTCGTGGGCGGCCATGGAGGCCACCGCGGCGATCTTCGCGTTCAGGTGGCGCGGCAG
>NZ_DASPHO010000502.1:0-3330 GCF_035629615.1 Hyalangium sp. | reverse complement strand
AGGATGTGGGGCCTTCGTGTTTTCATGGCCCCCTGGTCACGGAAATCAGATAGAGGCCCGGCCCGCAATGCTCGTCTCGCTCGTCATCCCCGTCTACAACGAGAGCTCCACGCTGGCGGAGCTGCTGCGCCGGTGCACCGCGGTGGACTTCCCCAAGGAGCTGGTCATCGTGGACGACTGCTCTCGGGATGGGAGCCGCGAGTTCCTCGAGGAGCTGGCGCAGAAGGGGACGGGCCTGCTGGGCGGCACGCCGCAGAACCGCAACGAGCTGCGCGTGCTCTTCCAGCCGCAGAACCAGGGCAAGGGGGCGGCCCTGCGGCGCGGCTTCTCCGAGGCCACCGGGGACATCATCATCGTCCAGGACGCGGACCTGGAGTACGACCCGCGCGACATCCCCAAGGTCATCCAGCCCATCCTCGACGGCGAGGCGGACGTCGTCTACGGCAGCCGCTTCACCGGCACGCCGCGGCGGGTGCTCTACTTCTGGCACACGGTGATGAACAACCTGCTCACCACGCTCTCCAACATGACCAGCGGGCTGAACCTCACGGACATGGAGACCTGCTACAAGGCCTTCCGCGCCCAGGTGCTCCGCTCCGTGACGGTGGACGAGGACCGGTTCGGCTTCGAGCCGGAGATCACCGCGAAGATTGCCCGCGGCAACTGGCGCGTCTACGAGGTGCCCATCAGCTACCACGGGCGCACCTACGAGGAGGGCAAGAAGATCGGCTGGAAGGACGGAGTCCGGGCCCTCTACGTCATCGGCAAGTACACGCTGAAGCGGTAGAGGAGCCCCCCAGGCCCCCCCTCCTGTCCCCTGCCCGACAGTGCCTCCGTGGGCAGAAGGACACTCCCCGCTTCCAGGCTCTCGGGCCTGTCGAGTCCTGGAGCCAGCGCCCTATTGGACCTCGGGCCAGGACTGCGTGTTGGACCCGTGATTCTTAGCTTCTGAGCGTGCTACCGAGATTCCTTCTCTACGGGTGTGCGGGCTGGGTGCTTGAGGTGTGCTTCACGGGGGCGGCAGCGGCGGTCTTCCAGAAGGACTCGCACGGTACGGCGAAGACGTACCTGTGGATGCACCCCATCTATGGGGCCACGGCGCTGGGGCTCGAGTTCCTCCATGATCGGCTGCGCTTCCTGCCACGGCCCCTCCGAGCGCTTGCCTACACGACCGTCATCTTCGGGGCCGAGTACGCCACCGGCTGGCTGCTGCGGCGGGCGCTCGGCCGCTGTCCCTGGGACTACACCGAGCAGGGGTGGAACCTGAAGGGGCTCGTCCGCCTGGACTACTTCCCCTTCTGGTATGGGGCGGCGCTGGCCTTCGAGCCAGCCCGTGAGGTGCTCCTGCGGGTCACCAGCGAGGCCCTGCGGCAGACGCCCGAGTTCCGCCACGCCGTGGCTGATGGCGAGGTGCACTCGCCCCCCCATTCAGGCACGGTAGAGCTGGAGGCGGGCGCCGTGGGATCCACCTTCCAGGGAGCCCTGGCGGCCGAGAAGGCGGAGGACGCGCGGGAGGGCGCTGTCGTGAGCGCAGCTACCGTGCCAGCGCCAAGACGCTGAGAAGCTCTCCCTTGGCCGAGTGCCCTCCAGCCCAGGTCACTTTACGAGATGTGGCTTTTCTTCCAGCGCCGCGGACCTCGTAGTAGTACCTTCACTGTTCGCGGTGTCTGCTTCACTTTGGGAAATTCCGCAGGACTCCGGAAAGTTTCCGCCCCCGTATGTTCGACTGGCTCCACACCTTGTTCTCTCGTGACCTGGCTATCGACCTGGGCACGGCGAACACGCTTATCTATATCCGCGGTCAGGGCATCGTCTCCAACGAGCCCTCCGTGGTGGCCGTGCAGCAGGACTCACGTGGCGGCAAGAAGGTGCTCGCCGTGGGGAAGGAGGCCAAGGAGATGCTCGGGAGAACCCCGGGCAACATCGTCGCCATCCGCCCCATGAAGGACGGCGTCATCGCGGACTTCGAGATCACCGCGGCGATGCTGCGCTACTTCATCCAGACCGCGCACAACCGCCGCACGCTCGTCAACCCGCGCATCATCATCGGCATCCCCTCGGGGATTACGGAGGTGGAGCGCCGGGCGGTGCGCGAGGCGGCGGCCAACGCGGGCGCCCGTGAGGTGTACCTCATCGAGCAACCCATGGCGGCGGCCATCGGTGCGGGGCTTCCGGTAACGGAGCCCAGCGGCAACATGATCGTCGACATCGGCGGTGGAACGTCCGACGTGGCCGTCATCAGCCTGTCCGGCATCGTGTTCGCCAAGAGCGTGCGCATCGGCGGCGACAAGCTGGACGAGGCGATCATCCAGTACGTCAAGCGCAAGTACAACCTGCTCATCGGCGAGCGGACGGCCGAGGCCATCAAGATGGGCATCGGCACGGCGTACCCGACGGACGAAGTGATGACCATGGAGATCAAGGGGCGCGATCTCGTGGCGGGTGTGCCGCGCACCTTGACGGTGAGCAGCGACGAGGTGCGGGATGCGCTGGCCGAGCCGGTGAACGGCATCGTCGAGGCGGTGAAGCTGACGCTGGAGCGCACGCCGCCGGAGCTGGCCGGAGACATCGCGGACCGCGGCATCGTCCTGGCCGGTGGCGGCGCGCTGCTGAAGAACCTGGACACGCTGCTGCGCGAGGAGACGGGCCTGCCGGTGTTCCTGGCGGAGGATCCGCTCTCGGCGGTGGTGCTCGGCGCGGGCAAGGCGCTGGAGTCGCTGGACATCCTGCGCCAGGTGACCCAGCCGGGCTGAGCGCCGTTATGGCGTGACGAGGTGCCAGGGCCGGGGGATGCGATCTCCCTCCGGCTGTGGCGCCGGCGTAGGCGGCGGCTTCTCGGGCAGAGCTGGAGTGCTGCCCTTGATGAAGTCGATGAGCTGGGGGTGGTTGCGGTGCCAGCGCGGCAGCTTGCGAAAGATCACCATCGGCTTGCGCGGAATGGGCTCCTCGTACTTCGGGTCGAGCGCGCGGCGGGCGATGCCACCGAGGACATCGGTCGTACCTGCTCCTGATCTTGAGCCAGACGGCTTGGCGGGGCCATCTGGGTGCGCTGCTTCGACATGGTCCTATTAGGGGGCCCAATGTGCAAAGCTGCGGAGCCGAGATGACGCGTCAAGGGAGAGTTCGAAGTGGGAGCGCCACCCGCGCGAGTTCCGCGAGGAAGACTTCAGCGGACACGCCCTTCTCCGAGGCCTCCCGTCTGATGGAGCGGGGCCGGATCAAGGAAGCGTTCCACCTCTTCTTCGTGGCGGCGAAGGCAGGGGACTCCCGGGCGCAGCTGAATGTCGGATACCTCTACGACACGGGCCAGGGGGTCGGCAGGTCTCGCAC
>NZ_DASPHO010000501.1:0-5114 GCF_035629615.1 Hyalangium sp. | reverse complement strand
TTCGATGAACTGCTGCCTGAGGCCCTCATCGGCGAGGATGTTCCGGCGGATCATCGAACACCTCCAGGTCCGGGAGCGGGATGCGGGTGGTCATGGCCAGCGTGGCCTGACTCGAACAGGTGCGGCAGGCGCTCGAGCAGGTGGCGCACGAGCTCCGTCGCCGACGCGAAGGACAGATAGGGACACAGGTGCGACCAGAGCAGCCCCTGCTCGTCCACCATCATGTGCAGCGTGACGAGACGCCCATCCACCCTCACCTCGTACGCCGTGGTGATGGTGATGAGGCTCCCTCGGCTCTCGATCGTGCGGACGCTGCGCACGAGGCTCTCGTGCCGATGCTCGACATACTCGGGAAAGTTCTTCCTCACCCACTCCGGGTGCTCGCTGCCCGGGGTGAACGGATCGAAGGCCAAGGGGGCAACGGACGGCGGCCCGCCCCTGCGGCCCGAGGGCGTGCTGCGCGCCGGCCGTCCCTTCTGCCCTCCGTGTTGCTTCTTCTTGGCTCCCATCGCCTGTCTCCCTTCCCTGGCTCGCCGCCCAGGAGCTCACCCAGCAGCCCTTGCCGGTGAGTGTGGGCACGGGCCTCGCATTTCACGAGGGGTGGCCGGAGCGCACCCCGCAGCGGGCAGAGGGCGGGAGTGTTCGGGTGTGACACCGCAGCCCCCTCCCGCTTGGAGAGCAGCCGGGGCGCATGGGACAGGCTGGCATCGACACCACTGCCGCGATGCTCGGGCGTTCATGGCCGACTCTGAAGCAGTCAATGAAGGCGGCGCTCCTCCAGCGGCTGCTCGGCGCGTCTATGGAGCGGTCGGCTCCTCTTGGGCTCGGGGCGACGTCGGGCGAAAAAGAAAACCCCGTGGCACCTGAGTGGCGCCACGAGGCCCTTTGCTGCTTGGATGCGGCGGGAATCGAACCCGCCGCCGGACGCACTCCAGCCTCCTGCCCAGGCCGCCCTCCCCTGAGGGCGCGGCAGGAGGCCTGTGCCTCTGAGCAACTGCTGCTACGGCTTCAGCGCGGGGATGCCGAGGGCCTGGCGCCAGTAGTCGGTGACGAAGATCTGCTTGGGATCCATTTGTTCGCGCAGCGCCAGGAATGGCTTGTACATGGGGTACAGCGTCGGCAGGAATCCAGGATCCAGGTAGTTATCCCCCGGCAGGTACTTGGCCCAGTGCGGGCGGAAGCTGTAGTTCGCCAGCAGATCCCAGTACTGCTGATAGAACGCCTTGAGGGCATTCTCGTCCCGGAAGAGGTCGTGGAACCAGAACACGTCCACGCGGAGCACGTCCTGCTTGTAGGCAGGGCTCAGCCAGAGGTCATTGGCCTTGGCCGCGTAGATCTCGCAGGAGAAGGAGCCCGTGGCTCCGAGCCCGCCCTTGCGATAGAAGTCATGCAGTGTGTTCATCACCGCCTGCGTCTTTTCGATGGGGATCCACAGCTCGGTGAACTCGGTGGGCATCAAGAAATCAGAGACATCGTTGTCCATCGGCAGACTGCTGTACCAGGAGTCCCAGAACGTCTGCTTGCCTGTCGGATCCTGGGGCGGGGTCCCATCCGCCGCCGCCTGAAGGCTCTGCAGGACTTCGCTCGGGACGTGGAGGTGGTAGTAGCGAGGCAGCTTCAGCCCATGATTGCTCAGCAGGGACT
Source organism: Hyalangium sp. (assembly GCF_035629615.1). GTDB lineage: Bacteria > Myxococcota > Myxococcia > Myxococcales > Myxococcaceae > Hyalangium. Next base: position 3,470 of record NZ_DASPHO010000501.1, on the reverse strand, counting down.
GCAGCCTGGGAAGGTGGGAGCTCACCCCCGGCATCCTGGCCAGCACATCCTTCCAGAGATCGATCGGGACCGACGTGACGCGGGTCATGTCCGCCGAGGTCTCGGCATCCGGGCTTCGCAGTCGGAGGATCGGACCTCCGGCCGCGCGCCGTCCCGAGGAACCCAGCGAAGCGGCTCCCTGCATGGGCTTGTTACCCGTATTCCGCGCAAGCTCGACGACGCGAACCTCGTCCGAGAACACGCCCGCTGGAACCTCCGAGAGGGAGGGGGCCGGTGGAGTCGAGTCCCCTTGGTAGAGGGGAGCGAAGAGGTTGATCACGAAGGGCAGGATGCACTCCTCGTAGACATCCGTGATGATCGCCGTGAGCAGGTTGCGCAGATTCTCGTCCGAGACGCACGCCTTGAGCAGCGTGGGCCAGCCAGCGGACAGCTGGTAGAACAAGGACGCGGCAACCTGTGCCGGAATCTGAGACCCGAGGATGATCGGGAACTCACGGTAGGGCTTGGGTTTGAAGTCCTCAGGGGATCCCGTCGTCTCGTTGTAGTCCGCCGCCTCCATGCGCCGGGCCTTCCAGACGACCATGCGATTGGCCCCCCTCTGCGGCCACCACAGCAGACGGGTGTACTCCGTCTGGCGCAGGAACTGCTCCAGCGAGGGCTTGCCGGGCGCGCCAGGCCCGAGGAAGTCGATGGGGCAGTTGACGTCAGCCAGGGAGTAGCACGTCTCGTCGCCGATGATGTTGAAGCCCTTGTCGGGGTTGAAGGTCACCGTGGAGATGACGCCCATGAGCCCCATGGAGACGACCACGGCCTCGAATTCCGGGTCCTTCCCTCGGCTGTACGAGCGCACCACCCCTTGGCCATCAACGAGAGAGAGACGGACGATGCTATCGGTATAGGCGTACTTCAGCGAGCCACCCGAGCACCCCATGGTGGTAAATCCCCCCACGGCCTGGTGGGTAATCCCTCCCATGTCCGGCGCGGCCAGCCCCTTCTGATCCAGCTGGTAGAAGAACGTGTTCTCCCACTTCTCGGGCGCCTTCAGCCCCAGGTAGCATCCGGCCTGGACCGTGACCGTCCCGTCCTCGTTGAAGGTGACCTCCCTGTACTGATCCAGCGAGATGTTGATGGCATCCGGCACCGGGGACAGGATGGACTCCGCCACGGAATGGCCTGAGCCGATGACCCGGACTGGCAGGTGGTTCGAGGCAGCTCGCTGAACGAGCTGAATGATCTCCTGCTCACTCGTGGGGTGATGGACAGCCGTCAGCGAGTCGGATGGGATGGAGAGAACCTGCTGCGAGGGGTCTCTGGTGACAGACATGCCTACCTCCGGGTGGGGAGTTTAACTTCGCATCAGTCCTTCTCCCCTGCAATCCCTGTACCGCAGGCATGGTGCACCCCCTCTCTCGGCGAGCGCTCCAGGAGGTGAGAAACCGGATGGGCGCTGACGTGTCAGCGAGCCGGAACCGACGTGTCAGTTCCGGGTTCGGGTCGTCTTCCAACGCGCGGACCCGCTGCGATCACGTCTGTCCGGCCTTCGGGTAGGGCGTGCCGTCTTTGTGCTCGTAGCCGTCGGGCGTCGCGCGCAAGTCAATGTCCGGATACTCGGCCTTGTCCTGCGGATCGTCGGTGCCGGCCTCCAGGATGATCGCCTCACGGGTGGAGCGGTTCTGCAGGTGGTGTCCATTCGGAGCGCCGTGGGGAAAGCCGGCGCAGTCGCCCGCGCGAAGCACTTCCTCGCCCTCGTCCGTCACCAGAACCACCTCGCCAGAGACGACGTAGATGAACTCGTCCTCGCGCATGTGCCAGTGACGCTGGCTGGACCAGGTGCCCGGCTGCAGGTGGAGCAGGTTCACACCGAACTGTGTCAGCCCCGCCGCCGCGCCCAGTCGCACACGCTTCCGGTCCAAGCAGGGCTTGTCGAACGGCGCTGGATAGCCACTGCCGAGGCGGGTTGGGGCTTTCTGGATGTTGATCTTCATGAGGGCCCTGTACCGTTATAGGAGAGTCTTGGCCACAGCCATCGCGGGCTCGCTTCGAGGTGAGAGGGTCTCGCCACGTTGCGGTATGCACGGAAGGGTGTGGAGCCACCTGTCAGCGGCCCTCCTCGGCCCCTGCGCTCCGGAGCCCTCGGGGATGCCCGCGTTCCTGGATGCCGAGCTGGAGCTGGGGCAAGGCACCCTCGACTACGTCACCATCGTGCTCACGGACTGCTGGAAGTCGAAGGTGGGCCCGAAAGTCCCTGAGGGGGGCGTGGCGGTGCTTCCTGGCGAGGTAGCATCGATCCGAGACGGGAGCGCAGGGCTTGAGTCACAGGATGTTCCTTCCCAAGCACCGTCTCCATGCTCGCCAGCGCGCGCTGGTAGAGAGCCAGCGCCCGCGCACGCTCTCCTTGGGCTTCGAGCACAGTGCCCATGTTGGCCAGCGTGGTGGCCACCTGCGGGTGCTCCGGGCCCAACGCCTTCTCGGTCATCGCCAGCGCACGCTGATAGAGTGCCAGCGCACGCGCATGCTCTCCTTGATCGGCGAGCGCACCGCCGATGTTGGTCAGCACGGTGGCCACATCCGGATGCTCCGAGCCCAACGCCTTCTCGGTGATCGCCAGCGCACGCCAGTAGTGATCCAGCGCCCGCGCAGGGTCCCCTTGGACGGCGAGCACCATGCCTATGTTGTTCAGCGCAACGGCCACATCCGGGTGCTCAGGCCCGAACGCCTTCTCGGTGATCGCCTGCGCACGCCGATAATGCTTGAGCGCCCCTGCGTAGTCCCCCTGGCCCTTGAGCGCAATGCCAACGCTGTTCAGCGTGATGAACACCTTCGGGTGCTCAGGCCCCCACGCCGTCTCGGCGATCGCCAGCGCAGGCAGCAAGTGCTCCAGGGCCCTCATGTAGTCGCGTTGGGCTTGGAACGCACGGCCCATGTTGCTCAGGATGCTCGCCAGCCTTGGGTGCTTCGGCCCCAACGCCTTCTCGGTGATCGCCCGCGCACGCCGGCACTGCGCCAGGGCCCCCTCGGAGTCTCCCAGGGCATTGAGCACCATGCAGATGTCGTCCAGCGAATCGGCCACGTCCGGGTGCTCCGGACCCCACACTTTCTCTCTCACCTCCAGCGCACGCCGCAAGAGCTCCAGGGCCCCCACGTAGTTCCCCTGAGAATGGAGCACAAAGCCCATGTTGCTCAGGCTTCTGGCCATGATGGGGTGCTCCGGGCCCACCGCCTTCTCGGCGATCACCCGCTCACGCTGGAAATACTTCAGGGCTTCCGCGTAATCCCCCCGGTCATTGAGCACCGTGCCAATTCCGTCCAGGCTTTCGGCCACGGCCACGTGCTCCGGTCCCAGACTCTTCTCTCTCACCTCCAGCGCACGCCGGAAGCTCCGCAGGGCCTCCGCCCCGTCCCCCTGGGCCTGGAGCACAGCGCCCATTCCGGTCAGGCTCTTGGCAACCAGCGGGTGCTCCAGTCCCAGC
>NZ_DASPHO010000500.1:0-14758 GCF_035629615.1 Hyalangium sp. | reverse complement strand
GCCCGACCCTGTACCAGAGCGGGCTGCCCAGCACGCGACGGCTCGAGCTGGTCTCGGCGAAGCCGCTCCGCAGCGGCGCGGTCGCCATGCACTACCGGCGCGCGCGCTGACTCAGAGCAGCCCCATCGCGCCCAGCTCGCGGGCCAGCGCGTCGTCGGGAGCCTTCTCGCCGCGCAACTCGGCCAGGGACTACGAGCGTACGCTTCGTGCGTGGCTTTGCTGCCGATCTTACCTACCTATGTTCGAAGTCCCTCCGACTTTGCCAAAACCGTCACCCTCGGGAGCACGAGCGAGCGCAACGCCTGGACGATCTCCAGCACATCCGGCCCACCGGGCGCGGGCGCGAGCACCTGCTCGGCAGCCTCCAATGCGAACCCTCCACGGAACACCGAGCACTGTGCCAGCACCACCTGCTCGGTCACGTCCAGCAGGTTCCACGACCAGTCGATCGCGCCGCGCAGGGTGGCCTGCCGGGCCACCGCATCCCGCTGCCCGCTGCGCAGCAGCTCGAAGCGCTTGGACAAGCGATCCCGGATCTGCCCCACCCCCAGGAGCGCCGTCCGCGCCGCGGCCAGCTCGATGGCCAGGGCAATCCCGTCCAGCCGCCGGACGATGTCGGCCACCAGCGGCGCGTCCGCCTCCGTCAGCGCGAAGCTCCCGCGCGCCGCCTGCGCTCGCTGGACGAACAGGCGCACCGCCTCCGAGCGCGAGATGGCCTCCAGCGAGCGATCCTCCTCCCCCGGCATCCCCAGCGGGGCCATGTCGAGGATCCGCTCTCCGCGAGGCGGAGCGGGTTGCCCACGGCGAGTGCGCACCTGGCCCCTGCGCGAGGGCCGCCCCAGAGCGCGGGGTGTTGAAGCTCAAGCCGCCACAGCCAGCCAAGAGAGCCAGGCCCCTGCCGCGCCCCTCCTGGGAAGGCGGCTGGGGTAGGCGTGGGACAAAGAAAAACCCAGCCGGCCCGGCGGATGGCGGGAAGGTTCGGGCGCTCCCACGGGGTGTCCGGCTTCGTGCTCCACACGGTCCCCGCGGTGCTCTATGTGTGGCTGCGCCACCCGGGAGACTTCCGGCGCGCCATCGAGGAGATCGTCCGGCTCGGCGGGGACACGGACACCACAGGCGCGATCGTTGGCGCGCTGGTGGGCGCCACGGCGGGGGTGGGCGCGATTCCCCCCGAGTGGCTCGCAGGGCTTGTGGAGTGGCCTCGCACCGTGGGGTGGATGGAGCGGCTGGCCGAGCGGCTGGCGCGGCAGTTCCCCTCGGAGGGAGCTCCGGAGCGCTCCGGGCCGCTGCCCCTGTTCTGGCCAGGGCTGATTGCGCGCAACGCGGTCTTCATGCTCATCGTGCTCGGGCACGGGTTCCGGCGACTGCTCCCTGCCTGAGGCTGAGTGGAAGCAAGACCGAGGAGGCCCACGCGCTGACCACCCAGCTTGCCCTCCGAGACAGGGCTCCGCCGAGAAGGCCCTCCTGTACGCCCGGTCCCAGCCGCTGGAGAAGCGGCGGAGTGCCTACGAGCAGGTGCTGACCCGCTTCCCGGACTCCGCTGGCGCGATGCGCGTGCTGGCCCGCGAATGGCTCGCGGATGGCTATCCGAAGAAGACGTTGGCTCTGCTCGATCAGGCGCTGGGGCACGCTCCCGAGTCCGTGGAAGACCTGGCGCTGCGCGTGCGTGCCCTGGTGTCGCTGAAGGATCGGCACGAGGCCTTCCGCGCGGTGCGCCGCGTCGCTGAAGATCCGCGCTCCAGGATCTGGGAGCTGGCGGTACTGGCTGAGCGCCTGGCTGCCATCCAGGATCCCGTCCTGCGCCAGGCCCGCGAGCTCGAGCGCGCCGTCATCACGGACCTGGAGGTGGCGCTGGAGCAGGCCTCCTCGGCCCCGGACTCGATGCTGAGTGAGCTGGACACGGAGGCCGCCGCGGTGCTCGCCTCTCCTATGTTGGCTCAACAGGACTACCCATCAGGTCTTCCCATCTACTGCTGTAGTATTATAGCAAGTTCAGGGCAGGCTCAGTCTGCGGGAGGAGCTAACCAGAACGCTCGTCCTTTATGACGCAGCATCTGCTCAAGGAACTGAGAGAAGGTGTCTGCAATGCGCTTACACTCCTCCGGACCCAACGCGGCTTCATGGAAGCCGTCAATGATGGGGTAGCGATCGTTGAGAGGTGTGCTCACATCAATGATGATGCGATCGCTATCGGGGAGATCAGCGATGACATACCAGGAGGGGGGACCCCACTCGTCAGTGTCTGAGCTGCGCATATCGACGCGGGCCCGGCGGATTTGGGACAACGCGCGGAATCGGCAAGGAGAGTTTGGTCTCTGGAAGAGCGTCGCCCCATTGCAGTGGAGGTAGAATGCGCGCAGATCCAGATCCAGGCGCCACCCTTGCTGCCTCTCAAACGCCTCAATCTGCTCAGGGGAAGCGGGAGGACTGGGAAAGTGATGAAGGGAGATCTCTGCGAGCAGATTTTCCATTAGCATGAAATTCAGTCCGTATAAGGCCAGTAAGGCCCCGCTTTGTTCCAGTCTCCTTTTCCGGAGTAGCAAGCGATATAGGCCGAGTTGATCACGAGATGGGTGTCTGACGGTGCGGGCAGCACGTTGCCATCCGCCAGTGGGTCACCGCCATGTCTGATGTCTCGGAGATGGTGGCCTGGCCAGTTCTCCCCATTGGGATCAGTTGGCCACTGCCCGAATTCCCTGGCCCACTTCCGCCGAAAGGCGTCTGTTCCATTCTTCCAGGCTCTGCGCCTTTGTTCCTGGTCTGTTGCGACAGGGTAATCGCAGCAGCAGTGTTTGATGGCCAGACGTCCGCCCGCAGATGCAGGAGAGCCAAGAAACCGCGTCGTCGTGTCGGTTTTAATGTCGGCCAGCCATATGCATCCCATCAACTTGTAACCTTGTGAGGAGCACTTGGCTTGGCAGTCGTTCAGCCACTCTTGGCGGCACTGCCACGGCCCGTAGTAGATGGTCGCCTGAACCGTTCCACCAGCGAGGTTGGGGATCTCTGGGCCGACCCACTTCCGCGTAGGGGGTGGAGGGGTGGGAGTAGTGCCACCTCCGCTCAGAGGTAGCAGGAGAGCAATACTCCATGCGAGTGTTCTGCCGGTCTTCCTGGCCAGATTCCACCACCTTTCTACGGGGGGCACCAAGAATAGAGCACTTCATCAAGGCATGTCACACGGGTGGTTGGCTGTGTTCAAGCAGAGTCGCGGCGGAGAGCAGCGGGTTGCTCTGCTTGGAGGCGGCGGGAATCGAACTCGCTATCCAGAACCCTCGCCGTGCCGGTGAGTAGCCTACGGCCATGCAGCCAGGTGCCCGTCAATCCCTCGCCGTGCACTGCGCCGCCAGCGCCTCGGCGCGGTCTGGGAAGCGCGAGGCCAGCTCTCGCTTCACCTCGGCCACGACGGCCTCTTTGCCCTGGCGGGCATGCAGCTGGCAGCGTGCGGCGAGCGCACGCGGATCATCCGGGGCAAGCTGCTCCGCCTCGCGGTAGGCGCGCTCGGCGCCCGCGGTGTCTCCCTGGCGGAAGAGGACGGCGCCCAGGTAGTAGTGCGCGACGGCGAGCTTCGGGGCCTTCTTGAGGGCGCGCTTGAGCAGTGAGTTCGCGTCCTCCACGCGCTCCTGGCGGTAGCGCACGAAGGCCAGCTCCGCCAGGGCCTCCGCGTCGTTGTGGTCTCGCGTCCAGGCACCGAGCACCTCGGAGGCCTCGTCCAGCCTCCCGCTGTGGGAGAGCAGCCGCCCGTACCGCGGAGCGATCTGCGCGTCCTTCGGGCGCTTCTCGTACGCCTTGGAGAGCGCGGCGAGCGCTCCGGGCATGTCCCCCTGGCGCTCGCGCAGCTCGGCCATGGCCAGCAGGGGGCGCACATTCCCAGGGGCCAGTGCGGTGGCCTCCTCGAGGGCGCGCTCGGCCCGCTTGCCCTGCCGGAGCTCGGTGGCGGCCCGCGCGGCCAGCAGGTGCGCCTCCACGTCCTTGGGGAAGCGTCGTGTGAAGGCTTCGGCCAGGTCGAGCGCAGCGTCGTGCGCGCCCGCCTCCAGCAGCAGTGCGCCAGCTCGGGCCAGCTCCCGGGCGGTGGCGCGCTCGTCCTGCTCGAGCCCCCTCAGGGCCGACTTCCGCTCCTCGCCCGTGGAAGTGGCCTCGGCGGCGGCGATCCGCTTGGCCGGGAGCGCACCCGGGCGCATCAGCCACCAGGCCGCGCCACCGCCACCCGCGGCCAGGACCAGCACGGCGGCAACCACGGCCCACAGACGGCCTCGGGGAGGGGAGGCCGCAGCGGTGGCGGGCATCGTGGCCGGCTCCGGAGGGAGCATGGCGGGCCCTGGCGGCAAGGTCTTCGCAGTGGAATCCACGGCCTTCGCCTTGGGAGGCGAGCTCTTCGCGGAAGGAGGCGGAGTCTTCCCAGAGCGCGCGGCGCCCACAGCCCCCTGGGAAGGCCGTGCCAGATCCATGGGCGGCCGGCCCCCCTGTGAACCGGAGTCGGACGGATCAGCGGAGCGGGCGCGCTGCAGCGCCTGGCGCTTGGGATCACGGTCCAGCGGGAACAGGTGCTCCACGTAGGCCGCGACCCCCTCGGGGGTGGCCACCTCGGCCGCGCCGCCCACGCTCTCAATGGCCTCGGTGAACATCTGCAGCGACTCGAAGCGCGAGTCCGGATCCCGGTGGAGCGCCGTGAGGCAGATGTGCTCCAGGGCGTTGGGCACCGAGGGATCAAACGCGGTGGGGGGCTTGGGACGTCCCTCGGCGATCCGCGTCAGCACTTCCTCAGGATTGAGCCCGGTGAAGGGCCGCCGGCCGCAGAGCTGCTCGTAGAGCATCACCCCGGCGGCGAAGATGTCGGCGCGGTGATCCACCGGCTTGCCGACGATCATCTCCGGCGACATGTAGAAGAACTTGCCCTTGAGCGTGCCGGGCTCGGTGCCGGAGCCCAGCGTCTCCGCCTTGGCGATACCGAAGTCGATGACCTTGATGGAGCCGTTGACGCCCACGTGGACGTTGTCCGGGGTGAAGTCGCGGTGGACGATGCGCAGCGGCCGGCCCGCCTCATCCACGGCGCGGTGGGCGGCGTCCAGGCCCCGGCACGCATCCACCAGGACGCGCAGGGTGACGCCCAGGGGGACGCGCTGGCCGCGCTCGGCCGCCTCGGCGCGCAGCTCCGCGAACGAGCGCCCCTCCAGCAGCTCCATGGCGATGAAGGGCTCGGTGTCCTCCATCCCCAGCTCGAGGATGGTCACCACGTTGGGGTGGTGCACCTGCGCGGTGATGCGCGCCTCGTTGAGGAACATCTGGACGATGCGCCGATCCGACACGAGGTGGGGCAGCAGCCGCTTCACCGCCACCGCCTGGCCGCGCTGGCCGTCCTCGTCGATGCGGCGCCCCAGGTACACCTCGGCCATGCCCCCCGTCGCGATGCGCGCGCTCAGGCGGTAGCGACCCAGCCAATAGGGGTTCTGTTCAGGAGCGCCCACAGCGGGCCCAGTCTACGTTTCGGAGGGCCCGCCTCCTACCTCCCTCTGGCGATTTGCTGCCTGGTTGGCGGCAGAGAAGGCGGGAAGGCAGGAAATTTGCCCCCTCGTGTTTCCCACCCCACGCTACCGGTCCTCGGCAATGGAGGGTGAAGCGCATGGCTGGTCGGCTGGGATTGCTCCTGGGCGTCGTCGGAGTCTTCGTCGCACTCGGTGGGTGCACGACCGTGGATGTGGCGGTGGCGCCAGACGTGTCCCGGGGACGGGATGTGTTCGTCACCACTTCGGATCTGAAGGGCCCCTACAAGAGCCTGGGCGTGGTGCAGGCAACGCGCCGCGGGGTGATCGTGTTCGGCTTCGCGGATCCGGCGGGCACGGACCTCCAGGGGGATCTGGACGAGCAGCTGCTGCCCCAGGTCCGCATGATGGGGGGCGACGGCATCATCAACGTGCGCTTCCAGCAGACGCAGTACGCGCTGGCCACCCGCATCCTCTTCGCGATCCTCTTCTTCGCCCCGCTGCCGAGCGAGGCCACCATCACCGGCGAGGTGGTGAAGCTCGAGGCCGGCGCCCAGCCCCCGGGCATGGCCGCGAGCGCAGCGCCCTGAACCCTGACCCCCTTCCTGGAGAGACCCTGTTGAGACTCCTGCTCCTCATTCCCCTGGTCCTGGCCACGGGCTGCGGCGCCACGGTGCGTGGCTCGCCGCTGTCGAACCGGCCGCCTGATGAGAACGCCCGCGGCATGTTCCTGAGCACCGGCACCGCGCCCGGACCGTACCGCACGCTCGGCTTCGCCCAGGTGACGGGCTACGGCGTCACCGTGGCCGGCTTCTCGGATGTGGGCGAGGCGGGCCTGGACGGCACCATTCGCGGCACGCTCTCCCAGGTGGCCGCCCGCATGGGCGGCGACGGCGTCATCCACATCGAGTTCATTGACGAGAACCCGCCCACCGAGGTGGAGCGCATCTCCGATCTCGCCGGGAGCGTGTCCAGCGCCGCCCAAGGCAGGGGCGAGATCAAGACTCGCAACCGCTCGGTCATCGTCACCGGTGAAGTGATCCAGTTCATCTCCGCTCCATGAGGACCCCTTCGATGCGTCTTCTGCTCGCCCTCAGTCTCGCGGCCCTCACCGGCTGCACCGTCATCAACACCGCCTCCGTGCCCTCGGACCGGAGCGGCCAGGACATCTTCGTCTCCGCCGGGGACATCCCGGAGCCCTACGAGTCGCTCGGCATGGTGCAGGCCACGCGCGCCGGCGTGCTGCTGTTCGGCTTCGTGGACGTGGTGGGCACGGACATCGAGGCTGGCCTGAAGGACGTCCTCGTTCCCCAGATCCAGCAGATGGGAGGGGACGGCGCCATCAACGTACGCTTCCGGCAGACGCAGTACCTCCCGGTGCAGCAGGTGCTGGGCGCCATCTTCTTCATCTTCCCCCTGCCCAGCAGCGTGGTGGTGACGGCCGAGGTGGTGAAGCTGCGCCGCGGCAGCGCGGCCCTTCCCGCGGAGCCCGTGGCCGCTCCTCCGGTGGCAGCGCGCTGAGGGCCCTTGGACCTACCAGGGGGCTGGGGTGGTAACGTCCCAGCGAGTCTTTCCGTAGCCGGGGAGTGACGTTGGGCATCGTCCTCAAAGGTGGAAATGTCGTCGAGCTGGAGCCGGCCACCGTCGAGCGGGTGGATCTCCGCATTGAGGACGCGCGCGTCGTGGCGCGTGGGCCCGAGCTCCAGCCCCAGCCGGAGGACGAGGTGGTGGTGCTGTCGGGCAAGCTCGTCTTCCCGGGCCTGGTGAGCGCGCACCACCGGCTGCACATGTCGCTGGGCCGCGGCATGCCCGAGCCGACCCTGGACAGCTACCAGGAGGCGCTCGAGAAGGTCCGCTGGCGCTACGAGGGCGCGCTGGATCTGGACGCGGTGCAGGTGGCGGCCACCGCGGGCGGCCTGGAGGCGCTGCAGTGCGGCACCACCACCGTGTTTGATCTGCACTCCTCTCCGAAGGAGATCCTCGGCTCGCTGACGCGGGTGGCGCGTGGGCTCCATGAGGTAGGTGTGCGGGGGGTGCTCTCCTACGCGGTGACGGATCGCGCGGGAGCGCTGGGGCGCGAGGAGGGGCTGGAGGAGGCGGTGTCCTTCGCGAAGAAGGCGAAGGGGCGCTTCCGGGGGCAGGTGGGCGCCAGTCAGACGTTCACCCTGGGCAGCGACGCGCTGCAGGGCCTGAAGGAGGCGGTGAGCTCCACCCAGACGGGGCTGCACGTGCCGCTGGCCGAGGATCCGCTGGACGAGAAGCTCTCGGTGGAGCGGCATGGCAGCGCTCCGGTGGCGCGGCTGCTGGAGGCGGGGCTGCTGTCGCCCCAGAGCCTGGTGGCGCACGCGGGGCACCTGGGCTGGGCGGATCTGGCGCAGGTGATCAGCACGGGCTCGTGGCTGGTGCACACGCCGCGCTCCAACCAGCGGCTCGAGGTGGGGTATGCGCCGGCGCTGAAGTTCGGCGCCCGGGCGACGCTGGGGGCGGACGGGCTGTCCGCGGATCTCTTCGCGGAGGCCCAGGCGGCCTACCTCCGCTCGCGCGAGGCCGGGCAGCCCATTGACGTGCTGCGCTACCTGGCCAACGGGCATCGGCTGGTGTCCCAGGCGTTCGGCCTGCAGGTGGGGCCGCTGCGCGAGGGGGCGCTGGCGGATCTGCTCATCCTGGACTACCTGCCGGCCACGCCGCTCACGGTGGAGAACCTGGCCTGGCATGTGGTGTTCGGGCTGGGCGCACGCCACGTGGAGGCGGTCATGGTGGATGGGATCTGGCGCATCTGGGCACGCCGGCCGCTGTCGGTGAACCCGATGGTGGTGGCGGATCAGGCGCGCGAGGCCGCCGGAGCGGTGTGGGCGCGCATGGCAGGTAAGTGACACAGCCGGTGCCGGGAGCCTTGCCTTGCGGGTCGGCGGGCCAGTAAGACCGAGGCCATGCTCCTACCTATTCTGGTGTCGGGCTTCTTCTCGGGTGCCGTCCCTCAAGCAGGCGACACGGCTCCGGACTTCACCGTTACGGACACCGACGGCAGAAAGCACACGCTGTCGGAGCTGGTGAAGCAGGGCCCCGTCATCCTCGCGTTCTTCCCCAAGGCCTTCACACCGGGTTGAACCCGCGAGCTCTCGGCGTACCGGGATCGGTACGCGGACATCGAGAGGCTCAACGGCCAGGTCCTGGCCGTCTCCATGGATGACGCGGCGACGTTGAAGAAGTTCAAGGAAGAGCTGAAGGCCCCGTTCGCCTTCATCCCCGATCCCGAGGGGAAGGTGGTGAAGGAGTACGACGTGAAGACACCGGTGGTGTCCTTCGCGCAGCGCTACACCTTCGTCATCGGCGAGGGGCGGAAGATCCTCAAGGTGGAGTCCGGCAAGGACGCGATCGATCCCGAGGGAGCGGTGGCGGCCTGTCCGCTGCGAAAGCCCGGCTCGAAGCCGGACGCGGGCACTCCCTCGGACGCGGGCACTCGCTGAGCTGCAGCGAGGTGAGGGGGTGCCCCCTCACGGCGGGTCCGGGGAGTCGCTCTCGAGGACGAAGCGCCCCTCTCCGGCATCTACGCGGGCGTCCGGCCTCAGCGCTTCGGGCGGAACGCGCCCTCCACCATCTCGGCCTCGAAGCCCGGGCTGACGTTGCCCTCGGCCGCGTAGCGGTACAGCGCCGCGGTGTAGATGCCCGAGAGCGTCGCGTTCACCAGCGACAGCAGCAGCAGGGAGACGATGAAGCCGCCGATGGCCAGCCCGATGACTACTCCGGACTTGGACATGAAGGCCAGGATCAGCAGGGGCACGAAGACCAGGATCAGCAGGAAGGCGGCCAGCGCGAAGATCGCACCGATGGAGAAGCCGCCAATCACCTGCTCGCCCCACGTCTTCTTGAGCAGGGCCGTGCTCCGCTTCACCGCCTCGATGGGGCTGACGTCCTCCACCACGAGCACCGGTACCACGAGGAAGGTGGCGAGGTTCCAGGCCATGCCAATGAGCCCCACGACGATCTTGCCGATGAACCCAGCGCGCTCCTGGATCGCGCGCAGGATCATGCCCACGGTCGCTGCAATGAGCGCGTAGCCGAAGATGGTGCCGGCCTTGCTGGCGGCGATGCGGAAGCCATCCGCCACCGTGGGATCGCCGCCGCGCAGGCGGATCATCGCCGCCCCCACCAGCGCCGAGTTGCAGAAGAAGATGACGAAGTACGACACCAGGTAGAAGAGGAACGCGACGACGTAGGAGCCAGCGCCCTCCAACATCCCCTGGGCGTTCTCCGTCATGAAGATGGGCAGAGCGAACCCCACGGTGACGAGCACCAGCATCACGGCCGACATGATCGGAAAGACGACCAGCTCCTTGTCAGCGCTCAGCACGGCCGCGCTCGCCTTGGCGAGCTTCCAGCTTCTTGAAAATCTTTCGAACACGTATGACCCCCGGTGTGGGGCAGACAATACCCCGGCCGTTCCCCTGCGGTCGAATGCTCAACGGACCGGGGAGAGTGAGCGTGCCGAAGCGGGTAGACGGCAGCCTCCCCGCTGTCCTTGAATCAAGGCATGGCGCGCAAACTCGGGGAGCAGCTGGTCTCGGAGGGGGTCCTGAAGCCGGAGCTGCTGGCTCGGGCGCTCGAACGGCAGAAGGCCACGGGGCAGAAGCTCGGCGAGTGCCTGGTGCGGCTGGGGCTGGACGAGACCCCGGTGCTGCGCCTGCTCGCCCAGGAGCTCAAGACGCGCTTCGTGTCCACCGCCAAGCTCTCGCAGGCGAAGATCGAGCCCGCGCTGATCGAGCGGATTCCGGTCCGGCTGGCGGAGGGGTTCGACTTCATGCCGCTGCGCCTGGACGAGGCGGGGGTGCTGTATGTAGCCATCGCCGAGCCGCAGAGGCAGCGGGCCATCGAGGAGATCGCCCGGACGGCGGGTGTGAAGCAGGTGCTGCCCTTCGTGGCGGTGCGGCGAACGATCCGGGCGGCGATCCGCAAGCACTACTACGCGGACCACCAGGCCTTCGAGCACATGCCGGACGACGACGCGTGTCCCCACTGCGGGGCGCCGGTCTCCTCGGACGACTTCCAGTGCGCTCGCTGCGAGCTGCTCCTCGTCCGCAGCGCGGAGGAGCTGCAGCAGCGGGACAACGTGTCCCTGGTGCGGGCGCTGCTCTCGGTGCCCGAGAGCAAGAGCACCGGCGAGGTGCCTCCCTCTCCGCACCATGACAAGACCCGGGCCTCCGCGTACGCGAGGGATCCGGCGAGCTCCAAGCAGATCCCGATCATCATCGGCGACCTGTCTGGCTTCGCGGAGAAGCCGCTCAACCCGTTCGAGGCCTACGTGCTCTCCCTCGTGGATGGCCGGACCTCGATCGCGGATCTCTCTCTCATCACCAACCTGGCCGAGGTGGAGCTGCACGCCATCTTCGAGTCCCTGTGCGAGCGGGAGTTCACCGAGCTGACGAGCGGGCAGCCGAAGCCAGTTCCCGCCTCGAAGAGAGTGGTGGACGCGCCGAGCGCGAAGCCCGCGGCCGGCAAGGCACCGGCTCAGGCCAGCAGTCGGCCATCTCCACCGGTGCCCACGAATCCCCCTGTGCCCGAGAAGGCTCCAGGGAAGGAAGCGAGCCAGAGCCCAGGGGTGGCGGGGCCCCGCCAGAAGAGCGCGGAGCCCACGGATGGCATTGTCCAGCGAGCCGTGCAGCTGGAGCGGAGCGGAAAGATCGAGGAGGCCATCGAGGTGCTCGAGCAGGGCGTCTCCCAGCTCCCCAAGCCCGCGCCCCTCTACAACCGGCTCGGGATGATCGTGCTGAACCAGCGGAAGGACTACGCGCGGGCCACGAAGCTCTTCCAGAAGGCGGCGGAGCTCGACCCCGAGAACAACACGTACATGATGAACCTCTACACCGTCATGAGCCTCACGGCCGACGCGACGAACGCCGGGAAGAAGGTGAAGAAGCGGTAGTCCGGCGAGGCCTCAGGCGTAGCGGCGGACCCTGCGTGCGCAGAAGTCGGCGAATTTGTCCGGGTAGCGGATGAAGCCGGAGGAGTTGAGCGAGAAGAACGACAAGGCGTCCGCGTCGTTGAGCAGCGCGAGCGCGGAGTCCCCGCCGGGCTGCTCGTGCCGGGTGATGAGCCAGCGCACCCGCTCGCACGTATCCGCGTCCACCGCCAGCTCCTCCAGCAGCGAGCAGGTGAGCTCCGCGCCAAGCGCCGCGTGGGTGTCCTTGAAGAGCTGGTAGTTCTCCGCCTTGTGCTCGATCCGGGCGTCCGCCTCCGAGAGCAGCCGCTCCACGTCGTGGAAGAGCGCCGCCACCTGCACGGCCAGGTCCGCCTCCGGCTCCAGCCGCAGCACCCACTGCCACGCGTCTAACGCATGCTGGTAGTCCGCGCGGACCAGGGGCTTGTTCAGATCATGCAGGGCCCTGTGGCGTGCGAGGATCTGGTCGAACACCGCCCCCGAGGAGGCTGCATTGCGCCGGCCGATGAGCCCCTGATAGCGCGTGAGGATCTCCAGCGCCGCGTTCGCGAGCGGCTCACCCCGGGCGCTCACCAGGTGCAGCGCGAGCCGCTCCACGTCCGCGGCCGAGAAGACGCGCGGATCCCAAGAGGAGGGATCAAAGCCGGGGCTGAGCCACTCCTGCACGTCCAGGCAGAGGACCTGGGCGCCCGCCCCCGAGCCGAGGGGTTGAACGGCCACGGTGGGGAACTCCGCCGCCAGCAGGGCCCAGCGCTCCCGGCCCTCCGGACCGGAGGTGTCGACATCGGACAGCAGCAGCTGCCGCAGCATCCAGCCTCCCCACGGGGGCCCACCCTGGGCCAACCTGCGCCCATCCTGGGAACTCCCACCCGCAGGTACTACTGGAGACACGGGCAGTATCTCCGTGGCTCACCGGACACTCATCCGGATGCGGCTCGTCTCTGCCTCCACAGCCGGCTTCCTTCCACCGTCACTTCGACATGAGGGACCGGTATAATCCCTGCACGAACGTTCGAACGGACTCCACTCGCTGAGAGTCGAGGCAAAGAGGGGGCTGAGGAGAGCGATGACCACCGACGATCCGCTGCGCGCATTCTTGTCCTTCCGAGACCAGGTGCTCTCCGGCGCCAAGCCGTTCGAGGGCGGCGAGCACCTCTGGATTGGCTATGAGGGCGCCACACGGGCCACGAAGCGGTTGAGCGTCGGCTCCTTCGGGCCTTTCAAGCGGAAGAAGGCGCAGGAGGAACTCTCGTACGGGGAGATCGTGGCGTTCTCCGGGGATTTCTACGAGTCGCCTGCCGATCTCTTCAACGAGCAACCGTCCCCGTTGCCTTGGCTCTGGGAGCCCAACGATCTGGGCGATCTGCTCGAGGTGTTCAAGCGCGAGCTGACCTGGATCAAGCTGTCCCCCACTCAGCGCGGGACCGCCTATCCCGATCAGAACGTGGCGCTATGGTGGAACGCGAAGCAGTACGCCGAGCTCGCGCTCCGGAACACCGGCCACTTTGGGTGGCATAACGCGCTCGCATATGTCCGGTGGCACGAGGCCGCGCTTGCGCTCGCGGCGCAGGCCGCCCAGGAGACCGACCGCGAAGCGAAATCGCTGCTCTGGAGAGAAGCGGTCTACACCAATGGGTTCGCCGACCATTTCCTGACGGACGGGTTCGCAGCCGGTCACGTACGGACTCCCGCCGCGCAGATCCGCCAGTGGGCCGAGGCGAGCGGTAGGAACGAGAAGCTCGCCGGTGCGCTCGTGAAGGTCATCCACGACCAGGACGGGCACATCAACGAGCTGCACAGCGAGGTCGATCACAGCGGGAGCGCGGGAGGGCTGCACGTGGTCAACGCGCAGGGGACAGAGTGGTACACGCGCTGTGACGGTCAGCTCTTCCTCACAGGGGTGGAAGACCCGGCCATCGAGCAGGCGGTAGAGGCCGTCGCTGCGTCGGTCGAGGAGCTGTTGCGCGCTTACCAGGGCACTCCCGTTGTCGAGGGAGTGTTCGCGGCCACCGAGCGGATCCCCTGGCCTCACCCCGATGAAAAGGCCCTCATCACGAAGTTCCCCGCCGACCTCAGTGACGCGAGGGCCAAGGAGCTCTGCGACAGCATCCAGTGGTACGTCAGGCTGCCGAGGATCAGCGCGGGCATCCGCCCGCAGGACATCCAGGCGTGCTGTGGAGCATTGCCAGCGCTGATGCAGGCATTCCGCAACGAGGTTGCGGAGCAGGCGGGCCAGTCTCCGATCGTTCTTCGTCGCCTCGCGCCGAAGCTCGTCGAGGCGTACAAGGCGATTCGATGACCCCCGCCGACCATGAGGACCGGCTGCGGCGCCTGCGCCGCCGCGGCGAGGTGCTCTTCCAGAACATGGTGCGCACTCCTCCCGAGCACAAGCAGCTCATGGAGCGCGCCTGGAAGGAGGCTCTGAAGGCGACGGGCGACACGCATGAAGCTCCGAAGGAGGCGCCCAACGCCGCGATCAAGGCGTCGCGGCTCGACTCGATCTTGTGCCTCCTCGAGCGGATCACCCGCCCATCCCACTGGCTCGACGAACAAGCCACATGGTTCAGTTGGGCACAGTGCTGCCTGCTCGACGCGGTCACGCATGCAGGCGACGACGCACCCGTGCCGCCTCCCATCCTGGCGGTGGAGCCGATCGACTCCCCGCTCTACGTCCCGCGCTCGCGGGTCCCTGCGGCGTGGCTCGCGCAGGCCACTCCTGCGGACTTGCCGCTCCCGGTGGTCCTGTGCCCGGGAAACATCCTCGAAGAGCCATGGGCGTGGGCGACCTTGTTCCACGAGCTTGGGCATCACCTGGACCTCGCGCGGGGCGACACGAGCAGCCTGCTCCCGGTGCTTGCTGCCGAGGAGGGACGCGTCTACCTCGGCTCCTGGGGGAACGAGAGATGGCTGGGCGAGGTGATCGCCGATCTCTACGCTGGGCTGCTCGGTGGCCCGGGCGCCGTCGATACGCTGAAGGAGGCGCTTACGACGAGGTCGTACTCGGCGAGCCATCCCTCTGACGAGGACCGGGTCGAGATCCTCGACGCGGCCTGGACCGGTGTGCGAGATGGGCGGCGACCGCAGGGGGACAGACCCACCGAGATCGTGGCGCGTGCGCTCGTGGAGCGGTTCCTCCCCTGGCAGAACCGCCTCCAGAGCGACTGCACGAAGTCCGAGGACTCGCTGGACTCCGCCCGGCTCCTCCCGGGCCTGTTGCGCCGCCGGCGAAATGCGGGGATGGCTCCCGAGGCGTTGCGCGAGGCCTGCCGGGAAGCGTTCGCGTCCGGCCGGATCGGCCGCCCTGCGTGGGTGCTGACGGAGCCTCACCTCGAGACGCTCGCGGGCG
>NZ_DASPHO010000499.1:0-3690 GCF_035629615.1 Hyalangium sp. | reverse complement strand
GCCGGGCCCCAAGGCAGAGCCACTCGCAGCGCTTCCCAAGCGCGGCTCGCGCTGGAGGTGGGGCGCGGTGGCAGGCGGCGTCCTGAGCCTGGCGTTGGGGGTGGGCACGGTCATGGCTCGCGAGTCCGCGACACCGGCCTCCCTCAGCTCCGCGCCCCCACCCGTGGTTCAGCCCGTGACAAGCACCTCCCTTTCCGAGCCGGTGGCCAGTGCGCCGCGTCCCGAGCCTGAGCCGATACAGGCTCCGGCTCCGTCGCCGCCAGCGACAGCCAGGCGTGGAGGGACCGCGCCCTCCTCCGCCAGGAAGAAGGCGTCCCTGTCTCCCCCGCCCGTTGCCACTCCCATCGCTTCCGTCCAGCCATCCTCCGCTCCACCTGAGCCCGCTCCACAGCCAGCGGCCACCGGTACCCTCCATCTCGTGATGAGAGGGACCTGGGCGGAGGTCTGGGTGGATGGAAAGAAGTTGGGGCGTGCGCCCCCCAGCCAGAGCTACACGCTGGCCTCGGGTGAGCATGAGCTCGAGCTCCGCAACCCGGCCTTCGCGAGCTACCGGCGAACGCTCGTCATTCCCGCCGGCGGCACGCTGCGGCACACCGCGGCGCTGGTCACCGAAGCTCCGCCTCCCACACCATGAAGCTCCGCCCCGGGCTGTTCCTGCTGCTGTCTCTCCTGCTCGTCTCCGGGTCCGCCTGGGCGCAGAAGGCAGGGATTGAACGCTACGAGGAGGGGGACTTCGAGGCAGCGGCCCGGCTCTTCGAGCAGGAGCTGGCCGCCCCCCAACTCCCCCCCGCGAGCCAGGCGCTGGCGCGTGTCTACCTGGCCGCCTCGCTGTACGCCCTGGGTCGGGAAGAGGAGGCGCTGAAGGCGCTGGAGGTGCTGGCACGTGAGCACCCCGAGCAGCGGGTGGATCCCGTGCGCTTCCCGCCAGATTTGGTGGTGCTCGCCGAGACCCTCCGCCAGAAGGTCGAGTCCGAGCGGCAGCTCGCCACGCAAGAGGCAGCGCTTCAAGAGGCGCGAGCGGAAGAGCGGCGCCGTGCCGCCCTTGCCGTTCCCAGCCATCTGAGACCCGAGGTGCTCGGCCTCTTTGATGCGGTGGATCGTCAAGGGAGCCTGGGAGCAGGACTTGCCTTCCATCGCAAGTCCCTGGAAGGCAGCGTCCGCGTGCTGCTGGGCGCTCCCCCTGTCTTCCATGTCCAAGGCGGCGTGCGGCCAGGCGACGGCGTCTTGCGGCCCTTCCTGGGCTTGCGAGCCAGCCTGCTGCCCGGGATCGACACCTATGGCGCAGGGCCCGTGTTGGGGGGGCGCCTCGCGCTGCCAGCCGGCCTGGTGGGCGTGGTAGATGTGGGAGCCGATTACTTCTTCATCAGCCGGGCCGATCGCCATCGCTTCGCCGTCACCGTCCAGGCGGGGCTCGGCTTCGACCTGCACTTGCCGTGACAAAAGCTCTGTCCGCAATGGGAAGGGAGCCCATGCCGAAGGACCCATCAGCTCAGGTTGACGCTCAAGAGACCGCGAGCATGGAGGGGCTCCTGGTTCGTGCATACCCACCGGCACTCCGGCTGCGCGTCGCGCTGATCTCGAACCCCGCTGGAAACAAGGTGACGCGCCTGCTCTCGCCGGACAAACCGCTCATCGTGGGGCGCGCTCCGGAGGCGGGGCTCCGCATCGATGACCCGACCCTGTCACGAGAGCACGCCCGGTTTCTCCTCTCCGGCTCGCGGGTGCTGGTGGAGGACCTCGGCTCGAAGAACGGCATCTTCTTCGCTGGCAGCCGCGTCGCCCGCGTCGAGCTCACGATCGGCGACGAGATCGTCCTGGGCGGCGTGGCCCTTCAGGTGCAAGCCCTCGGGGCCAACGGGGACTCCTTGGGCATCATCCGGGAGGAGCTGATCCGCCACCACCTGGAGGAGGAGCTCACGCGCGCCCGGCAGTTTCGCCGCCCTTTCGCCCTGCTCCTGGTGCGCGTGCGCTCCCCAGGCGGTACTCCCGCACCCGTGCCGGAAGATGGCGCTTGGATCGAAGCCGTGCGCAGTCACCTCCGCCCGGTCGATCCCATGGCACTCTACGGCTCCAGCGCGCTCGAGGTGCTGCTCCCGGAGACCGGCGCCGAGGAGGCCCATCGCATCGCCCGGGCCATGAGGGCCTCAGGCGCTGGCGGGGGCAGGCAGCTGCTCGTGGGCCTTGCCCTCTACCCTGCTTCTGGCGGCACCGCGGACGAGTTGTTCGAGGCCGCTCGCGAGGCCGCCCACCGGGCCTCGCCCGGACATCCCGTGGAGAGCAACCCGGCGGGATTGCCCGCACGGGAGCAAGGCCCGGAGGGAGCGCTCATCGCTGGCCAGGCGATGCGCCCGGTGCTCGAGACGGTGGCCAGCGTCGCCACCTCGCGCATCCCGGTCATCTTTCACGGCGAGACCGGGACGGGCAAGGAGGTGCTCGCACAGCTCATCCACGAGAGCGGTCCGCGCAAGGGCCGACGCATCGTCCGCGTCAACTGCGGGGCGATCCCCAAGGACCTGGTCGAGAGCACCCTCTTCGGGCACGAGCGTGGGGCCTTCACCGGAGCCCTGCAACAGCAGAAGGGCGTGTTCGAGGAGGCCGATGGCGGCACGGTCTTCCTGGACGAGATCGGCGAGCTCCCACCCGCGGCGCAAGCCTCGCTGCTGCGCGTCCTCGAGGTGGGTGCCTTCAACCGTGTGGGCTCGAACCGTGAGATCCAAGTCGACGTGCGCATCGTGGCGGCGACGCACCGCGACCTCGAGGCCATGGCGGAGGAGGGCACGTTCCGGTCCGATCTCTATTACCGGCTCAGCGGCGTGGTCATCGAGATCCCCCCGCTCCGTGAGCGCCAGGACGAGATCGAGCCGCTGGCACGGAGGTTCCTGCACGCGGCCAACAAGGCCAATGGTCGCCGAGCCGAGGGCCTTTCCCCGGAGGCGCTCGCGCTTCTCAAGGCCTACTCGTGGCCCGGCAACGTGCGTGAGCTGCGAAACGTGATCGAACGCGCGGTGGTTGTCACTCAGGGAGCACTCATCGGGTCAGAAGATCTGCCCGCGCGAGTGCGAACAGGAGGGCGCAGCCCCGAAGCGGGTGCGAGCAAGGCCTCCGCTCCGGGGGCTCCGGAGTCGGAGCAGGCGCGCGAGAAGGTGCATCAGTTCGAGGCCAGGATGCTCCAGGAGGCCCTCGCCGCGACCGGCTGGAATCGGGCGGAAGCCGCGAGGAAGCTGGGCATGCCGGTGCGGACATTGTCGTATCGGCTGAAGGTGCTCGGCGTGAAAAAGCCCCAGTAGCCACGCGAGTCGCAGATCATCCCGCCCATGTACACGCTATTGCCGCCGCCGTTGGAGGTGGCGAAGGTTGTCTTCAGGGACGGCTTGCCGCCATTCAGGACAAAGTCGTTCGACACCGGGAATGACCCGGGTCGGACGTGACGAGAAGACGGCATCTGCCTCATGCCAGGATTTCCACGTACCCGTCGGTTCCATGCACGCGGATGCGCTGCCCATCTGCTCGTTGATTCATGTTGCAGCGTTCATGCCGGCCATGATCACGGCGAAGCTCCGCGGCTCGGTCAGGCTCTGCTTCAAGAGCTGGACGTCTTCCAGGATGAAATCCAAGAGATCCGTTCCGGATCCCGATAGCTCTGGCTGTGAGGGCCTCGCGTCCATCGCCCCACTCTGCGCGGCTCTCCAG
>NZ_DASPHO010000498.1:0-26642 GCF_035629615.1 Hyalangium sp. | reverse complement strand
GGCCTGGGCGATCGCTTCGAGCGGTATGGAGTCCGCTCTTCTCTGGCCCGGGGCTCCGGCCGTCAGGTGGTGCCGCTCCCAGGGCCCGAGGCGCAGCAGGCGCTCGCGAGGGAGACGCTGGCAGCCGTGCGGAGCGACTCCCTCCCCACGCCTCGAGGACCGATCCCCTGGAGCGCCTTCTGGGCCGAGCCCGCGACCCACGAGGCCGGAGCTTTCGGCGACTATGGCAGCGAGGCTGGCAACGTGTTCGGAACGCGCACGGTGCGCTGGCGGGGAGGTGCGTACGCCGTCGATCCCGCGGGGTACGCGGCCTTCATGGATGCTCGGGTCTCGGGTGCGGTCGCCTACACACGGGCCTTCCTCGAGTGGGCGAGTGATCGCTTCGAAGAGGCGGCCTCCTCTTCGGAGCCCGCGGCGCTCAGAGGCTTCCGCCCCGCGCCGGCGCTGTCCGTGCACTTCCTCGGGGGACTCAGCAGGGACTCCCGAGGGACTTCCCCCATGCTCGGCTTGCGCGCGGCGGTCCCACTGCCCCGAGCTTTCATGCTGTCCCTCGACTGGATGAGGGGGGTGGGGGGCTCGGAGGCTCAGCTTCGCCCTGGAGGTACGTCCCTCGCCTTGCTCACCCCGCCGCTATGGACCGCCCGGCCGGGGTACCTGCTGGGCCTCGATCTTCGGGCCACCGTGGGTGTGGGCCTGTTCCCCTGGGAAGGACGGCGGCGCGTCGGCCTACCGCTCGGGTTGCGCGCGCACGCGGCCCTCAAGAGTCCCTTCACCGTGAGCGCGGAGGTGCTCTACCAAGGTCTCAAGCCGCCCGATGCTGCGTGGACCCATGGGGTCTCCTTCACCCTGGGCGTGGGTGTGGCCTGGGGAGACAGGTAGCTCGCCGCTCCCGCCTGCATGTGGGACGCCGTGCGGCAAGATTGCCGGATCGCCACGGCCCAGTGGTTCCGTGCGGATCCGTTTTCAGGTATTTCCCTCCGCGCACATGATCCACTCCTACTCTTCGTCCTCCCGCGCTCGGGTTCGTCCCAGCGCCTTCAAGTTCCTCGGCGCCCTTGTCTCGGGCTCCTTGCTCACCCTGGCCTCCGGCTGCAGTGATGACCCCGAGCCTCCCGTCCTCGTCCAGGTGATTGCCATCAACGACTTCCACGGCAACCTGGAGGCCCCCTCGGGGAGCAACGGCCGCATCCGGGCTCCGGACACCACGGGCGGCACCGCCGATGTGAACGCCGGCGGCGGTACCTTCCTCGCCTACCACATCGACAAGTTGCGTCAGCGCAACCCCGAGAACTCGATTGTCGTGTCGGCGGGGGATCTGATCGGCGCCTCGCCGGTGATCTCCGGCATCTTCCACGACGAGCCCACCATCGATCTGATGAACATGATCGGGCTGGACATCAACGGCGTGGGCAACCACGAGTTCGATGACGGCCGCGATGAGCTGCTGCGCATGCAGAACGGCGGCTGCCACCCCGTGGATGGATGCCAGGCCAGCTCCACCTTCACGGGCGCGAAGTTCAAGTTCCTCTCGGCCAACGTGTTCACCGACGTGGCCGCCCGGAAGACCCTGCTCCCGCCCTACGAGATCCGTGAGTTCCAGGGCGTGAAGATCGGCTTCATCGGCATGACGCTGGAGGGGACCGCGCTCATCGTCAACCCGGCGGGCATCACGGGCCTCACCTTCCAGGACGAGGCGGACACCGTCAACGCGCTGATCCCGGAGCTGAAGGCGGAGGGCGTGGAGGCCGTCGTGGTGATCATCCACGAGGGTGGCTACCAGACGGGCCTGTATAACGAGTGCCCCGGCGCTTCCGGCCCCATCGTCGAGCTGGCCGAGCGGTTCGATGACGCGGTGGACGTGGTTGTCTCCGGCCATACCCACCAGGCCTACAACTGCGTCATCGACGGCAAGATCGTCACCAGCGCGGCCAGCTTCGGGCGCATCGTCACCTCTATTGATCTGACGCTGGATCCCGACACGCGCGACGTGGTGGAGGCGCTCGCGACCAACCACATCGTCACCCGCGACAACATGGACACCGCTGCGGATGCGTTCGTGAAGTCCGCTGCCACCAAGGCCGCGCCCCTGACCAACCGCATCATCGGCAATACCTCCGTGGAGCTGAAGGCTCCCGTGCGTCCGCTCCCCGCTGGGACCTCGGGTGAGTCCACACTTGGCAACGTGATCGCGGACGCGATGCTCGCGGCGACGAAGGCGGAGAGCAAGGGCGGCGCCGTCATCGCCTTCCAGAACCCGGGCGGCGTCCGTGCGGACATCAACGCGGGAGACGTCACCTACGGAGAGACCTTCGCCACCCAGCCCTTCGCCAACAACCTGGTGACGCTGACGCTCACCGGCGCGCAGATCGACACTGTGCTGGAGCAGCAGTTCCAGCCGGCTGGCACCTCCATCATGCAGGTGTCCCAGGGCTTCGCCTACAGCTGGAGCGCGTCGGCTCCGGTGGGGAGCAAGATCGATCCTGCGTCCATCACGCTCAATGGGACGGTGCTCGACCCGGCGGCGAGCTACCGCGTCACGGTGAACCACTTCATGGCTGCCGGTGGCGACGGCTACCTGGAGTTCACAAAGGGGTCGGGGTTTCTCACCGGCCCGATCGACGTCGATGCAGTGGAGGCCTACCTGATCGCCAACAACCCGCTGCAGGCTCCCTCCACGGGGCGCATCACCCTGCTGCCGTAAGTGCGTTGACGCCTCTCTCCCGGTCGCGGGCCGGGGGAGGGGAGTGTTTTCCGCCCGCGGAGCTGCGCCATGCACCTGCGCGAGTACGTGACATTCGATGGGGTTGGCCTGGCGGAGCTCGTCCGGCGTCGAGAGGTGAAGCCCGAGGAGCTCGTTCGGGTGGCGTTGTTGGCCATCGAGACGGTGAATCCCTCCCTCAACGCAGTGATTGGCTTGCTGGAGGCAGAGACCCAGGCCGTGCTGGCACGGCCGCTGCCCGAGGGCCCCTTCACCGGAGTGCCCTTCCTCGTGAAGGATCTGGTGCTCCACATGGCCGGCGTCCCCACGGATCTGGGGAGCCGGCTCTTCCGGGGCATGGTGGCGCCTCACGACACCACGCTCATGGAGCGCTTTCGGCGTGCGGGCGTCATCCCGATCGGGCGGACCAACGCGCCCGAGCTGGGCTTCAGCGCCACCACCGAGCCTGTGCTGCACGGCCCCACGCGCAACCCGTGGAACCCCGAGTACAGCACGGGAGGCTCCAGCGGTGGCTCGGGTGCGGCCGTGAGCGCTGGCATGGTGCCGGTGGCCTATGCGAATGACGGAGGTGGCTCCATCCGCATCCCCGCCTCGCTGTGTGGGCTGTTCGGGCTGAAGCCCACGCGGGGGCGCACGCCCTCGGGGCCGGATGTGTCGGAGGGCCTGAACGGGCTGGGTGTGGAGCACGTGCTGTCGCGCTCGGTTCGGGACAGCGCGGCCATGCTGGATGCCACGCAGGGGCCGGACGTGGGGGATCGGTACACGATCACGCCTCCGGAGCGTCCTTACCTGGAGGAGGTGGGGCGGGAGCCTGGGCGCCTGCGCATCGCCCTCACCCGTGAGACGGCCTCCGGAGCGCCGGTCAGTCCCGAGTGTGTGACTGCGGTGGAGGAGGCGGCGAAGCTGTGCCGCGAGCTGGGGCATGAAGTCGTCGAGGCAACGCCCGGCTACCGCTCCAAGGCAGTCGAGACCGCGATGGCGGCGATCTGGAGCTCGGGGACGGCCGCCTTGGTGGATGGGCTCTCGCCCCTGGTGGGGCGCACGCCTGGGCCGGATGTGCTCGAGGCCTCGGTCTGGGCGACTGTGCTGCACGGCCGTGAGCTCAAGGCGGTGGAGCTGCAGCGGGCCTTCGCGATCATGAACCACGTCTCGCGGGAGGTGGGGCGCTTCTTCCTTCAGTACGACGTGCTGCTCACGCCGACGCTGCCCGTCGCGCCGTTCCGGCTGGGAGTGCTGAACGCGAACGCGCCGACGACGGCCGAGGAGTGGATGCAGCGGGCCTTCGCGTACTGCGCGTTCACGGCCCCGTTCAATCTCACCGGCCAGCCCGCCATGAGCGTGCCGCTCTACTGGAGCGCCGAGGGCCTGCCGGTGGGCGTCCAGTTCGTAGGGCGCTTCGAGGACGAGGCGACGCTCTTCCGCCTGGCCGGGCAGCTCGAGCGGGCACGTCCCTGGGCCCAGCGGACACCCCGCCTCCACGCCGCGAACGCGAACGCCCATTCCGCCTGAGCGGCAGGCCTTCGCAGGGCCATGCGGCTCACCGTGCCGTGCCGTGAGCCTCCGTGAGCTTCATGGGCGGGTGCTTGCGGCAGCGCTTCGGATGGGGGCCGTCAGTCATCCGCGTCACGACGAGCCCGGCGTAGGTGTCCGCGTGCTCGGCCAGGTAGGTCTTGAGGTCCACCTCCACCGCCTGGCCCGCGAAGTGGTCGCCGACAATCCACTGGCCTGAGCCGCTGTACAGGCCCGTGTGCCAGACCCAGACAGGCTGGCCCTTCAGCGTGCCGATCGAGGGCTCCGCCGGGTTCTGATCGAAGCCCACCAGGAGCAGCACGTCCCCCGGCTGCAGCTTCGAGAGCTCGAGCTCCGAGGAGGCCACGGGCGCCAGGCCTTCCACGGCCGTCCCGAGCTCTCCGGCCGGAACGGACTTCGTGGGCATCACGGAGAAGGACTTCCAGCCACACAGCCCGACGCGCTCTGCCGCATAGAAGAGCACGCCCTGACAGTCGATCCCGTCCTGAGGATCTCTCAGTCGGCCGCCGAGATCGTACGGGACGCCGAGCACCTCACGCGCTGCCGCGACGAACCGCTCCTGGGTGAAGGTGCGCCTCTGAGCGAGGGCGCTCCCTCCTACGAGTAGAGTCAGGAAGAGGGTTCCTCGCAGCAGGAGGGGTCCAAGGAAGCCTGAGCGCATGCCGCTTGGACGATCCGTGGCGAAAGATCGTTCCTCAAGGTCCTCGACGGCCAGTCATGGGGTCTGCTTGGCTGGGGCTTCACTCCCAAGGAAGGCCCCATGAAGCCCAGTGTCGCTGCCAGCACCTCGTCCGCTCCCACGTACAACGCCACGCTCGCGCTGACCTTCGCGAACGCTGTCGAGGCCGCGTACAGCTTCTACGATGACAATGGCAAGACGCCCATCTCCGTCCCGGGCTACACCATTGGACCCAGCATCTACGTCTGGGAGCTCACGACGAAGACGTTCTTCGGCTACGTGGCCACCGGTACGCCGCCGAACAGTGGCATCCCGCAGCACAACGTGGTGGTGTTTCGCGGCACCCGCACCAAGGAAGAGGCTGCCTACGACTTGAACTGGACCCCTGTGGCGGGCACGCTTGGAGGCCAGTCCATCGGCAACGTCGCCAAGGGCCAGTACGACTTCTATACAGGCGCGACGTTCGTGGAGAACAGCCTCTCCAAGTCCATGTTGAATGCGGTCGCCTGGTTCCAGGATACGACGCTGCCGATCTACGTGTGCGGCCACAGCCTCGGTGGAGGTGTCGCCACGCTCGCGTCGCTCGACATCGTGCTGAACAACGCCTACACGGGCGCGTCGCCCATCATGTACACCTACGGCGGCCTGCACGTCGGCGATCAGACCTTCGTCACCGCCTTCACCACCGCCGTGGCCGCCGCCTTCCGCGTCACCAACACCGCCGACTTCGTTCCCCAGCTCACGGGCCTGGCGGCGGACAACACCAGCTACATCCACGTCGGCGAGCAGTGGTGGTTCACTGCCTACAATCAATACCTCTGGCAGAACCACGAGCTGACGAACAGCTACCTCACGGCGCTCACGTCGTATCCCAGCCAGGTGGTGAACACGCCCCCGCCGAACTTCCCGACCTCCGCGCAGCAGAAGGCTCGCTGACCTGGCGGCTCGCCTCGGCGGGGGTGGAGCCCTCGGAGCTCACTTCCGCCGGGTGGGGCACTTGCCACAGTGAGGCGAGACGTGGAGCGAGTACACCACCCCCGCCGTCTCATTGCGCGCCTGCACCTCCGAGGGCTTCGCCTGGAGCTGTCGGGCGAACGCCTGCACCGCCTTCCACGCAGCCTTCGGATCCGAGGCGAACACCGCCCCGTGGGCCGCGTCCTCCCACTGCAGCGTGCTCATCCAGTACTCCCACCGGCCCTCGTTGGCGGACTCGGGCAGGTCGATCTCCGAGACTCGCGCCTCCTTGAACAGCGGCTTCACGATCGGCGTGGCCTCGTAGCGCTCGACCTCGAGCGGCAGCTCGAACAGGAAGAGGCGGCCGGGGGGAGCCCCTGAGCCCGCTCGCACCGTCACCCGCATCCTCGAGGGCCGCGGGTAGGCGTCCTCCAGCCGCGAGGTGGCCTTCGTGTGGTCCGTGATCACCTCGCCGTGATCGGTGAGCGCCTCGTCCACGGCCACCTTGTCGCGCAGCACGTGCTGGCGCTCCTTGGCGTCGTACTCGGACAGGTCCGACAGGCACACGTCACAGGGGGAGAACAGCCCCGTCACCAGGGCGCAGACGTTGCCCGTTGGCTTTGGGAACTCGCCGTCCGGCTCGAAGTCCACCTGCTCGACCTGGGCCTCCAGCGGCCCCCCCGAGCAGCCGTAGAGGCTCGTCACCGTCTCGATCTTCCACCCCTGGCTCGGAGCCTGGGGGCCTCCCTGCGCCGCCTCCTTCAGCTGGAGGGCCGCAGCCACGGCCAGGCGGTAGCGCTCGCCTTGGAAGGCGTCGTCGATCAGCACTTGCACGATCTGGGGCACCTGCGCCGGCTCGGCGATCGCCAAGGCCCGCTTCAGCAGCGCCAGCCGCTCCTCTGCGCGCTCCTTCCGTAAGAGGCTGTTCGCCAGGCCGAGGTGCTCGTTGGCACTGGGGCGCTTCGCCTGGAGCGTGGCGAGCCGCATGTACCCTCGCGCGCGGCCACCCCGCTGCGCAGGGGAGAGCGCTGCGGTCTCGCCCACCTCCACCTTCGCGAGATCCCCGAGGCTCACCGCCATCCAGGGCGTCTCCTTGGCGATGAGCGCCACGTGTGCCCACGGCCCCTTGAGATCCAGCATCTCTACGGCCGCGTCCACCGGCAGCACCATCACGATGGCATCCCGGTCATCCGGCCCCTCTCGCACCGCGGCCCGGTACGGGATCACGTAGCCCTGAGCCCCCTTGGCCGGAGGAAAGTCGATGGCTGCCTTGTCGTCGAACGCGGTGAGCTCTGCCTTCAGCTCACCCGGATCCGTCTCCGCGACAGTGAGCGCCTCGACGAGCGCGCCACTCCTTCCGGTGCCCTCCGCCATGGCCAGGGCCGCCTTGGCGAGCTGCTTCGCCCGGTCGAAGTCGCCTTTCTTGAGGTACTCGCTGGAGGCTGCCAGCAGGTCACGCGTCAGCGGCTTCTGCGCTGACAGGGCGAACTCCTCCACGTAGCCGCGCAGCGTCCCCTCATGGATCACCCCGCGGTATGCCGCGTCGCCGGGCGGATCCTCGGCCAGCAGCTGGACCTCGGTGCCCAGCTTCAGCGTCTCCGACACGCGCCCTGAGGCCTCCCGGGTCGCATGCACCGGCAGCTCCTCCACCCGGACGAACCGTGTCTCGCCGCGAAGCGGGTAGGGGGCCAGCCCTTCGAGCTTCGTCCAGCGCGTGCCCGCCTTCGTGACGATCCGGTGCCACCCCTCGGTCTCCCAGGGGCGCGGCGAGTGGACCTTGACTCGCGTGCCCAGCGGCAGCCGCTCCACCACGGCCGCGTCGTCACGGGCCTCGTTACGCAGCTCCAGCTCCTCCTGGATGACGGTCATCTCCTGGGAGGAGCCACAGGCCGTGGCGAGGAGCAGCGCGAGGGTGCATCCTGCCGCGCGGGTGAGAGAGGGGGTCCGAGGTCGCATGGGGCCCGAAGAAAACCCCATCGAGCGTCCCCCGACAATGGTGGCCGCCCATTCCTGCGCCTGCCTACCCGTGGAAGATCGGCGTAGGGGAGGGCGGGGTAGGGGCCGGCAGGATCTGCCGGAGGGCCTGATTGATGGTGCGCCGGTGCTGCCACTGCTTCGGATAGCCAAGGGAGACTTCCTCGAAGCGCACGCCCTCCTCCCAGAAGGTGAGGGGGATGTGCAGGTGCCCGGTGACGACGACCTCGGCCCGGAAGCGCCGGTGCCAGTCCTCGGTCCTCCGCGTTCCACACCAGATGGAGAACCGGGGGATGCGGGGCAGGCGGGCATGGTGCCGGCGCAGCGGGAAGTGGTTGACGAGGATCGTCGCGCAGTCCGCGGGCAGGGCCTCCAGGCGCTGGCGGGTCTGCTCGCAGCGTGCGGCGCACCAGGCGGAGCGCGAGGGGTAGGGATCGGGGAAGAGCACCGCCTCGTCCGTGCACATCAGTCCGGACTCCGCGGCCCACTTCACCGCGTCCTCCTCGGGGACGTCATCCGGCCGGAACGAGTAGTCGTAGAGCAGGAAGAGGGGGGCGATGATCCGGGGAGGCCCCTCGCCGGGCCACCGGGGATAGGGGTCCTCCGGCGTGAGGACGCCATAGGCTTCGCAGAGGGAGACGAGCTGCCGGTACCGGGCCTCGCCCCGGAGCGCGGAGGGGTCCTGGGAGATCGTCCACAGCTCATGGTTGCCGGGGACCCAGATGAGCTGCCGGAAGCGCGAGGCCAGCGTCTCGAACGTGAACGCGAGATCCTCGCGAGTCTCTCCCACGTCTCCCGCGACGATGAGCCAGTCCTCGGGGTGGGGAGAGAGCTGCTCGAGCGCCGCGCGGTTCTCGGGGGCTCGGACGTGGAGATCGCTGATGGCGTAGAGCTTCATGTCCGTTCGCCTCTCCCGCTGGCAGCATGCGAAAGAGCAGTTGTCTGCGCGGGCCGCTGAGTCTACACCTCAGGCATGGAGACGAAGAGGACGGTCCTCATAGCGGGTGGCGGAATCGGAGGGCTGACCCTCGGGGTGGCGCTACGTCGGGCGGGCTTCTCCGTCCGGATCTTCGAGCGAGCAGCCTCCCTGCGCCCCGTCGGCGCGGGCATCACCATGCAGACCAACGCGATCCTCGCGTTCCGGACGATCGGGCTCGACACGGCGGTGGCCGCGGCCGGCCATGCCATGCAGCGCGGCTCCATCCTCGACTGGCGGGGCCGCTCGCTTGGGACGATGCTCGTGAGCGAGATGGCCGCGGAGCTCGGCGCGCCGATGATCATCATCCACCGGGCCCGGCTCCAGGAGGTGCTCCAAGAGGCGCTGGGGCCGGAGCCCCTCAGCCTGGGCGTCAAGGTCGTGGGCTTTCGGGAGGAGCCGGGGAGCGTCTTCGCCCGGCTCTCCGATGGCACCGAGGTGGAGGGGGAGCTGCTGGTGGGCGCCGACGGGCTGCGCTCCACGCTTCGCGCGCAGCTCCTCAATGATGGCGAGCCCCGGTACGCGGGCTATACGAGCTGGCGCGGCGTGTGTGAGGAGGCGGGCGTGGCGGACCCTTTCTCCACCTCGGAGAGCTGGGGCCCGGGCCTGCGCTTCGGCATCGTTCCCCTGGGGCAGGGACGCACCTACTGGTTTGCCACCGCCAACACGCGGGTGGGCGGCGTTGACGCCCCCGACGCTCATGCCGAGCTGCTGCCACGCTTCGGTCACTGGCATGCGCCTGTGCGCGTCCTCATCGAGAAGACGCCGGCCGCGTCCATCGTCCGCACGGACATCCATGATCGTCCCCCGGTCCAGAGCTGGGGGCGCGGGCGTGTGGTGCTGCTCGGGGATGCGGCCCACCCGATGACGCCCAACATGGGGCAGGGTGGGGGGCAGGCGGTGGAGGACGCGGCGGTGCTCGCGCGGTGCCTGGCTGCAGAGCCGGATCTCCCGGCGGCGCTCGCCCGCTATCAGGCCCTGCGCCTTCCACGCGCCAACGGCTTCGTGAGCCAGTCCCGGCGGTTTGGGGAGATGGGCCAGTGGGAGAACCGCCTCGCATGCTGGGCGCGAGACCGGCTCTTCCAACTCGTGCCCCAGAGCAGCATCCGCTCCAACCTCCGCCGCGTCCTCACATTCACGCCGGGTTGAGCGCAGGCCATGGTTGAGCGCAGGCCATGGAAGAGGGCCGCGTGCCAGGCAAACTTGGCGGGGGGATGGATCGAAACGGCCCCCGCGCGACGGCGGAGATGTACAACCAGGCGACGCTGCTGCCCAACGGGCGGGTGCTCATCAGCGGGGGATAGGCCCCAACGATGTGACAGCGGACGTGTACACGCATTGAGGTTCCCGAAAGCGGCGGGTTCGATTGCCGCCGCTTCCAAGCCGAGCAACCCGCCGCTTTCAAGGCGCCGCCCTCTGAGAACGGGGGCGGCGCTTGCATTCGCGGGACCAAAGCCGGTTTTTGGGACCAAAAAAAGACCAAACCGGAGCGTATAGGCAGCGTATAGATGGGATGAAGCGGCAGGACACTACCCATGTGGTAGTCCAGCAGCCCCACAACTCAGGACAGTGGAGGCTCGCAGTGGAGTTCATCGGCATCGACGTGCACAAGAGGGAGAGCCAGGTGTGCATCCTGGCTGCAGGGGGAGAAGTCGGCCCGTACCGCGTCCCCTGGGCAGACCTGCTGAAGCACGTCTTCGGCGTCGACGTGTTGTGCTGCGCCGCGTGCGGCGGCCGCATGAAAGTGCTCGCGTTCGTGCAGGAGCGCACCGCGGTGCGCCGCATCCTCGAGCACCTGGGCCTCGACGCAACGTGCCCGCGCCTGGAACGCGCGCGCGGGCCGCCGGAGCCGACGTTCGAGTGGTGAGCGCCGACCCGCGCACGCCGCGGGCTCGGCGACGTGTGCTCGCTGTTCGTCGCCGGAATCGGTGCGATGCGAGCCGATTCTCGGAAGGCACACGGTCTTTCGGCGTGAGCCCGACGTCAGCGGCCCGTCGCGCACGATGCGTTGCCTATCCTGCCTACGCGCTCGACGTGCGCTTCTTCGTGAACGGCTGACGCCGTATCCTGCGCCCATGGATCCCGGGATCGCCGACGTCTCCGACACCGCGCTGTGGATCGCCGCCTACCGCGCGCGCGAGACCGAGCGCGCCGGCTCGCTCTTCCAGGACCCGCTGGCTGGCCGCCTCGCCGGCGACCGCGGGCGCGAGCTCGCGCGGAAGATGACGGGCGCCGAGCAGTTCGAGTGGATGACGGTGGTGCGCACCGTCGTGATCGACCGCTACCTGCAGGAGGCGATCGCGCGCGGCGTGGACACCATCGTGAACCTCGGCGCGGGCCTCGACACGCGGCCGTACCGGATGGCGCTGCCGTCGTCGCTCTCGTGGGTCGAGGTCGACATGCCGAAGATCGTCGCGCTGAAGGAACAGCGCCTCGCGGGCGAGACGCCGCGCTGCCGCCTCGCGCGCGTCGCCGCCGACCTGTCCGTCGACGACGCACGCCGCGCCGCGCTCGCGGAGTGCGTCGCCGGCGCGCGGCGCGCGATCGTCCTCACCGAGGGCGTCTTGACGTACCTGCCGCTTGAGGACGTCGCGAAGCTCGCCGACGACCTGCACGCGCAGGCCGCGATCGAAGCCTGGATCGTCGACTTCAGCGCGCCGTTCCTGAACCGCGCCGTGCGCGCGCGCGGCGTGAAGTTCAAGAACGCGCCGATGCGCGACGGCGCGCGGGACCCCGCCGCGTTCTACGCGGCCCACGGCTGGCGCTGGACCGAGCCCCGCCACCTCGTCGTCGAGGGCGAGAAGATCGGGCGCCCGGTCCCGTGGCCGATCTGGTTCCGCCCCGTGCAGGCGCTGCTGCCGCGCCGCGCGCAAGAGGCCTTGCGCACGATGCTCGGCTACGCGCTGCTCGTGCGCGCGTGAAACCTCAGCGCTTGCAGACGTTCATCGTCGTCGCGCCGAAGGTCTGCGGGAGGCAGTGCGGCGCCGCCGCGGTGCAGTCGCCGTCGTTCCGGCACAGCCACGTGCAATAGCGGGCAGCGTCGCGTCGCTGCACGAGCCGCCCTGGCAGATCACGTTCGGCGTATAGGCAGGATAGAAGCCATGTGGAGGGTGAGGGCAGGAGCGGAGGTGTCGTGGAGGGCCGCTGACTGGGGCCGCCCGAGCCGTGAGCCAAGCGGGTGGACAGGCCGCGCAGCCCCTTGGAATACACGCCGGCCCTGGCCGCCCTCCCATGAGGTGCGCGGCAGGGGCTTGGCTCTCCTGGCCCTGGCAGTTTGAGCCTCAACACCACGCGGCCTGAGGGGGCCCTCGCGCCGGGGCTCGCCTCGCACCTGCCGTGGGCAAGCCCAACTGCTCCAGTATCGCTCGCACTCCCCTGCCTGCCTTCACATACGCCAACACCCTTAAGCCTGCCTCCACACCTCGCGCAGGCGAACACGTCGAAGTCGAACGTCCTCTTCAGCAACTCTGCCCAATCCACTCGCGGCGTCCTCTCCTTCATCCGCTCCTGCTTGGCCGCTGCCTCACTCCCCGCGCTCGTCTCCTCCGCTTGGGGGAGCGAACGGGACCTCCGACCTCAGCCAGGGCGCGTTCAAGGACGAGAACGCCACGGCCGGCTACAACGCCTTCTGGATCGATTCCGGCGACGGGCTGATGCGCGTGCGCGGCGAGGCGCGCTCTTCCTTCATCACCAGGCCGGCCGACGGCAAGATGCCGTTCCGCGATCGCGCCAAGAGCCTTCGCCTGATGATCCGCGACGGGCAGGAGTACCGCTCCGGCAAGGGCGCCTACACCAACCCCGAGGACCTGCCGATCCGCGAGCGCTGCCTGATCGCACAGAGCGACGCCGGCGGCCCGGTCATGCTCAACGCGATCTACAACAACAACTACAGCTTCCTCGTCACGCCCGGCTATTTCGTCATCTACCTGGAGATGAACCACGACGTGCGGATCGCGCCGATCTTCGCGTCGGCCGCCAAGGCCCGCGCGAGCCACGCGCCCGTGACCATCCGGCCGTGGCTGGGCGACACCGTGGCCTGGTGGGAAGGCGACACCCTCGTCACCGAAACCAGGAATGTGAACCCCACGCAGGAGGGCCGCACGCTGACGCCGGTCTCCTCCAAGGGCACGGTGACCGAACGGTTCACGCGGATCGGCAAGGACGAGCTGCTCTACCAGTTCACCGTCGACGACCTGGTCCACTACACCCAGGCCTGGTCGGGCGAGTATTCGTTCAAGCCCACGAAGGGGCAGATCTACGAGTACGCCTGCCATGAGGGGAACTACGCCATGGAAGGCATCCTCCGCGGCGCCCGCCTCGCCGAAGGCGCGTCGGCGAAGACCGCGAACCGCGCCGGGCCGCCCTAAGCGGTAGCGCCGCGCTTTCCGCCCTAGTCGGTCACGCTCACCAGCACGCCCTCCAACTCGGCCGGCGCCGGCGCCTCGTAGAGTCCTTCGAGGAGCTCGAACATCTGCGGCGTCACCTCGTGGACGAAGGTCTCGCCCTTAGCGGTGTTGCGGCCGGCGACGCGGGCGCGGCGGACGTCCTGCGGCGCGTCGACGAAGTGCCACTTGAGCGGCAGGCCCTTCTCCTGGGCGATCTGGCCGATGCGCGCCCGGTCGGCGCGGCGCATCGCGCCGATGTCGAGGACCACCGAAGTCCCGGCGGCCAGCACGTCGGCGGCGGTCGACCAGATCAACGCCTCGCAGCGGCGGAGGCGCTCCACCATCCACGAGAAGTCGAGGGGACCCTGGACGTCGGGGCCGAACAGGCGCGCGCCCCACTCGTCGAGGACAAAGGCGACGGCGCCCTCGCGGCGCGCCAGGGCGTGGGCGTAGGTGGTCTTCCCCGCGCCGCAGGGCCCGAAGATGACGTGGAGCGTGGCTGGCATGATGTCCACCTGACGGCCGAAAGGCCTCCCTCGACGATGAGCTTAGCCTACCGCGGCGCATAGGAAGGACAAGAGCCCTATTGGGCGTAGCGGACGGGAGCAGAGCGGGAGGTGAGGGACGCTGACGGGGAGCCCATGAGCCGCACTCCGGGCCTTCGCAGAAGCCCTTCATCTCCAGCAGACACACGCCTGCCCAGCCCAGCCGCCTTCCCAGGCGGGGCGCGGCAGGGGCCTGGCTTTCTTGGCTTGCTGTGGCGGCTTGAGCTTCAACACCAGGCGCTCTGGGGCGGCCCTCGCGCGGGGGCCAGGTGCGCACTCGCCGTGGGCAATCCCAGGTGCTCCAGTATCGCTCTCACCCCTGCTGCTCCCTTCACATACGCCAAGACCCGCCGCCTACCTCCACACCTCATGCATGCGAACACGTCGAAGTCGAACGTCCTCTTCAGCAACTCTGCCCAATCCACTCGCGGCGTCCTCTCCTTCATCTGCTCCTGCTTGGCCGCTGCCTCACTCCCCGCGCTCGTCTCCTCCGCTTGGGGGACCAGAAATGGCCGCAGTTTGGCGCCTGGAGCGAAGACTCCGTGGAACCTCGTGAGGTTTGCCCGAGGTGCAGGCACCAGGGACGCCACACGCCGTAAAAGTTCCAGCCCGGTGAAGAGCAGGTGCGTGGTGCCGTCCGGCAGCGGGCGCTTCATGCGATAGGCGATGCGGCCGTCCTCTGCCGCGCCCTACCTCGCTGGCTTCCGCCAGCAATGTGGCCAGGTTCTCCCGCACCGCCTCGTACAGCAGCGTCCCCTCCGGCTGCCTTCGCCGGTACGCCCACCCGTGCGTTCCCACCTGCCCCTCCCCAGCCACACCTCGCCAGGGCACACGCTACCGTCCGCCTCCCACGAGCCCCCGTGGAGCCCCTGCCTGCTTGTGGGGATCAGGGCCTATGAGAGCAAGCTCCAGCAGACCCGCGCTGGAGGCGGCGGGTTCGATTCCCGCCGCCTCCATGCAGGACAACCCGTCGCTCTGAGCCGAGCCCGCTCCTAACGAGGAGGCGCGTGTCGCCAGTAGGGACCAAATCAGTTCTTGATCGA
This sequence comes from Hyalangium sp., assembly GCF_035629615.1. Lineage (GTDB taxonomy): Bacteria > Myxococcota > Myxococcia > Myxococcales > Myxococcaceae > Hyalangium. Next base: position 11,837 of record NZ_DASPHO010000498.1, on the reverse strand, counting down.
GAGCAGAGAGGCAGAGGAGGGCTGCTGACAGAGTGCAAGGGGGTGGTGTGCCACGATGGTGGCCCACGGATTCCGCGCTCTGCGCTGGGCGCCTTTTTCCGCCGGAGAACTCCTCGTTGGGCTCTGGCCGAGATGCGCCGCCGCCCTGCCTCCTACGTCCATGCTGGGACTACACGAAGACCTCCAACGCGAAGAGCGCAGGGGCTAGAGTCGGTCGCTTCTTCGCGGCAGTGTGGGAGGTAGGGATATGAGCAGGGTGATCCGGGCCTGTATCGACCGGAAGTTGGTTCCCAACAGCGAGACCACCGAGCGGCTGGCCCTGCTGAAGGGCGCGTGTTGGGACCCTGGGAGCACGCTCCACGTCGCGTTCATGGGGGGCGATCCACGGATTCGGGAGAAGGTCGAGCTCGTGGCTCAAGAGTGGACTCTCCATGCCAACCTGAAGCTGCGCTTTGGGGACAGCCCCAAGGCACAGATCCGCATCGCATTCCAGCCTGGTGGTTCGTGGTCCTATGTCGGGACGGAGTGCCTCGCCATCCCCAAGGATCAGCCGACGATGAACCTGGGCTGGCTCGAGCCGGACACAGAGGACGAAGAGTACTCGCGCGTCGTGCTGCACGAGTTTGGCCACGCGCTGGGCTGCATTCACGAGCATCAGAGTCCGGCGGCGGGCATCCCCTGGGACGAGAAGGCCGTCATTGCCTACCACGCGGGTCCGCCGAACCATTGGGACGAGACGGCGACCCGGCGCAACCTGATCGAGACGTACAGCCGGAAATTGACCGTGTCCTCCGAGTTCGATCCGGAGTCCATCATGATCTACCCCATCCCGAAGGAGTTCACCCAGAACGGGTTCGAGGTGGGATGGAAGCGGCGGCTCTCCGAGCGCGACAAGTCGTTCATCCGGGAGATGTATCCCGAGGACTAGCTCTCTTCTGAAAGCATCACGCGCTCCATGTCAGAGCATCATCACGCCATCACCATCGGCATCAACAGCTACCCGGAGTTTGCTCCGCTCCAGGGCGCTGAGAATGACGCCATGGACTTCCATGAGTGGGTCACCTCGCCCAAGGGCGGAAACGTGCCCCCGGACAACACGGAGCTCATCGTCTCTTCCGGCAAGACGCGCAGGGATGCGCGGCCTACCGCGGAACAGATCGATGACGCCTTCGAGCGCCTGCACGTCATCGCCCGGCGGAGGGGCCGGGTGGGAGGGCGCCTCTACCTCTTCTTCGCCGGGCACGGCTTCTCACAAGATCTGGACGAGACGGCGCTCCTGATGGCGAACGCCAGCGAGATCTACACTCATCACCTGGCTGGGCGTCGCTACGCGCAGTGGTTCCAGACGGCCGCCTACTTCGATGAAGTGGTGCTCTTCATGGACTGCTGCCGGCAGAATTACCCGAGGGTGATTCTTCGGCATCCGCCATGGCGAAGGGTGGAGAACCCGGAAGCAGCACAGGTGGTCTACTTCTACGGCTTCTCGACCTACTGGAGGGGAAGCTCGCACGAGCGGCAGTTCGAGGATGGGCGTGTCCATGGGCTGTTCAGCCGCACCCTGGTGCGAGGCTTGTGGGGAAATGCGGCGGATGAGCAGGGGGTGATCTCCAGCAGGTCGCTCCAGGCCTACGTTGAAAGCAACCTGCCTTCCCTACCTGAGGGGGTGCCCGCGCAGGTGCCCAGGTTTGAGCTGAGTCCCGATCCGATCGTGTTCGGCCATGCGCGGCGTCCGGACTTTCCGGTGCTACTCCAGGTGAGTGGTTCTTCTGACCCACTGGTCCTCAAGGATGGCGCGCTGCGAACGATCGAAAGCGACACCTGGGAGCAGACGCCGGAAGGCTGGCGGGTAAGGTTGCGCCGGGGGTTGTACCAAGCCCAGGTGGGTGGGGCGTCGGAGCTCTTCGAGGTGAAGGGGGTGGAAGGGGAACAACGGGTCCGCATCGGAGGCGCTGGCCATGGGCATCTTTGAGATTCCCCTGATGGTCAGGGTAAAGGACCCGGCCACCGAGGTTTCGGTCCTCGACGGCTCGTTCCAACTCGTGGAACGAGAGCCTGGCGAGGTTCCTGTCCACTTCGACGAGGTATTTTTCCGCTACTGGGTCCGGCCCGGCGTCTACAAGCTCAGGTTCCGGTTGGGGAATGCTCTCCAGGAGAGGCTCGAGTACGTACCTGCAGGGAAGGATGGCATGGAGGTCGCTGCGCCCCTGCTGCGCATTGCTACTCCTGTGCCGCTGGAGCGGGCTTCTTCGGTCCGAGACGCTCATATGGAGGCGGCCTATGCATATAGCCGGGTGACTCACGTACGCCTGGGCGCGGGAAGCCAGCTCTTTGTCTTCGCTCATTCATCACGGAGTGAGCGGGGACGCCATCCCGCGCGCGGATTAAGCCTGTGTGCACTCGACGGCCAGCCCCTGGTCTCCTTCTCCAAAGAGGGTGAGGCCGATAAGGAAAGCGACGCGCCCTGGTCCGCCTGCAACATCGAATTGGCACCTGGCCCCTATCTGTTGAGGATTACGACGAAGCAGAGGGTGGTGGAGCAAGTTGTCGTCGCGAGCGACAGATGGCAGACGCAGATCTTTCTCGGACCGCCGCCCTTCGAGAATGAGCTGGATGCAGGCCTTGATGTAGCGAACGCCGCCATCCTGGTAGCCCCCCCGGGTTTCCAGCCCAACGACAAGGGTGCGCTGCTGACGGAGGCTGCGCGCCAGGTCCTGGCGGAGAACAGGCCCATAACGTTCGAGTCCAGCTGGGGACACCAACAAAGTTCACCACTGGCTCCGATGTTGAGCCTGTTCTCGGCGTATTCGCAGGTCGCCCATCCAGATCTTGACCACGCACGATGGAACTCATTGGAGGACAAGATCCGCTGGCTGCAGGGAGGGCTTGGGGACCACCCTGATGTTGAGGCTCTGAAGATCGCGATTGACGGAAAAACGCGTTCTCTCAGCGTGCCGCCGATGCTTCATCTCGGTTGGCGTTTTGTGGTGGGACGGACGCTGAGCCGGCCGGGGCTCGTTCCCGCGGGGTCGCTCGCCGCGCGGTGTGCCACATCGCGGTGGGGCCAGGGTGTATGGCTGGCATGGAGCCGTGAGCATCCGGAGGCAGTTCCGCGGGCACGTTCCGAGGATAAATTCACCGCCGTTGAGGCCGCGGCTCGGGAGTTGGTTCCGAGGCGCAGTTCGAGGCCGTCGCGGCTTCCAGCCTGGTCTGAGGGACCTGACCCATTGCGCAGCCTCTCAGGCACGGAAGTGGCGCGAGCACTGCAACTTCCGGTATCGGTGGCAGAGGAGACCGTTGGCGCGCTCTGGAACAAGCACGAGAAGGTGAGGCGGGAGCGCACGGCGCGGCGCCAGGAACTGCTTGCCAGGCCCGATGTACCGGTGTGCCGCGTCGTCCTCCCTACTGGCGTGCGGCCGGACCCCACCGGACTACCGGCCATTGACTTCGACCGCATCTACGAGGAGGCCATTGAGCCGGCCGTCCTGGGCGCTGGAATGGTGCCAGTCCGGGTGACTCCGGAGTTGATGGCATTGGCTCCTCACGAAGCCCTTCAATGGCCTGTGGAAGGCCCCGTGCTGGTTGAACTGTCCACGCGAAGCGCGGAGTCCCTCTTCGAGCTTGGAGTTGGCGCATGGCTCTTCGAGGATGTCGTGCCCCTCGTTGCACGCCGTCACAAGGTACCCCTCCTTGAGCGGTGGTCGTCGTGTCTCGAGTACGACCTGGGAGCGGCCAACCGGTTCACTGAGAGGGAGGCAGAGCAGCTGAGACAGTTGCTCGGGGAATCACTCAAGCGGGTACCAGGGGACTGGGTGCGCGCTGCCGAAGGGCGGGAGCAGGTGCGCAGTCACCTCCTCCGCATGGAAAGGCTACGGGAGCAACTGACGGAGGCCCGTGCACGGGAAGATGGTGGCGATGCCTTACGGCGCGTTGAACGGCAACTGCATCCCATGGATGCACCCGACGCAGAGGTGCTCATCGAGCTCTTCCTCTCGTACCGGGCGTTGAAGGACTGGGAGGGGATGATCCGGCTGGCGGAGGCAATGCCAGAGAAGATCCAGCGGTTGTTTCTGGTCCGGGAGCAGTGGGCCTTTGCGCTCAACCAGAGTGAGCAGGGCCGTGGCCCCTCGGAGCATCGCCGCCGTGCCAGTGACCTGCTCGAGTCCCTGCTCAGGGAGTACGGCCCCAATCCGGAGACGTGCGGACTCCTCGGCAGTCTCTATCGGGGCATCTGGGAGGAGACGCTGGAGAGTTCCCCTGAGATGGCACCACGATTCTTGAGGCTGGCGATAGATCGGTACCTCCAGGGATTCTCATCGGCTTGGCGTGACTACGCCCCCGGCATGGATGCCCTCCTCCTGCTGGAGGTTCAGGGTGACGAGCTCTCGCTCTTGAAGAAGGAGCAGCTCCTGCCTGTGGTGCGCTTCGCCTTGGAGCAACAGTGCCAGGGCCCCCGGTTGAATTACCGGGACCACGCCGCGATGTTGGAGCTGGCCGTACTGAATGAGGAGCAGGAGCTTGCCCAAAGGCACTTGCGATTCACGCTGGCCTCGGTGACAGAGAGGACCGAACCGGAAGCAACCGCCCGGAACCTCCGGTTGATCATGACCGCGCAGCTACGACGGAGCCGGTGGCTACGGATACGCTGGCTCGAGGAACTCATCCAGCCGTTGGAGGAGCGTTCGCGAAGACCGGCTTGAATCACGCAGTCCTCTGGGCCCCAGGCATCTGCTCTCGTCATGCCAGGTGCTCCAGGATGGGGCGCACCCATCACGGGGGCCCGCTACCGATGGGCAACCACGGAACTCAGCCAAGCCCGATCTGGAAGTGGCGCCCCTGGAAGTTCTATGGAAATGGCACTCGACCGAGTCGGAGCACTCTCGACAGAAGCTCCAAGTGGCGGGTTCGATTCCCGCCGCCTCCACATTTTTACTGCGTCTTTACGGATGGAGCGAGCCTTCCAGGCCGGCGAGCCGCGCGCCAGCCTGGTCCTCTCCCACATCCAGAAGCTCTACGCCGTCGAGCGCGAGGCCACAGAGCGCAACCTGACGCCCCAAGAGCGCGGCCACCTGCGCCTGGAGAAAAGCGTCTGCCTCTACACTGACATCTTCAGCACGCTGGAGGAGTTGGAGCCCCAGGTGGCCCCCAAGACGCCCCTGGGCAAGGCCCTCACCTATGCCACCCACCGCTATGTCCAGCTCGGACGTTTCCTTGAGGACGGGCGCCTGCCTCTGGACAATGGAGAAGTCGAGCGCCTCATCAAGCTCATAGCCATCGGTCGCAACAACTACCTGTTCGCCGGCAGTGATGCGGCCAGCCACCGTGCTGCTGCCGCCTACTCCCTGGTGCTCAGTTGCTACAGGCTCGGTACGGACCCGTGGGCCTACCTGCGCGACGTGTTGCCCAAGCTGGGCGACACCCGCTTCCCGGCCTCCCGCCTCGCCGAGCTCCTGCCGGAGGCTTGGCTCCAGCAGCAGCGTCAGCAGATGTAAGCTCGTCGCTCCCTCTTCCATCGTTGCCCTGGCGTACCACTCCCAAGGCACTCGTGCGACCTGGGTAGGATCGGCGGCTTACGCTGCACATGGCAAGTGGTCGGCTGTGCCTCAAGCCTTCCTGGCGGTTTTCTTCTTCGCTGTCCGCTTCTTCGGAGGTACGTGCCGCTTGGCAGCGGCTTTGGGCTTCGAGCGAGGCGTCACGTCATCGAACTCGAAGAAGCGGTTGCGGACGAAGTACATGGCATTCATCAGTGCATCTACCGGGCCCACTCCGAAGGCGTAGTCGATCCCTTGAGTGACGTGCTCGAAGTCCATCGGGCAGTACCAAGTCTTACCGTCTTCGACGAGGGCAGGCCGGCCAATGGTGATGCGGGAGGTCCGCTTGATTCCGTTCTTGGTCTTGTAGGACCAGTGGTCGTCCGCGATCGGATCATCAATAGAGGTGAGTTTCGGGCGCCAGTCTTTCATGGGAATTCCTGCGCCGGCCTGGCCGGCTCACTTGTAGATAGCGTTGCACATACCGATGCACGCGACCTTGGAGCCATGGGTCGCGGTCCAGCACAGGGCTTGTCGCCGAGGAGATCTCAATCGTCTGCAGAAGTTTGCGAGCACCTCACCACCTGCCTCGCAGGCATCGAGGCAGGCGCTCTTGCTCGAGGCGATGTCCGTATCCTCCTCTGGGCTTGCCCCGATTCCGTGGACACGGGTGCTATGCTGCCAACTTAGCAGGTAGGGCGGCCCGCTCATACTCGACCGGGCTCAAGTAGCCCAGGCTCGAGTGCCGCCGACGTCGATTGTAGAAGACCTCGAGGTACTCGAAGCTCGCCGAGCGGGCCTGGTGGCGCGTGGCGAAGTCGGTGGGGTAGATTCATCGGATCTCGGCTGCCGTCCACATCTCTCCATCTGCAGCTGCCGATTCTCCCGTCGCAACTGCACCAGTTCCTCTCGCTCCGCGGTGCTCAGCGCGCCGGCGGGGCCCTTGCCCTCAGCTACCTCGGCCCGGCGCACTCATATCCGCAACGCCGACTCGGTCAGGTCCAGGTCCTTGGCTACCTGCGGCAGTGACTTGGTCCCTTCCCGGACTAACCGGACCGCCTCGGCCCTGAACTCGGTCGTAAACTTCCTTCTCTTCCTGCGTTCCATGGACATATCCTCTCGCGTTTCGACTCATCGGGGGTGTCCACGCAATCGGGGCAGGCTCACCGCGTCTATTCCCCGCGTACGAATGGACAGGGCCCACGCGCTCGAGTCCTTTGCAGGGGAGATCACGGATGGAACCGACAAGTGTGATGGGCAGTCAGGCAGAAGGGTGCAGCGTGCGGAGCTTTCGAGGAGTCGCGGGGCTTGTCGTGCCCCTCGTAGCGCTCATCGGCGGTGCGCTCCCTCTTCAGGCCGCCGCGAGTGGCTCGGAGAGCGTCCCAACCCAGTACATCACGAAGCTCTATACGGAGGCTTTGGGCAGGGCCCCTGATCAGGCGTCATGGTCTGCGGTGACGGGCACGTTCGCCAGCGGCTGTACCGTCGAGCAGTTGAAGAGCTTCGGGAGGTCCGTCTACACCTCGAGCGAGTATGCGGGCCTCGGCTACAGCCATGCCGCGAAGCTCATCACGCTCTATCGGGGCGCGCTGAATCGTGAGCCGGACAGCGGGGGCTTCGATGTGTTCCATCAACAGCTCAACACGGGGACGCCGTGGAGCAGCGTGGTGGAGAGCATCCTCACCAGCGGTGAGTTCGCCTCGCGGGTCTCCAGCTTCTGCTCCGCCAGCTATGGGTGGTACGCCACGCCCGTCCTGACGGTGCCAACGGCGGGGACCGCCGACTTCGCGGGTGGAAGCGGCGCCGCGCTTCAGGCTCTCCTGAACAGCAAGTCGCAGAGTGGTGGAGGGCTCGTCACCTTGAGCAAGCGCGCGGTCGTCCGGCTGACGACGACGCTCACCCTCCCTGGCAACGTGACGCTGCTGACGGTGGAGGCACCCACTCCTCGTCAATACGCAGAGATGGGGCGGCTGGTGCGTGCCGCCGGGTTCAATGCTCCTCTCGTGTCCATCGAGCCAGGGGGAGCGCTCAAGCATGTCTGGGTGGATGGCCGGCGTTCGGAGTTCGGCTACATCATCCCGTCGACGGGCATCCGAGACGCCCAGGGCTACAACGTTCTTGCCCTCTGCAACGTCACCTTCAGCCAGAACCGGCTCGGGGATGCGGCTGGCTGGACGAACCTGTATGTCGCCGGCGCGTCGTATCCCTCCTCGGCCTGCCAGGGAGACAGTCCGTCGGTCATCTCGCAGAACCTGGTCACCGCCTACGCCAGCCCGGATAACAGCTACACCCAGGATGGGTTCAGCGTTGCCCACCACAATGCGCAGATCACCCACAATGTCATGGTCGATCTGACGGACGTGTACATCGTCCTCTTTCGGGGCGAGGCCGGCCGGGTGCAGCACTCTCGGGTCGCCAACAACACCCTCTTCAGCGGGGGCAATGCCGCTGGAGGAGGGATCGTCATCGATCCGCTCCCGGCCCCCTCACCGGCCCAACGCGTGCGGTTCTCCTTCGTCGGCACGCGGGTGGAGAACAACACGATCTGGACCAGCGCTCGTGGCTACATCAAGATCGCGCTCTCGGTCGGGACGCGCGCATGGTTCGGGGACTACGCGTGCTACGGCGACGGCGCCGTGGTGCAATACAATGGAACGGGGAGCTCCGCGCTCGTCACCAACTCCAATATCCACATCGCGGCGGGCGGCCTGAGTGCTCCGACGACCATCGAGGGCAATGCCTTCTATGGCACCCCCTTCGCGAGGCCACCCACCATCGATCCGCGGACCTGCCCCGTGGCGGGGACGGCGAAGGAGAACAACCCGGCATACTCGCCTGCCACCCTGCAAGGGGGCAGCTTCGCCGTGGTCACCTTCCCATCCGATGGGTGTGTGGTGCCGTTTGCCTGGCCTCCGCCCTGGTAGACCCGTCAGCTCCGCAGGAGTTCTCGATGCAGACCTCATCGTTGGCTCCCGCCGCGTCCCGTGTCGTCCCGTCCTGTCCCACCCCATTCCGCAGGCTCCTGCGACCATGGTCTCCCCATTGACCTCCTCCCCAGTCTCGCCGCGCTACGTCGTCCGGGGGGGGCCTCAAGCCTCAATGCTGGGAGGAGTGAGTTCATCCCGCGTGGGCTGCACCCTGGCGGTCTTGCTCGCCGTGCCGCTGCTGATCGCGCTCGCGCTGGACGCCCCCCCGACTCTCCTCATCCTCTTCCCGGGCTTGTGGCTCGTCCTGACCGTCGCCATCTCCCGAAGGTTGAAGCGGGCCGATCGCGACTGGCAGGCCACCTTTTTCGACGATCACGTGGAGGTGCAGGGGATCAACTTCCTGACCCTGGCCGAAGCTCCCGCACAGTGGGAAATCCGGTACGCGGACGTTGCTCACGTCGAGCGTGAGAACGGCGTCATTCACTTGATCCCCAGATCCGGGGAGCTGAGGAACTCGGTGCAGTGCCCCGTACCTCCCGAGCAGCTCGACGCGCTGTGGAGGGATCTCCTGCAGTGGCTCGAGGCCACATCGTCCGCTCGGATGCGCTCGGTTGCTGAGGAGGGGAGAATCCGCTTCCTTCCCGCTGGCGCGGGGCTGGAGCAGCTCGCGCCGGGTCGCCGGGTACAAGGAGCGTGGAGCCTGGGTTACGCTGGCTCCGATCGCTTCAAGGTCCTGTCCTCGGAAGGTGGCGGCGTGCTGGCGGAGCTCAAGCTCGAGCACCCCGCTTACAACAAGGGCGAGGGGCTCTACACGGACTGGGAAGCGCGGTCACCCGACGGTGCGCTGCTGGCCCGCTCGAACAGCCGCTCGAATTACATCCGCATCCGAGATGAGCAGAACCTGGAGCTCGCCCGCGTGACGAACTCTCACCCGGAGGGAGGTGGCACCCGGTTGGAGATCTCGACTCCGGACGGGCTCTTCATCGCCCAGGGCAATGATTCCGTGCTCACCCTCGAGAAGGATGGAGTGGTGCAGGGCTCCTTCGAACGTGACTGGGGTGAAGGGTTCCGTCAGGGGAAGATGGAGCACGCTGTTTCCTACATGGCCTTCGTGATCATCATGGGAGCCCTGCAAGGGGCGTCGACCTGGCGCTGAGCGCGATGGCCGCGCCCCACATCATGCCGCCGCCTATCTGGAGCAGGGGTGCGACCTCGTCATCCAGTCCCGCCCGCTCGAGGCGACGGAGTTTCGGGTCGAGAGCCACGCGACTGGTCCAAGTCATCAGCGCTCAGCCGATTTCTTGGGCGAGCCCGATGAGAAGTCCTTCGGGCCCCCGGATGTAGCAGAGCCGATACGCGTCTTCGTACTGGACCACTTCGCCGACGAGTTGCGCGCCGCGCTTGCGGAGCCGGGCGAGCGTATCGTCGATGTCCTCCACGGTGAACATGACGCGTAGGTAGCCGAGGGCGTTCACCGGGGCGTTCCGGTGATCGGCGACTACAGGCGGCGTGAGAAATCGAGAGAGCTCGAGCCGGCTGTGGCCGTCCGGCGTGCGCATCATGGCGATCTCGACGCGCTGGTCGCGCAGTCCCGTGACGCGCCCTGCCCACACTCCTTCGATCGTGGTTCGTCCTTCGAGCTCTAGGCCCAGCTCGGCGAAAAAAGAGATGGCGGTATCGAGCGATTCCACCACGATGCCGACGTTGTCCATTCGCTTGACCGTCATCGACGCTCTGCCTTTCCGACCGGCTGGAATTCCCGCCGGACAGCCTGGGGAGTTAACAACCGTTCATCCATATCAAGCATCTCCACGAGCTTCTGCAACCTTCTCTTTCGACCCGATGTTGAACAGCGCGGAGAGCGCGGTTGCGACATCGGTCGTGGCGATCAGGTGCGAGGCGGCGGCGGCGGCCGACGCTTGGACTCGTCGACCGCGCTCATGATGCCCACCGAGTTCCCGTCCGGGTCCTCGACGGTGGACTCGATCGACGTCCTCGCGTGACGAAACATGGAAGATCGGGATCACCGCGGAGCCGAGCTTCGTCTCATCGAGCGCATAAGAATGGAGACGATCCTCAAGAAGCGCGGCAAAACGATCGCGGCGACCGCGATCGCAACCTCCATGGAGCGCGGGCTCTGCTGATCGAAAAACCAGGAAAGCGCCCGCGCTTGCGAGTTCTGGGGGCCTGCAGCCTCCAAGCCCCCTGCGGCCTCGGGCGGCCCCAGTCAGCGGCCCTCCACGGCACCTCCGCTCCTGCCCTCACCCTCCACATGGCCTCTCTCCCGCCTATACGCAGAGGAGGGGAATGCACCGCCCGAGGCAGCGGCGAAGGCGGAAGCGAAGAACATCCGCCCACGGGTGACGAGCACCCCTTCTGGTCAGAGGCGGCAGGAATAGAACCCGGCCTCCCATGCTACTGCTCCTGGCCCGGCGCCCCCCGGATCTGCTGCTGCAGGATGCGGATGAACTTGCCGACGCCCAAGGCCCACAAGGTCATCACAGAGGTGAAGCCGACGCAGAAGAGCATCACCCCCAGCATTTCCCCAACGCGCCCCCCTGCCTTGCTCCCGGCCAGGAGCGCGAAGGCCAGCCCATAGCCGACACAGGCCAGGATGGTGGAGGCGGCCCACATGCGCCTCAGCCCCCAGGGACGCCTCGGGCCGCGCACCCACGAGAGCAGCACCTCCACCAGGTAGATGATCAACGCCACCTTGCCCCAGACCTCCATCATCTCGCCCGTGCCACCGCGCCCGTGCTCATTCACCCCTCCCAGCATCTTGTAGAGCGAGAGCAGCCCGCTGCTCAGCGTCCTCCCTGCCCCACCGGCGCCGCCCTCTTGCAGGCCAATGATCACCATCATCAGCCAGCCGAAATGACCGCCCACGGCAAACACCTGCTGGGTGGCGGAGACGTAGCCCAGCCCGTGTGCGATCAGCGCATGCACCAGCCGCTCCGGCAGGCCGCGCGGTGAGCGCTCCTCGGCGGGTAGCCCCGTCCCGGGCTCCCGTACCTCGGCCGTGGACTGAGCCGGAGCCGCACTCAGCTGCTCTGGCTCAGGAGCCTGCTGGGGCCAGCTCCCGGTGACAGGGGCCGGCATCCCCAGGGTCCGGCGGATCTCTGCTTCGAGCCAGGAAAACTGGGCCTGCGACTCGAGGCCCGGCACCAGCTGGCTCTTGCGGCCTTGCTGATCCACCACGAGCATGATGTCCGTGGGCTTCACGACATCCTTGCTGCCCTGCTTCACGCGAAGCCCGGGCGTGGACTCGAACTGGACGATGTCCTCCGGGGCGAGCTCCAGGGAGCCAGGAGGCCAGGGCAGCGGCGTGTTGAACACGCGCAGCCTCCCGGGCTCGACGCGAAGGACGGTGCGGTTCACGAAC
>NZ_DASPHO010000497.1:0-13151 GCF_035629615.1 Hyalangium sp. | reverse complement strand
CACCTGGCGAGGCAGGAAGCGCGAGAGGTTCTCTCGCCGGCGCAGCCCCAGGAACATGAACCGCACCGCGTGGTTCGTCCACCCCAGCATCAACCCCAGGGAGATGAAGCACCCCACCACGAAGCTCGAGTCCGTCCAGGTGAAGCTGCCCGTCCACCAGCTCAGGAAGACGTAGCCCCCCGCGGTGAGCACCGTGGACAGCACCACGTGGAGCACGCTGTAGCGCACCACCGAGAAGGCCAGCACTGCCGCGGCCCCAGCGACGAACATGCCCTCCGTGAAAGCCCCCTTCGTCTCGAAGGTCCGCCACGCCATCGTCATCAGGAAGGCGACATCCACGAAGGTGGTGGGGACGGGCATCCACCGGGAGTGCTGCGCGTTGGGCTTCTCCCGCCGAAGCAGGAGGTAGGCACCGATGGCGAAGGCCGTGTAGCCCCGGACCATCCAGACGCGGACCTCATCGTGCGCCACCAGCTCGCCGGACACCCTGCTGATGAACCCCTGGCTCACCCCCATGAGCGCGAAGAGCGCCAGCCGCACCTTGGCGACGGTCTTCTCCCCCAGCAGGGCGCCCTCCGCCAGCACCTGCTCCTGGTTGGCGCGCTCCAGCGCGAAGCGCGCCACTGTCGTCCCGGTTCCAGGCTTCCGTTTCCTGTCGATGCTGACAATCGCCACTTCGCGCCCCCGCTGGAGAGTAAGGCCTTGGGCTTGCACGGCCTTAGCACACCCCGGAACACGGAGGAGGCGCTGGTGGGAGCGGTGGCTTCCTGCTGAACTCGGGTGCCAGCCAGCCGTCCTCTCGGAAGGAACCCCGCGTGGTCCGCCTCTTCGCCCCTGTCCCGGAGCACCCTCCCGCCGAGGTGGTGCTCTCGGGTGATCGCCGCCACTACCTCCTCCACGTCCTGCGGCTCGGCGAGGGCGCTTCGCTGGAGGTGTTCGATGGCACGGGCCGCGCCTTCGACGCCCGCGTCACCCGGGTGGACGCGCAGGAGGTCCGCCTCGCGCTGGGGCCTGCCCGCACCGCGCCTCCCCGCCGCGCGGTGAGCGTGCTGCAAGGACTGCCCAAGGGCGACAAGCTCGAGTGGATCCTCCAGAAGGGCACCGAGCTGGGCGCCGCCGCCTTCCACCCTGTGGCCACCGAGCGCAGCGTGGTGAAGCTGGAGCCCCGGCGCGCCGAGGAGCGCACCGCGCGGTGGACGAAGATCGTCGAGGAGGCCGCGCGCCAGTGCCGGCGCAACGACGTGCCCCGGGTGCATGCGCCACGGCCATTGCTGGAGGCGGCCCGCGCGCTCGCGCCCGGGACGGCGCTGCTGGTGCTGGACGAAGAGGAGAACGCGGTGCCCCTGGGCGAGGCCTTCCGCGCCTGTACCCCGGCAGCCCCCGTGGCGCTGGTGGTGGGGCCCGAAGGGGGGCTCGCACGCGAGGAGGTGGCAGGGCTCGTGGCGCTGGGCGCGCGCGGCGTCACCCTGGGCTCGCTCATTCTCCGCACGGAGACAGCGGCGCTGGCAGCACTCGCGGTGATGGCCCACCTGGATGGGGAACTCGGGTAGCAGTCAGGAGAGCAGGCGCTCCTCTCGTACGGACTGCCACCCCTGAGTTGCCATTCCTACGTTTCCTGCGTCCGGGGCCCATAACCCGCCCCAGCGCAAGGAGACATTCCATGGGTATCATTGCCTTCATCATCATCGGTCTCATCGCGGGCCTCATCGCTCGCGCCATCCTGCCGGGCCGTCAGAGCATGGGGCTGCTGCCGACCACGCTGCTGGGCATGGTGGGCTCGCTCGTAGGCGGACTTATCGGCTCGCTCTTCGTGCGCGATGGGCGCCTCTTCGATCTGCACCCGTCGGGGCTGTTGATGTCCGTGGTGGGCGCCATCGCCGTGCTCCTGCTGGTAGGCGTCGCCGGCCGGCGCCGCGTCCATGCCTGAGTGTGAAGTGCCCCACACCTCCCCTCACGCACAGGGGGGGTGACGTGGAAGGGCGAGCCCCTGACGGTTCCTCAACCAAGGAACCGCGGGGGCTCGCGCTTTTCTTGCTCCTGAAGCAGGGACGTCCTTTCATGTAGCACCTGCTGTCGCTACCTGGAGGACGCGTTGTCCAAGTGCCTGAAATGCGGAGCCGCACTGCCGCCCGTGGGCGAGTGCCCTGCCTGCGCCGCCGCCGCGGGCAAGCCGGCCACCCCCTCGGCCGTGCCCAGCCTGCTCGACAAGGACATCCAGATTGACCGCCGCCTCACCCCGGAGCGGACTCCCGCCGTGTCCGGCTCCGCGGTCCCCACCTTCGCGGAGCTGGCGCGCGGCCCAGCCACGCCTCCGGGGATGACGCCCGTGCGTCCTGCCGCGGCTCCGCAGGGTGCCCTGACGCCCCCCGCCATGCGTCCGGCAGAGCGGCTCCCGACTCCAGCCCCGATGCCGGCAGCTCAGGCGGCCGCGGTCCCTCCCTCCATGCCACCGCCGCAGCGGCTCCCAGTCCCCGCACCGGCGCCGGCGCTCCAGACGGGCTCGCCTCCTCCCGCAGAGCCGCGAGGGCCGACTGGCGTCGCGCTCCCTTCGAGCTCGGCACAGGTCTTCCTGGGCGATCCCGACGAGACCCTGCCCGACACGCTTCCCGGCGTGCCCCGCCCCCGGGCGGCCTCGGTCATGCCGCGTGCGGAGCCTGAGCTTCCCGCTGCGGCAGCCTCCTCGCGGGCTCCGGTGGGTGACCCGGACACGACGGCGCCGGGCCAGCCGCCGTTCACCCCCCCGCCGCCCTCGGCTGCACCCTCGACGATGGCGAGCCCGACCCAGCGGGTGGGGCTACCCGTGCCCCCCTCGGCTGCGCCCTCGATGATGGCGAGCCCGGCCCAGCAGGCGGAGCTGCCCGCGTCGCCTTCGAGCGCCCCCTCGATGATGGCGAGCCCGACCCAGCAGATGGGGTTGCCCGTGCCTACCTCGGCCCCTCAGGCGCGGCCGCTGGACCCTGAGCCCACGACCGCCTCGCGCCAGATGCCGGCTCCCGTGGAGGTGGTGACCTTCGCGCCTCCCTCCCGGATGCCGCCGCCCCCGCCTTCCTCCGTGTCGCTCCCGCAGGAGGACCTGCTGCTGACGCCACGCATCCCGATCCCCGCGCTCGCCCCGCGCGCGACGGAGCCCGCGGCGACCACGGCCCCTGGCCAGGGGCGGCCCCGGACGAGCAGCGCCCCCGGGGCTCAGGAAATCCACGCGCGCCCGGCCTCACTCTGGCGCCGCCTGCTCTCCTTCACCATCGACACCACGGCCCTCGTCGGTGTGGCCACGCTCTACATCCTCCTCGCCTCGTCCATCGCGGGCGTGAAGTCCCCCTCATCCCAGGGCCTCACCCCCCTGGACTCGCTCGCAGCCTGGATGCATGCGCTCAAGTCCGTGCTGCTGCCCGGCCTCTTCCTGTTGCTGGTGCTGGCAACGGTCTACTGCGCCGTCGCCGCCTTCCTCTGGAACGGCCGGACGCTCGGCCGCCTGCTGCTGGGTCTTCGGCTCGTCGACACCCACGGCCTGGCTCCGGCCCCCTCCCGAGCCATCGTCCGGGCCCTGCTCTCCGTCGTATCCTTCGGCCTCTTCCTCGGAGGTTTCTGGATGGCCCTGTTCGACAGACGCGGCCAGACCTTGCATGACAAGCTGACGTCCACCTTCGTCGTTCAACCCGGCTGATCCACAGCATCGCTACAGCATCGCTACAGCATCATTGTGCCTTGCGGCAGCGGCCGTAAGATGCCGCGCCCCTCATGCCTGCCCGACTCGCCCAGCTCCTGGTTGCGCGCGGCCTTCTCCCTCAGGAGACGGTGGATGCCGCCGTGCGCCAACAGCAGGCCCGAGGCGGGCTGATCGACTCGGCCCTGCTGGAGACAGGCCGGCTCCGTGAGAGCGACCTGCTCAACCTGCTGGGAGAGGCCTCCAGTTTCCGCCCGGTGAACCTCGCGGACTTCGAGCCCAACGCGGAGGTCGCCACCTTCATCCCGCCCAAGATCGCCGAGCGGCTGTGTGTGGTGCCCCTGTCGCTCGACGGCAACACGCTCCACGTGGCCTGCGGCTTCCCCGTGCCACGCAAGGAGCTGGACGAGGTGGGGTTCCTCCTCGGCAAGCCCCTGGAGCTCTGGGTGGCCATCGAGGTCCGCGTCCGCGAGTGGATCTCCGCCGTCTACAAGCAGCCCCTGTCCGAGCGCTTCGCGGACCTCCTCGCCGCCGTCAACAAGCAGGCCTCGGCCCCCGCGCCCGCTCCGGCGCTCACAGCGCCCATGATGCCCCCGCCGCCTCCTCCCGAGGCACTGGAGGAGGCGGACGAGGAGGGCTCGCTCACCCCCGCGATGGTAGAGCGGCTGGCGCGCTCGGTGGCCTCGGAGCCCGCTCCCGTCGAGAAGAAGGCCGAGGGCCCTCAGCCCGGTGCGCCCGCCCCCGCCGCGCCCCAGGCGGCAACGCCCGCCGCAGGCTCGGCCCCACCGCCGGCCTACAGCCGCGAGCCGCTGCGCCTCAACATGCCGGCCGGGGCCTCCGCGCCTTCCGCACCCCAGGCTCCGCAGCAGCCCCCGAGCGCCCCGAAGCCCGCTGCTCAGGCCACGCCCGCGGCCAGCTCCGTCGCGCCGGCGGCCTACAGCCGCGAGCCGCTGCGCCTCAACATGCCGGCCGGGGGCTCCGCGCCTTCCGCGCATCAGGCTCCGCAGCAGCCCCCGAGCGCCCCGAAGCCCGCTACTCAAGCCACGCCCGCGGCCAGCTCCGCCCCGCCGCCGGCCTACAGCCGCGAGCCGCTGCGCCTCAACATGCCGGCCTCCCAGGCCCCGGCTTCCAACACCGCGCAGCTCCCGGCGGCTCCAGCCGCTGGGGTGCCGTCGCCTCCCACGCCCGCGGTCTATCCCTCGCTTGGACCCACGCCGCAGCGCTCGCCCACGACGCTGCCAGGCTTCCCGAGCACGCCTGCTCCTGTCATGCCGAAGGAGCCGCAGTTCCTCGTCTTCAGCAACCCCGCGCCGGCGGTTCCCCCCTCGCGCAAGACGCCGACGCAGCCTGACTTCCAGATGCCCACGCCAGCGGCTGCTCCCTCCGCGGCTTCGCCCCGTGCTTCCACAGCAACTCCGGCTTCCCCACCAGCTCGGGCTCCGGTCTCCACCCCGGCTCCGGTTCCGGTTCCGGCCCCTGCCGCGGCTCCGCCTCCTGCCACGCCCGCAGCCGCTCCCATTCCCATCACCGCGCTTGCACCTGGCGCACCCCCAACCCAGCCTCCGAAGCCCGCCACGTCGGCCGCGAGCCAGGAGGTGCCGGACTGGACGCTGGCCCAGGCGCGCACCGCGCTGAAGGACGCGACCCGGGACAGGGATCGCCTCATCGACGTGGCCCTGCGCTTCGGGCGCCGCACGTTCGACTACGTGGCGGCCTTCGCCGTCCTCCGCGGCACCGCGGGGGGCTGGGAGGCGCGCGGAGAGGGCATGACGGGCGAGCAGCTCTCGCAGGTGTCCATCCCGCTCGACGCCAGCAGCATCTTCCGCACCATCGCCGTCACCCGGGGAAGCTACGCGGGCCCGCTCCCGCCGGATGCGCTCAGCAAGCACTACGTGGAGCTCTTCGGCCGGCAGTCGCCTCGCACCGTCTTCCTCTACCCGGTGGAGGTGCGTGGCCGGCTGGTGGCGCTGTTGTACGGGGACTGCGGCCAGAGGCCCATCAGCCAGCGGCGCCTGTCCGACTTCATCCTCTTCTGCCAGGACCTGCCGAGCGCCTTCCAGGAGCTCATCCACTTCCGCAAGCAGCGGATGACGGAGCTGCGCGCGCCGGACATCGCCGAGGCCCTGGGACAGCCCCTCGCCTCTGCGCCGGCCCCCGCGCCCGCGGTCGTGGCCGGCCTGGGGTGGAGCCCCTTCTTCGGGCGGGCCAGCGGGACGCTGGGCCGCGCCGCGACGATGCCTCCGCGGGTGATGAGCGAGGAGCGCCCGCCGCCGGACTTCGCGCCCCTGATCAAGCGTCTCACCGGGCCGGATGCGGCCCAGCGCACCGGCGCCATGGCCGAGCTGGCCCGCACGCCCGAGGCCAGCGCGCGGGTGCTGGCCTCGAGCTTCCCAGGCCCTACCGCCTGGAGCCGCCTGCCCGTGGTGGATCTGCCCGAGGCGGATGAGCTCGGCCCCATCCCCGCCGCCCTGTCCCGGCTCGGCCGGCCCGCGGCGCAGGCGCTGGCGCCGCTCCTGGACTCGGCGGATCCGGACACGCGCTACTTCGCGCTGCTCACCGCCGGCAACCTGCCCTACGTGGAGCTGGTGGACGGCGTGCTGCGGGGGCTGTTCGATCTGGAGCCGGACATCTCCAGCGCCGCGCGCGTCGCGGCCTCCGCGCACAAGCACCTGCCCCGCTTCGACGCGGCCATGAGGGATCTGCGTCAGGAGCTGACCAACCGGGATCCGCTGCGGCGCTCACTGGCGGCTCGGGCGCTGGGCACGCTGCACGATCGGGAGGCCATCGAGGGCCTCATCAACCTCACGGGCAGCGACGACGAGATGTGCGCCGAGGCCGCCGCCGAGGCGCTGAGGGAGATCACCCGCGCCACCTTCGGCCGGCAGCCCCGCCAGTGGACGGTGTGGTGGGCGGAGAACCGCACGCGCCGCCGGGCGGACTGGCTCGTGGTGGCCCTGCGGCACAAGGAGCTGGATGTGCGGCTGGCGGCCATCGAGGAGCTCAGCCGCGCGCTCAATGACACCCTGGGCTACTACGCGGATGCCGCGGAGCCCGAGCGCGAGGCCGCCGTGCGCCGCTGGGAGGCCGCCGCCGTGGATCCCTCCCGGGCCCGGAGACTGGGCGCCCTCTGATCCATGACGAAGCCCTACGACTCCCTCCGCAAGGAGGCGCTCGAGGCCCTCCTCGGCCAGGATGCGCGAAAGGCCTTCACCACGTTCCGCCCCGTGCTGCAGTACCCGGGGGCCCCTGAGCTGGAGCAGCCCGCCCGCTGGACGGAGGCATGGGAGCTCTTCGCGCGGGTAGCGGCGATCATCTCGGGAGAGGAGCTCGCGGGCATCGTGCGGCAGGCCGCCCGTGAGGAGCAGAACGTCCAGGCGCTGTACAACCTGGGCTATCAGCTCATCGAGCAGTCGCTGCACGACGTCGCGGCCACGGTGCTCCTGCGCGCGCACCGGCTCGTTCCGCAGGAGGCGCCCGTCCTCGCGGAGCTCGTCTCCGCGCTGGAGAGCATGGGCGCCCACACGGAGGCCACGCGGCTGCTGCGAGCCCAGCCGGAGCTGATCCAGGGCCACTTCATGTGCCGCTACCTGCTCGCCTACAACGCGATCATGTCGGGAGATCTGGACGAGCCGCGCAGGCTGGTGCTCGGGCTCGAGGTGCTGCTCACCCGCTCCGGGGCTCAGGGAGAGCAAGCTGCTGCCTTCGCCGCCATGTCGGAGCGCATCCGGCACATGCTCGCCCGCGCGGAGGCCCTCCAGGGCGTGACGCCGCTCGACCTGAGGGATCTCCGCGGCTGGCACTTCGTGACGACGGGAGGAGTGCTCCTGCACCTGTCTCCCCACGGCTTCGATGAGGGAATGACAGGGCGCTACGCCTTCGTCCAGGACGGGGGCTCGAGCTGCCTGGAGGGCATCCGGCGCGTGGAGGCAGTCCTTGCCCAGGCCCGGCGCAAGCCTGAGCGCGTCTTCATGCTCCCGGATCGGGAGAGCGCCATCCTCGCGCATGCGACAGCGCGGGTGCTCGGGCTTCCCATGGAGCCGTGGCCCGAGCAAGGCAGTGACGCACCGGGCCTCATCGTGGCGTATGACTTGACCAGCCTGGAGACGCCGCTGCTGGTGACGCTCCAGACGCATCGAGCTGGGCAGGTGCTCTGGAGCCATGCCACGCCGTGGACGCAAGAGCCCCCCTTCGCGGCGGATCTGACGACGTTCCTGTACCAGGAGAACACCTCTCCCTGGGGCGAACGGCTGCGGTTCAACGCGGAGTCCCAACAGGTCGAGCCGTCCCCACCTGCCGAGGGGAGCGTGGAGGCGCTGGCCGAGGGAATCATCTCGGCCAGGCTGGAGGACCGCGCGCTGGAGGACTTGCCCACCCTGACGAAGCTGGTCGGTGCGATGGCCTCCTTGGAGGGAGGGGCGGCGGGTGGGCTCTTCCGCGAGGAAGGCTACCGGCGGCGGAACCTCACGGACTCTCCGGTGAAGAGCAGCCGCTTCGCCTGACAGCCTCAGGGGAGGACATCAGCCCTCAGGTCCGGGAAGACCTTGCCCACCTTGCCGAGCAGGTAGTCGCCGTAGGTGCCGTGAAAGGCATGGACGCTCTGTCCATCCCAGCGCTCGGACCGGTCATCGGCAGAGCCACCTCCGAGCGCCGCGTCCTCGATGGGATGAACCTCGGCGGTCCAGCTCGGGTCGAAGAAGAACGGCAGTGACAGCCGGTCGCGCCCGGCGCGGTTCTGCACCCGGTGCGGCGTCGAGCGATAGACGCCCCGAGTCATCCGGTCGAGCATGTCGCCGATGTTGCACACGAACGAGCCGGGCACGGGCGGCGCGTCGATCCAGCGCACCTTGCCGCCTGCGCGCGACTTGACCTGGAGGCCGCCGGCCTCGTCCTGCTTGAGGATGGTGAGCACGCCGTAGTCCGTGTGCTCGCCCACGCCCCAGACGGGTTGACCGTCCTCGCCCAGCTCGGGGCCCGGTGGGTAGTTGAAGATGCGAAAGAGCACGAGCGGATCGGCGGTGTAGCGCGCGGAGAAGTAATCCTCCTCCAGGCCGAGGCTGAGCGCGATCCCGCGCATGAGCACATGCCCGAGCCCGGTGAGCGCGGCCATGTACTCGAGGACGGCCTCGCGCAACCCCGCCGGCTCGCGAGGGAAAAGGTTCGGACCATGGAGCGGAGTGCCGGCGCGAACGAGGGGGTGCCCTGGATCCAGCTCGGTGCCGAAGTAGAGGCCCTCCTTGCGATCGGGACGGCCGGAGGTCAGCTCGCCGCCGACGGGGAAGAAGCCGCGCCAGGCCCGCCCACCGAGCGCCATACGGATGGCCATCTTCTCCTCGAGCGGAAGAGCGAAGAACCGGCGGCTCGCCTCCTCCAGGCGCTCCTGGAGCCCGGCGTCAACGCCGTGGCCGACGATGTAGAAGAAGCCGCTCTCCCGACAGGCCTGGCCGATCTGGGTGGCAACGGCACGGCGCGCGGCGACACTCGAGGAAGGCTCGACGAGCGCGCGGATATCCAGGACCGGGACACGATCGAACCCATCGGCTGCGGAAGCTGATTCCTTCATTTCGTGGATTATGCTCAATCACTTATAGATTTAAATTCCAGGCATGCCGATCGAAAGACTCCTGCGCTCTCTCACTCTCAGCTCCGTGGCAGCGCTGACCGCGTGCTCCTCTCCTCAGCAGCCCAAGGCCGCCAGCGAGCCCACGCTCGTCGGCCGGGCCATCCTGCCCGCGGACGCATACCAGCCCGGGCCGCCGTCGGGAGCGTTCCTCACCGCCGACAACGGCGTCACGCTCCCTCTCCCGAGCCAGCCGATCCCTGGCTTCTCGGCCATCCTCGATGCAGGGGGCGGTGAGTTCTGGGCGATGCCCGACAACGGCTTCGGCACGAAGACCAACTCCAGCGACTTCCTGCTGCGCATCTACCGCATCCGACCGGACTTCCGGACGGCGAAGGGCGGCAGCGGCACGGTCGCGGTGCTCCGCTTCGTGCAGCTGAGCGACCCGGACGGAAAGGTCCCCTTCGCGCTCACCCGGAGTGACCGGGTGCTGACCGGCGCCGACTTCGACATCGAGTCCGTGCGACGCCTGGAGAATGGTGACTTCTGGTTTGGTGACGAGTTCGGTCCGTTTTTGCTGCACACCGATGCGGAGGGCAAGGTGCTCGAGGCGCCCATCTCGCTGCCGAACGTCCAGTCTCCGCAGAACCCGTATCTCTCCGGGCCGGAGGCGTGGACGCTCGGCCAGAGCCGGGGCTTCGAGGGGACGGCGCTGAGCCGTGACGGCAAGTGGCTCTACCCGTTCATCGAGGGCGCGCTTCGCACCGACTCTGACCCCCGGCGGCGGATCCTGAACCAGTTCGATCTGGCCGCCAGGAGCTATACCGACAAGAAGTGGAGCTACCGGGTGGACGCCGAGTTCCCCAACGCAGTCATCGGAGACTTCACCGCGCTCGACGATGAGCGCTTCGTGTTGATCGAGCGTGACGATGGCCAGGGTGAGCAGGCGCGGCTCAAGAAGGTCTACCTCGTCGATCTGCGCCACGTGGACGCGGAGGGCTTCCTCGAGAAGCAGCTCGTGGTCGACCTGCTGCGCATCCGGGATCCGGACGGAGTCTCGCTCCCGGCGCGGCCCGGCGAGTTCGGCGTGGGCGACCCTTTCTCCTTCCCGCTCCAGTCCGTGGAGAGCCTGGAGGTGCTTGACGGCGAGCGGCTGCTGGTCGCGAGCGACAACAACTTCCCTGGCAATGACGGGCGCTGGATTGCCCGTGACCGGCCGGACGACACCGAGCTGATCATCATCCGCGTCCCTCCCCTGCGCTGAGCCACGGGAGTGTTCCTCAGGGCCTCCAGGCGGTTACGATGGCGCGGAACGCCGTTTCCGAAGTCTGGAGCAGGAGATGAATGAGCTGGCCTGGCTGAGCCTCGCGGCGTGCGCGGGACAGCTCGCCCTGGCGGGGCTGGCCCTGGCGCGCGTGGGCAAGAGCCCCCTGGCCCTGCCCCTGTCCCTGCTGTCCATCGCGCTGTCGACGTGGAACTTCTCCCACTTCGCCTTTGCCGTCTCCGGCGAGGAGGGCTGGCGGCTCGTCGGCCTCGCCACCACGCTCGCCACAGCCCCATGCGCGGTGCACTTCATCCTCGCCTTCACCGGCCAGCGCCGCCGCTTCGCCGGGGTCATCTACTCCACCTACGGCATCTTCGGTCTCTTCGCCGTCGTGGCCCTGTCCGCGCTGGGCTCTCCGTGGATGGCCGTGCGCGCCACCTCGATGACGTTCTCGCGCCTCACCATGGCGCTCGTCACCCTGCTGCTGGGCGCCGGCTGGGGACTGCTGCTGCTCCACCTGCGCCGCGCTCCCAGCCTGGAAGAGCGCATTCGCACCGGCCTGCTCCTGCTGGGCCTGGTCCTCCTGGTGGCGCTGCCGGGCACGGACTTGATGGCCGATCTCGGCTTGAACGTGCCCCGGCTCGGCACCCTGGGCACCCTGGTGGGCCTGCCCGTCATGGCCACCGTGGCCCTGCGCTTCCAGCTCTTCGGCAAGGATCTGTCCAGCGGAGCAGCCCTGTACGCGGTGACGCTCGCGGTGGTCGGAGTGCTGGCCTACCTCATTGTCTTCCGCCTCTTCGCCGCCGAGCAGGGCGCGCTCGTCGTAGGCACCGCCGCCATCACCTTCGCCCTGCTCGCGGCCGCGCGCCGAGGCGTGAGCGCCCTCGTCACCCAGCGCGAGCGCCTGGAGCGCCTGGCCACCCTGGGCCGCTTCTCCGCGCAGATGGCGCATGACCTGAAGAACCCCATCGCCGCGCTCAAGGGCGCCGCGCAGTTCCTCAAGGAGGAGCATGCGCAAGGGCGCCCGTGGAATGACAAGGGAGACTTCCTGGACCTGCTGCTGGAGCAGGTGGAGCGGCTGGACCGGGTGGTGAGCACCTACCAGCGGCTGGGGCGCGTGGAGCCGCTCCCCCTGCCGCTCGACATCAACCAGCTCGTGGAGGACGTACTGTCGCTCCAGGCCTTCACCGGGTACGCCAACGTGAAGCTGGAGCGCGTGCTGGAGAAGGCGCTGCCGAAGTGCTCGGGGGACTTCGACTTGCTGGCCAACGCCCTGGAGAACCTGGTGCGCAACGCCTGCGAGGCCATGCCCCAGGGCGGCACCTTGACCGTCCGGACTCGGCGTGAAGTCTCGGACCGAGCGGGAGTGGTGGTGAGCGTGGAGGACACGGGCGAGGGCATGGACGCTCGCACGCGCGAGCGGGCCTTCGACGAGTTCTTCACCACCAAGTCCTCGGGCAGCGGGCTGGGGCTGGCCTTCGTCCGCCGGGTGGTCGAGGCGCACGGTGGCGAGGTGTCGCTGACGAGCCGAGAGGGGCGCGGTACCATGGTGAGCCTGCGCCTGCCCTCACTCGGGGCGCCCGAGGGCGCTGCCGCCCCAGAAGAAGGAGCACCGTGGCCGAGTCGCTGAAGGGAAGCGTGTTGTTGGTGGACGATGACCCGGCCGTGGCCAAGGTGCTCGGCGCGCTGCTGACGCAGGCGGGGCTCACGGTGCACTCCGCGAAGAACGGGGCCGAGGCGCTGGTCCTGCTGGGACAGAAGCCCATTGATGTGGTGGTGAGCGACGTGCGGATGCCGGGCATGAGCGGCCTGGAGCTGCTCGGCGAGGTGACGCGCCTGTGCCCGGACGTGCCCATTGTCCTCATGACGGCGCACGGCACGGTGCCCATGGCGGTGGAGGCCATGAAGGCGGGCGCGGCGGACTTCATCCTCAAGCCGTTCGACCGGGAGGAGATCCTCTTCACCCTCCGCAAGGTGCTGCTGCACGCGCAGGGGGAGGCCGAGCGCTCGCCGCTGAAGGCGAGTGCCTTCGTGGGGCGCAGCGCGGCGATGACCGAGGTGGAGTCGCTGCTGACGCGGGCGGCGGCGGGCACGGCGACGGTGCTGCTGCGCGGTGATTCCGGCACGGGCAAGGAGCTGGCGGCCAAGGTGGTGCACGACGCGAGCCCGCGCCGCAGTGGCCCCTTCGTGAAGCTGCACTGCGCGGCGCTGCCGGAGTCGCTGCTGGAGAGCGAGCTCTTCGGCTACGAGAAAGGCGCCTTCACCGGCGCGGCCACGCGCAAGCCCGGGCGGGTGGAGCTGGCCCATGGGGGCACGCTCTTCCTGGATGAGATCGGCGACATCACCCTGCACGTGCAGGTGAAGCTGCTGCGGTTGCTGCAGGAGCGCGAGTTCGAGCGCCTGGGCGGCACGCAGACGCTGAAGGTGGACGTGCGCTTCGTGGCGGCCACGCACCGGCCGCTCGAGGAGATGGTGAAGAAGGGCGAGTTCCGAGAGGACCTCTTCTACCGGCTGAACGTGGTGCCGGTCTGGCTGCCGCCGCTGAGGGCGCGGCCGGAGGACATCGAGCCGCTGGCCCGGCACTTCCTGGAGGTGCATGCCAAGACCAACGGGCGGCAGCCCTTCACGCTGGCGCCGGACGCGCTCCAGACGCTGCAGGCCCAGCC
>NZ_DASPHO010000496.1:0-4715 GCF_035629615.1 Hyalangium sp. | reverse complement strand
CCGCAGGGTACGCAGGAGCCTCTTCCGCTCCGTCGGCGTCAGCTTCAGACTCCGCTTGGTCCGGATCATCGCGCCGCCCCTCCCTATCCCAGCGGGCAGCGGCGATACTACCCCTGAAAAGACTTAGCCCCGATGACTTAGTACCACTGCCGCACACGCACCTCGTCGCCCACATCCGTGCCGACAAGCCGGGTGAACGCGTCCAGATCGCTGCCGCGGAAGTGGAGGCGCTCGGGCGTGAGGTTGTACATCGGGATCGCCTCCCAGCGAGGTTCGCGTGCTGCCGGCGCTGGTCGAGTAGCCCGCGCTCGCGGGCGGGGCTTCCAGCGAAGGAGCAGGTGCCAGGCCCCCCCCGCCGCCTTGCGTGGCCGCATCGCCGAGCCCCGCCGTGCCCACGTTCGAACGGCTCGCTGCCGCCGCTCCGGCTTATGCGAGCGCGGACATGTCCGCGGTCCGTCGGGTATCCGCCTCCCAGTTGGAGCCATTGAAATTCGTCCACCAGAGGCTCTGGTCATGCCCCCCGCGATGGACGCAGCAGAGCGCGCCGTTGTACGAGGCGAGGGCGGGGGTCTCCTCGCTCTGGTTGCCCTGGCTGAGCAGGGTGGGCTGCGTCCCGGCGTTGCCCGTGAACGTGAACCACGAGAGGTTCGACTGGGAGCCGGCCGGGGGCTCGCTCCGGTAGAGGCAGTACCGTGGTGCCCATCGACAACAACCATGGCGTCCCATTCGTGGGTGAGCCAGGCCCACTACAGCTCGGACTGGCTCTACCTGGAGTGGGACCACCTCCCCGAGGCGAGCACCTACCCGTGCGGGTGACGCGGGTGACGTTTCCGGCAAGGTCCGTCAGTGTGTAGGTGATAGGGTGCTGTTGAACCCGTCTGCCCACCAGCGCGAGGATGAAGAGCGCGAGCGGACGAGAGGGGCTCGCCTCGGCCGCGCGCCGCCTCGGATGAGACCCCGGTAGAGCTCGGTTCCGGCGGTCGAGGAGGCAGCAGGACTCCAGGGGCTCTTGTTCGTGGAGGGAGTGATGTTACTAGAACCGGCGGGATTTGGCGGGGAAGGGCGGTTCTTGCGGAGTCTGTCAGGTCTAGGTGGGAGTCCGAGCATGTTAGCTGGTAGATGTTTGTGTGGAGCGTGTTCCTACAGTATCGAGGGTGAGCCTATTGTTGTCGCGCACTGTCATTGTTTGGATTGTCAGAGGCTGAGTGGGGCGGGTCATACAACCGGTGCGATGTTCGCCGAAGACGGTGTCAGCCTCTCCGGAGATCCCGCGACATTTTCTCTGATGAGCGAGGGTGGAAACACTGTCACACGTTTGTTTTGCGACAAGTGCGGCAGCCCATTGTTTGGCAAGAATTCAGGCATGCCAGGGTTCATGACTGTTTCGCTGGGTACTCTCGACACGCCAGACTTGCTCACGCCGCAAGTTGCCATCTTCGCACGTACACGACGACATTGGGATGTGATGGACACATCCCTTCCGACCTTCGACACCCAACCGGGTTGGAAGCCGGCGGGCGGCTGAGAGCACCCTCATCCGTCTCATGCTCAGGAGGGGTTGCCGAGCCCGTCATGCTCATTCGACGTCGAAGACCTGCCCGTCATAGGTGATACGGACCACTGGGGCATGACCCAGTGCGGTATGAAGGGAGCCGGGGTTACGCGGAGAGCCACTTGAGGATGCGTACCACCTCGGCGTGCTTCCCGTCGGGGTGGGGGCCTCGATGAGGCGAACACGCCAGCCCGTAACGGGGGCAGGCCCTGGGCGGGTGAGTCTCCGGCGTGGAGACATTCTGGAGACGTGAAAACACTAGGCCGGAGACCACTGGCGAATCAGCAGCTTCCGGCCTCAGCTTGCAGTGTCCCCGACGGGATTCGAACCCGTCGGGGTGGTCATCCATGGGCCGCCGCTAGAAGCGGCCGCCGAGGGTGAGCGAGGCGTCGAAGAGGCCGCCCTGCGGATTGCCCGGCGATGCATCCGCCGCGAAGCTCTCGTCCACCAGGAGCCGGTAGGTGGCGCGCACGCCCGCGGTGAGGTTGCCCGTGTTGAACTCGATGCCCGCCGCTACCGGCACCTCCTCCACCAGATCCGAGTCGTAGAGCCCCCCACCGCCGCTCGCCGAGATGTACGAGGCCCCCAGTCCGGCTCCCACGAAGGGCTTCACCACGTCGATGAAGGGTGGCGCAATCTTCACCAGGCCGGTGGCGCCGTTGCGCGTCAGCGTCGCGTCCGGCAGCAGATCGTTCGAGACGCCGTTCCTCGAGCCCTCATAGCCGAGCTCGAAGCCGATCATCCGCAGTGGCTGGATGTTGACCGTCAAGCCCCAGGCCGGACCCGTATCGATGTCCGTACCCACGTCGCCCGTGTAGTCGCTCACGCCTCCCTTCAGGAACACCTTCACCTTGCCCTTCGGCCCCTCGTCTTGTGCCAGCGCCGTCCCCGCCACGCCCAGCCCCAACACGAGCGCCATCAGCCGCAGCCCTCCTCGCTTCATGCTTGCCTCCTTAGTCACGTGGTGCGCACTCAACCTGCGCACCCGTTCCTTGCCGCGCTCCCCCACCCAAGGGGACAGACGAGCGCTTGCCTGAACTCATGTTCAGGAAGGGAAATGTCATTCCTCAGGTGGGGCTTTCCTGGTCAGACCATTGAGGTACTGTCACGCCTGTTCACGGATGTTGGTCCCGGGAATGTCGTCCCTACCCGGGAAGGAGCCTCGCGGTGCGGTGGGTGTTACCCGAGACGGTCGATCAACAAGCAGCGACCCTCGCCGGGGAGCTGGGCCTGCATCCGCTGCCTGCTCGCATCCTCCTGCACCGCGGCTACCGCACTCCTGAGGCGGCGGCAGCCTTCCTCTCTGACAAACTCTCCGACCTGCCCGATCCCTTCCGTATGAAAGGCATGGCCGCAGCCGTCGAGCGCCTCACCCGCGCACTCCATCAGGGAGAGAAGATCACCCTCTATGGGGACTATGACGTCGACGGAGTGTGCTCCACCTCGCTGCTGACGATCTTCCTCCGCGAGTTGGGTGGCCACCCC
This sequence comes from Hyalangium sp., assembly GCF_035629615.1. GTDB lineage: Bacteria > Myxococcota > Myxococcia > Myxococcales > Myxococcaceae > Hyalangium. The sequence goes on along the minus strand of NZ_DASPHO010000496.1, from coordinate 1,678 downwards.
GGTACCTACATCCCTCACAGGTTGGGCGAGGGCTACGGGCTCAACATCCAGGCCGTGGAGAAGCTGGCCGCCGAGGGCACCCAGGTTCTTGTCACCCTGGACTGCGGCATCTCGGCCACCGCCGAGATCTCTCGCGCCCGGGATCTGGGCGTGGATGTGGTGATCGTCGACCACCACACCGTACCCGCCACGTTGCCTCCCGCCGTGGCCGTGCTCAACCCGCACCAGCCCGGCTGCGAGTACCCCACCAAGACGCTGTGCGCCGCCGGCGTCGCCTTCAACCTCTGCATGGGCCTGCGCAAGCGCCTGCGGGACGAGGGCTTCTTCGCCACTCGCAAGGAGCCCAACCTCCGCGCCCTCATGGACCTGGCCGCCCTGGCCACCGTGGCGGACGTGGTGCCCCTCACCGGCGTCAACCGCATCCTCGTGGCCCATGGACTCCAGGAGCTCACTGCCGCTCGCAGGCCTGGCGTCCGGGCGCTCAAGGAAGCGGCCGGCATGGAGGCGGATGCTCCCGTGACGGCCGGGCAGGTGGGCTTCCGCCTGGGCCCCCGCATCAACGCTGCCGGCCGGCTGCATGACGCGTCGCTCGGGCTGCAGATGCTCACCTCGGACTCGCTCGAGGAGGCACGGCGGCTGGCCCAGGTGCTCGATCGCGCCAACTCCGAGCGCCAGGGCATCGAGAGCACCATCCTCACCGAGGCGCTCAAGCAGGCCGAGACGCGCAAGGACTCGCGCGGCTTCGTGCTCTACGCCGAGGGCTGGCACCCGGGCGTCATCGGCATCGTCGCCTCTCGTGTGGTGGAGCGCTTCCACCGGCCCACCATCATGGTCGGCGTGAATGACGGGGTAGGGAAGGGCTCTGCGCGCAGCATCGAGGCCTTCCACCTGTTCGATGCGATCAGCGGCTGCTCGGATCTGCTGACGCGCTTCGGCGGGCACAAGTATGCGGCTGGGCTCACCATTGACGCGGACCGGCTGCCCGCCTTCCGCGAGGCCTTCGAGCGCGTCGCCTTCGAGCGCCTCACGCCCGAGGATCTCATCCCCCGCTGCAAGGTGGATGCGGTGGTGACGCCGAGCGAGCTGGACGAGCGCGCGGTGGAGGCCCTGCAGAAGCTGGGGCCCTTCGGCATGGGCAACCCGGAGCCGGTGCTCGTGCTGCGCCGTCAAGTGGCTCGCCCCCGCGTGCTGACGCCGAAGACGGGCTATGGCTCGGCCCACCTCAAGCTGGCGCTGGTGGACGCGCCCCAGGTGGATGCCATCGGCTTCGGCATGGCGGACCGGCTCTCGCTCGTGGAGGGCCCGGTGGATCTCGCCTTCCAGGTGGGCGTGGACACCTTCCGCGGCCAGCGCCGCGTGTCCCTGCGGCTCAAGGATCTTCGCACCGCGGCCTGAGTGAGGGCTTCCTCAGAGGAGCTGTGCGAGCTTGCCCAGGTCCACGTTGGCTCCACAGAGGAGCACTCCCACGTGCTCGCCCGGCTTGGGCCGGTAGGCCCCGGAGAGCAGCGCGGCGAGTGCTGTCGCTCCCCCTGGCTCGGAGGCGATGCGCCAGTCGCGCCAGAGCGTGCGCTGCGCCTCGAGGATGGCCGGGTCCTTTACCAGCACGACGTGGTCCACCGCGGCCCGAGCGATGGAGAGGACGAGCTCCCCCGTGTTGCGCGCGCCCAGCGAGTCCGCC
>NZ_DASPHO010000495.1:0-7644 GCF_035629615.1 Hyalangium sp. | reverse complement strand
ATGATGCGGTGATGGCGTACTCGCTGGGCGAGCGCTCCGTGGCCTTCGAGGAGTCCGCGGGGGGCCTGCGCTGTCTGGCCCGCGCGGCGCTCGCCACGGATCAGCGCGGCTCCGCCGAGGAGGCCCTGCGCAAGGGCCTGGCCAACTACCCCAAGGAGGGCGCCTTCGGGCTGGAGCTGGGCAAGCTGCTGCTGGCGGACAAGGACGGGCCGGGCGCCATCGCGGCCCTGGAGAAGGTGCCGCCCCGATCCCCCCAGGCCGCCGAGGCGAAGAAGCTGGCGCAGAAGGCCCGGAGCCTCTCCGCCGAGGACAGCCAGGCGCGCGCGGAGGCCGAGAAGCTGGAGCGGCGCCTCAACGGCGGAGAGGAGCCCTCCCGCGGGAAGACGCGGCCCGCCGTGGCCCAGGACGAGGGCGACACGCGCCCCACCAGCCTCACCTACGAGTCCGGCGTCGGCGAGGACGGCATGCGCACCCGCGCCAACCGGCGCTTCGTCATGAAGTACTTCAACAACAACCGCGACTTCGGCCAGCGCGCCGAGTACGAGGGCCGGGTCGTCGCCGCGCTCGAGGAGGCCTACGAGCACACCCGCGGCCTCCTCGGCGAGGCCCGCGAAGAGCCCGTGGACGTCATCCTCTACACCCGGGAGGAGTTCCGCACCCACCAGGGCGCCTCCCTGGCGCGCGTGGCCGCCGGGCTGTACTCGCAGGGCGCCATCCGCATCAACGGCGGCGCCGAGCTGACCGAGCAGACCAAGGCCACCCTCGTCCACGAGTACGTCCACGCCGCGGTGGACGAGCTCTGCGGCGGCGGCCACCAGCTCCCCACCTGGCTCAACGAGGGGCTGGCCGAGTACGTCGAGTGGCGCTACCTGGGCGGAGACGGCCCTCCCGTGGTCATCGGCAACGCGCTCCGGGGCGCGGCCCGCAGCGGCCGGCTCCCCAGCCTCAGCGGCCTGTCCAGCGGCATGCTCATCCAGAGCTCGGACCCCGGCATGGCCTATGCGACCTCAGCCGTCGCCGTCCGGGAGCTGATGCGCAGGGGAGGGGCCTCCCGCCTGCTTACCCTCATCCGCGAGGTGGGCCAGGGGACTCCCTTTGACAAGGCGCTCCAAGCCCACTACGGGATGGATGTAGCGAAGCTGGACGAAGAGCTCAAGGCGTCCCTCTCCTCCAGGTAGCGGCCGATCGAGCCATTCTGGTCCGTTTACCGGGTGCTGGGACTCTCCTACACTCTTCGCCTCCAAATTTGCGCTCCAGGCGTTCTGGCGGGAACCTCGCACTGCCTACGCCTTACCCGTAGCAAGGTGGACGGATGTCCGACACGCGCGCGGCCATGAGAGAGTTTCGCTTCCTCGATGAGAAGCGAAAGATGGGGAGCCTTTCCCCCACAGAGGAGGCTCGTTGGACCGAGCTGCGTGGACTCCTGGGAGTCCAGGACGCGCCGGCCCAGGAGCCCAGCACGGCAGAGCTCCATCCGCAGCAACCCCAGGGCTATTACGCCGCGGACGGCCAGTGGTACGCCTACCCCGCTGAATCCGAGCAGCAGCAACCCCAGGGCTATTACGCCGCGGACGGCCAGTGGTACGCCTACCCCGCTGAATCCGAGCAGCAGCAGCCCCAGGGCTATTACGCCGCGGACGGCCAGTGGTACGCCTACCCCGCCGGCTATCCCCAGCAGGGCTCCGATCCGAACCAGGCCTACGATCCGAACCAGGCCTACGCCGCCTATCCGCAGCAGGGCTACGACCCGAATCAGGCGGACTACGACCCCAGCCAGGGCTACACGGCTCAGGGCTACACGGCTCAGGGCTACGAAGCTCAGGGCTACGAAGCTCAGGGCCAGTATCCGGCCGAGGCCCCTCAGCAGGCCTACGCCGACGGTTACGCGCAGCCGTACGACCCGGCGGCCCAGGGTCAGACAGAGGCCTCCTGGCCCGCTACGCCCGAGCCTTCTCCCGAGGCCTCCTCCGAGCCTTCCTATGAGCAGCCCGCCCCCGCGCCGGAGCCCACCCCGGGAGGCGCGGAAGACGTCGACTTCTCTGCGCTGAGTGGCTCCACGCCCTGGCGAGCTCCCGAAGAGTCGGCTCCGGCCGCGGCTGACGCGGACACCGCTCAGCAGGTGGAGGCAGATGACTTCGTCGAGGTGTCCGCCGACGAGGTCACGGACGTAGAGGACGCTTCGGATGCTGCGGCCACGTTCGCGGAGGCGAGCAGCGCGCCCGAGGCTGCGCCCGCGCTGTCCTCGGAGACACTCGCCCCGGCGCCCGAGGAGGAGCCCTCCGCGCTGATGAGCGGCGGACTCGATGTCGAGCCTGCGCCCGCGAGTGTGGAGGCCGAGCCCCCGGTAGAGGAGGCCTCGGAGCCCATCGAGCTGGGCGCGGACGATGTCTCGCTGCTCGATGGAGACGTGGAGCCCGAGCCGCAAACCGAGCTCCAACCCGAACCGCAGTTCGAGCCGCAGCTTGAGTCGCAGCCCCTCCTCACCCAGCCGGTCGAGGAGCTGTCCATGGAGGAGGTGCAGCCGGAACCCCCGGCCGCCCTGTCGTCCCCGGCAAGCAGCGACAGCTGGGACTCCGCGCCGCTCGCCGTGGAGCCCGCGGAGCCCCTCCCGGCCGAAGCCGATTCCACTGTCGAGGGGGAGGTCTCGCTCAGTCCCCCTGTTGAAGCAGAGGTCTCGTTCGCCCCCCCTGTTGAAGCAGAGGTCTCGTTCGACTCCCCTGTCGAAGCAGAGGTCTCGCTCACCTCGGAGGACATGGTCGAGGAGGCCCCCTTCCCCACGGCGCCCGAGCCTGCGGAGAGCATCGACACGACTCCCGTCCTCGAAGCAGCCCCCTCCGAGGAGCTGTCCGAGCCGCCTCAGGATCCCGCCAGCCCCGAGGTGCCTACGTTCGAGGCCTCCGAGCTCGAGATGGAGCCGACGGAAGCGCAAACCTCTGCTCCCCTGGCTTCATCCTTCGAGCAGGACTCGCCTGAGCCGGCCGTGGAGCTCCCCGCAGCGGAGGAGCCGCCCACCTTCGACGTGGCCGACCTCGGCGCCGAGATCGAGCCCGAGTCCTCGGCGCCGAGCCACTCCGCTGAAATGGAGCCGCCGTCGCTCGAGCTCCGCCCGGTGCAGGCCGGCTCCTCCGGAGAGGACTTCGATCTCTCTGGCAACCCGGAGGAGGCCGTTCCGCTCGCAACCAACGCGGACTTCGTGCCGGGCATCACGGAGCGCTCCTCGTGGAACTCGGAGAGATCGATCGAGCTCTCCAGCGAGTTCACGCCGGAACCCGGCAGTGACGTCATCGAGCTCACCGAGTCGTCCATCGACACGCAACCCGCAGCGCCCTCCGCCTCCCCCGAGGAGCAGGGCTGGAGCTCCGAGTCGGCGCCCGAGGAGGCGCCGTCCCTGCAGGCCGAGCCCTTGCCCCCTGCGGACGAGTGGGGCGCTCCCGCTCCCCAGGAAAATCCGTGGGCCGAGGCCACGCCCGCCGCCACCTCCTCCGAGTGGAGCGCCACACCTGAGGACAGCACGGGCGCGTCGGCTCCATGGAGCGCGCCGGTCCAAGAACAAGACGATCAGCCGATCCTCGAGGCGACGCCCGAGGAGCAGGAGCAGCCCTGGACGACACCGCCCGAGCCCACGGCCCAGAGCGAGGAGTGGCCCTCCAGCACGCCCCAGGACACAAGCTGGCAGTCCTCCGCTGCCCCGACACCGGGCTGGGAAGCCACGCCCGAGGAGCCCGCGCAGGAGCTCGAGCCCGCGCAGGAGCTCGAGCCCGTTCCGCAGCAGGAGCCCGCCCAGGAGTGGTCCCAGCAGCAGGCCGCCGCTCCCCCGCCGGAGCCCGAGCGCGCCGAGTGGGCCGAGCCCGAGCCCGAGTGGCTCAAGGATCCGCCCAAGCGCGACGTGTTCGGCGAGACCACGGAGATCAGCAAGCTGTCCTCCGATCAGGAGATTGACGACGTGCCTCAGGAGCCATGGCAGGGGGGGCCCAGCCCCTTCGCTGCTCCCATGGACGATCTGGGGGCTGGGACTCCCCAGATGCAGCAGTACCCCGCGGACCTGAGCGCCTTCGGAGCGCCGATCCAGAACCTGGCGGATCTGGACTACGCCACCACCGCCAACACCCCGCCACCTCCACCGATCGAGGCCACCTCGGCCGAGCCGAGCATCGACGTCACCTTCGATGACGCACCGCCGCCTCCTCCCGTCGAGGCCTCCTCGGACGACCCGAGCATCGACGTCACCTTCGACGACGCGCCGCCGCCTCCTCCCGCCACCGAGGAGCTGCCAGTGATGGAGCTCGCGGAGGTCGAGTTCACCGAGGAGCCCGCCCCGGCCGCTCGCGCTCCCATCGCGATGCCGCCTCCCCCGCCCCCGGCGGCGAGGGCCGTGCCACTCCCCGCGCCTGCTGCCATCCCCATGCCACCGCCCGCCCCTGCGGCGGCCCGCGCGCTTCCTCCCCCAGGGGTCGCTGCGCCACGCGTGCCAGTACCGCCTGCCCCTCCTCCCGCGGCCCGCGCGGCACACCTGCCGACAGCGCCTGGCGCGGCCGTCCCGCTCCCTTCTCCGGGAGTCGCGCGTCCCTCTGCAGCGAGCATGCAGGCCATGAGCGCGGCGGCCCCCTCGGCCCCGGCGCGGGCCTCCTCTGCGGCGCTGGCCCCCGTGGCCCTCCCGCCACCTGCCCCCCGTGCGGCTGCGCAGACCGAAGCAGCGATCGAGGAGCTCCCCCTCTTCGAGCCGCTGGGAGTTCCGCTCACGCCCTCCGCCTCCGCGCAGACCTCCTGCTTCGTGGAGGGCGAGCACCGCGTCATCATCCACACCGTGGAAGGCCAGGTGAAGCGCGGCATCATCCGCGACGTGGATCTGCTCGACGAGACCATCCCGCTCGAGCAGCAGACCGGCTTTGCCCCCGAGCGCATCCCCGGCAAGCGCGTGAAGGCCATCTTCTTCATGCTCCCCGCCGGCGCCCGTCAGCCGCAGACCGAGGGGCAGAAGATCCGCGTCACCTTCAGCGACGGCCGGCAGATGGCGGGCTTCTCGCGCGACTTCAAAGAGGGCGGTCAGGGCTTCTTCTTCATCCCCGCTGACAGCCGCACCAACACCGCGCGCATCTTCGTCTACCGCTCCAACGTCCAGACCGTCGCCGAGGGCTAGCCTTCCACGCCAGGCGCTCCCGCCCGCAGCAAAAGAGGGGCCTCGTTCACCGAGGCCCCTCTGGGATCCGCTCATGGGAGCGGTGTGAGACTACTTGGCGGGCGCGGGCAGCTTCCGGAGGGCCTCGATCTCGAGGAACACGGTGACCTCGTCACCCACCGCCACGCCACCGGCCTCCAGCGCCTGGTTCCAGGTCAGGCCGAAGTCCTTCCGGCTGATCTTCGTGGTCGCCGAGGCGCCCCGCCGCATCTCCGGCTGGCCGGGGTACTTGATCTCCGGGGTCGGCCCGTCCACGTCGAGGACGGCCTGCTTGGTGACGCCGTGAATGGTGAGATCGCCGGTCACCTTGAGCTTCTTGTCGCCCGCCTTCTCTACCTTCGTCGACTTGAAGGTGATGTTTGGGTACTTGGCCACGTCGAAGAAGTCCGGGCTCTTCAGGTGGTTGTCGCGGTTCGGCTCCCGCGTGTCGATGGTCGACGCGTCGATCGTCACGTCGACGGAGGACTTGGTGATGTCCTTGTCGTCGACGTTGAGCTTGCCCGTGACCTTGCCGAAGTTGCCCCTCACGTTCGTCACCATCAGGTGCTTGACGGCGAACTGAGCGGTGGTGTGCGCCGGATCGAACACATACTCAGCGGCCATTGCCAGCGACGGCACGGTGAGGGCAGCAGCGGCGATAGCAGACTTCAGTAGCATCTTCATGACTTCCTCCAGACAGCGGTTCAGGTGCGCAGCGCGAAGCTGCGCATGGACATGGTTCCGTGATGAAAGCCCTCGTAGACGGGAGTGACCCGGTCCTCGGGGAGGGCAGCGCCGAGGACGAAATAGAGCGGAACAAGGTGCTCGGTACTGGGATGCGCCAGCCGCGCATTCGGTGCGGTGGACCAGGCGCGCAGGCCCGTGAAGTCCTTCGCCGCAAGCCGCTCCGCCACCCACGTGTCGAAGGCCTGGGCCCACGCCTCCGCAGGCGCGTGCTTGTCCTGGAACACCACCCGGCGCAGGTTGTGCGTCACCCCTCCACTGCCCATGAGCATGACGCCCTGGGCCCGCAGGGGACGCAGGGCCTCGCCCATCCGCGCCACCTCGTCGGCCGTGGCACCGCGAGGCATGGACAGCTGCACCACCGGGAGCTTCGCCTCCGGGAGCGCCAGCCGCAGTGGCACCCAGGTGCCGTGATCCAACCCACGCGAGGGATCCTCCGCCGCCGGGATGCCCGCGGAGGTGAGCCGCGCCGCCACCTCGCGCGCGAGCACGGGCTCTCCGGGGCACGGGTAGGTGAGCTGGTACAGGGGCTCGGGGAAGCCGCCAAAGTCGTAGATGAGGGGCGGGGCTTCACTCGCGGTGACACGCACGCCCCCCGCCGTCTCCCAGTGCGCGGAGACCACCACCAGGGCCCGCACCCCCTTCAGTCCCTCCGCGAAGGCCCGGAGCGCCTGGGGATAGGCATCCGTGTCGAGCGCCACCATGGGCGAGCCATGAGACACGAAGCACGCTGGCGCCACGGACGGCCCCGCCACCTCGCGTCTGTCGAACTCCGTGCCCATGGGCGGTGCTAGATAGCAACCCTCACGCCATCTTCCAAGACATTCCAAGTGCTCGGAATCATTAAACCGGGAACTCACAGGCGTGCACAAAGGCTCTCAGATTGATAGTCATACCCATCGTTCTGGAAGGAGCAGGGAGCCATGGCAGCGCGACTGGAGCTGGACCTACGCGAGTTGCTGAGCTTCGAGCCGGGGGGTGGCCTCATCCACTTCGCCGGGCAGCGGGCGTTGTTGATGGATGCGGTGGCGCTGGGGCTGCTGCGCAAGGAGCTCATTGGCACGGTGGGGATGACGGCGGCCCGCGGCATCCTGACGCGGCTGGGCTTCGCGCACGGGTGGCGCACGGCCGAGGCCATGAAGACGGCCTTCCCGTGGGCAGATGAGGGGGCGTGGCGGCGGGCGGGAGGCCAGCTGCACACGCTGCAGGGGCAGGTGCTCTTCGAGCCCGTGGAGCGCAAGCCCGAGGAGGGACCTGAGCCCTTCGCCGAGGCCCTGTGGCGCGAGTCCTACGAGGCCGAGCAGCACCTGCTTCACCTGGGCCGGGCGGACCAGCCGGTGTGCTGGAGCCTCACCGGGTTCGCCAGCGGGTACATGAGCTACTGCCACGGCAAGGCCATCTACTGCCTGGAGACGCGCTGCGTGGGGAAGGGGGACGCGGTCTGCCAGATTGTCGGCAAGCCGGCCGAGGAGTGGGGCCCCGAGTCCGTGGAGGCGCTGCGCTTCTACGAGACGCAGTGCATGGAGGGCACACTGGGGGAGGTGGCGGAGGCGCTCAAGCAGGCCGAGCAGAAGCTGCGGCTGAAGCAGCGGAGCCTGGCGCGGGTGACGGGGGACACGGGCGACCCGTCCGGCATGGTGGCGCGCACGGAGGAGATGAAGCGGGTGCTGGGGCTGGCGCGGCGCTCGGCGAAGGTGGACACCACCATCCTCATCACGGGCGAGAGCGGCGTGGGCAAGGAGCGC
>NZ_DASPHO010000494.1:0-7385 GCF_035629615.1 Hyalangium sp. | reverse complement strand
TGGAACTTCCGCTGGAAGCTGTTGTTGTGCGCCTCTCGGTCCCGGTACTGGGCCTCGCTGAAGTGCAGCAGCTCCTTGGGGTGGAAGGCGTCCTGGCCCAGATCCGAGATGCGTGCCAGGGAGCGGGGCTCATCTCCCTGGAACATCGAGCTCCAGCGCTCGATGCCTTCGCCGAGCGCGCTGGCGCGAGCCTGGGCCGGCGTGCGTCCCTTGCCCAAGGTGATCGAGTGGAACTCGGTGAAGGCGGGCGACCGGGCGTGGACCGGACAGAAGTACGAGGCGCCAAAGACGGGCCGCAAGGCGTGGCTGCGCGACTCGAGCGGCACCAGTGAGCTGAGCACGCCCGTGATGGGACTGATCTGGGATTGGAGGCGCGCAAAGGTCGTCTCGGGGGGCACGGTCCGGAAGCCATTGTCCTCGGTGAAGCCGCGAGGCCGAGGCTCCAGCACCACGGGCTGCTCGGCGCGGGCCTTCAGGAGCCCAGGGTCCCCGCAGGCGGGGCACTGGGGGCGCCGCACCACGGGGTGCTCGGTGAGCTGGAAGCGAGACAGCTCCAGCGCCAGCAGGGAGCTCCCGAGGGAGCCCTGCCTGCCAGCGGCGAGCCAGCGTGCCAGGGCCACCGCGGCCAGGTGGAGCCCCGTCTGGAGGCTCGCGGGCAGCTCCGCCTGAGGGAGAGAGAAGGAACGCTCGGCGCCCATGCGCCCGCGCAAGAAGGCCTCCACAGGACGGTTCCAACGCAGGCGCTGCGCGAGGCAGGCCCAGCAGGGCCCCTCACCGGGGCGGAACACCGGCCCCACCCACGGCGTGGTACCCGAGGGCTTCACGAGGAGCCAGGGCTCTCTCCGCTTCAGCGCCTCCTGGTTGAAGGCCTCCAGTTGGGGCGTGAGGTAGTCGCGTACGAGGACGACGTGGAGCGGCGCGCCTTCTCGCACCGTGAGTCCGGCCCCTCTCAGGGCTTCGACGAGGGGTCGCGGCTCCAGTCCGTCCAGCGCATGCACGGCCACGGCGGAGTTGGCCAGCCGCGAGACGGCCTCGGAGGGCACCTCACCCAGAGCCTGCCAGAAGGCAGCGGTCTCCTGCCGCAGCCCCGGCGTCGCCTCGACGATGTGGCCCTGCTTCTCCAGGAGCGCGAGGGCATAGAGCACCTCGGGCGCGGAGACCTCCGCCTCTAGCGCGGAGAGGACGTCCTGCACGGAGCGGCGGCCGTCGAGCTTCGAGGCCACGAGCACCTGGCTCCTGCCCGTCAGCATGAACTGCTCATGCTCACCCAGGACGAAGGCTCGCTCCGTGTCGAGGATCTCCAAGCGGAGATGGGCCTTGAACTGCACGACGCGATGGAAGGGATCACTCATGGTGGTCTCTGAATTCTAGCACTGGTCAGCGCCTGACTTTGGGAGCACACGGCCTGACCGATGTATATGCAATGGATATTCAAGGGCGGGCGCATGAGCAATCATTGTGATAAGATCAAGCTGCGGCTGTCGGGAACGTCGTTCAAAAAAGGCCGCAGTAGAAAGAAAGAGAGAGGGTCACCTTGATCAACACCAACACGAGTGCAGCAAGCTCCACCCAGCAGTTCGGAAAGATCTGGCCCCAGTGCGTCGCACGCGCCTGGCAGGACACAGAGTTCCGTGAAGCGCTGAAGCGCGACCCCGCGGCGACGCTCCGCGAGGTGTACCAGTTCGCGTTCCCCGGGAGCGTCAAGCTGGAGATCGTCGAGGGCAGCGAGGCGGCTCAGGCCGCGAACGCGGACACCCTGCGGATGGTCATCCCGCCCGCGCCGTCCATGGAGCTGCAGCAGGTCGCTCTGACGGACGTCGAGAAGGGCATGGTGAATGCCAGGCCGGTCACTCAGGACAGCTTCACGACCTGAGCCGGCACGTCCCAACATGCTTGTCCAGTAGAGCATGACGGGGCATTTTCGAGCGCCTCGAGAATCCAGCCCCTGTTTTCAGGCCAGAAGGCAGTCATGATCATCCGTGAGACGTTGTCCTTTGTGCCAGGGGTGAGCCTGGCACCTTCCACGGAAGGCCGGCGCGGCCTCGAAGGACGCGCCCGGCTGACGCTGCCGCCCCTCTCCCCCAGTGTCAACGCCACGCTCGAGGCCTTGGCCGAGGGCGGGCACAGTCTCGACGAGCTGAGCGAGCTGGCGGGACGGGACGGGCTGACCCACGCGGCGCTCTTCCTCGCCCTGCTCGAGGCGCTGCGCGCGCATGGTGTGCTGGCTCGCAGCCTTCACCTCGAGGGCGCGCTCATCGCCCGGCTCGCGCCGGAGACCCTTCAGCGTGACAGGGTTTTACTGCGTGCCGACCAGCGCTACCGGCTCTCCCGTTTTGCCTTCAGCCGAGCCGTGGACACGGGCTCCTTGTTGGAGACGCCGCTGTCCCTGTCGCGCGTGTCCATGGGGACATGGCACGGCCCTGCGCTCCTGGGAGTGATTGCCACGCCAAGGCTCCCCAGCGAAGTCGCGGAGGCAGTGCCAGGAATTCCTGCCGAGGCCGCGGCTGCATTTCTAGACATGCTGCTGCAAGCCGGAGCCCTCGTGGAGGTGGGCCCGGATGGGAGGGCTGTAGAGGCCGAGGCACTCGCCACTTGGGAGTTCCACGATCTGCTTTTCTATAGCTGGACCCGCTGGGCCCGGCACGAGAAAGGCTATGGCGGCGCCACGTATCGCTTCCGCGGGAGATTGCCGCAGCCCGTGAGAAAGCCACCGCCCTCAGGTGAGGCATTGTCGTTGGAGAAGCCTGATCTGACCCTGTTGGAGCGCAGAGACCCCTCCTTCACCACGGTGCTGGAGCGCCGCCGCACGGTTCGCCATCAAGGCTCACGGCCCATCACGCGGACTCAGCTCGGGGAGCTGCTCTACCGCGCCCTGGGGCTGCGTCATGCGGACCTGGATGGAAGGGAGCAGAAGGAGGCGCGCGTGTATCCCTCGGGCGGCGCTCTCTATGAGAACGACGTGTATGTTCTCGTCCGGCAGTGTAAGGGATTGGGGGCTGGGCTGTACTCCTATCAGCTCCAGGAGCACGCCCTCTATCGCGTCCCCACGCAAGCGCCGGCGCGAGAGGCGCTGCTGCAGCTCGCTTCGGAGAGCATGGCCCTCCCAGCGCAGCCGCAGGTTGTCATTGTGCTGACGGCGCGCTTCGCACGCATGGCCTGGAAATACGAGGTCATGGCCTACTCGGCCATGCTCAAGAACGTGGGGGTCATCTTCCAGACGCTGTACCTGGTGGCAACCGCCATGGGGCTCGCCCCTTGCGCCCTGGGCAGCGGCGGCGCCGACTTGTTCGCTCGCGCCACGGGGATGGATCCGCTCGTGGAGGGCTCCATCGGCGAGTTTGCCCTCGGAAGCCGGGACCCACAGCCCGGGTAGCCCACGTGTCACAGCGACGACGCAGAGGAACGCAGCACGGCCTCCACTCGCGCCACGTCCTCCGGCACATCCACCGCCACCGTGCTCCAGTGCACCTGGCCACAGCGGATGCGCACCCCATGCTCCAGGGCCCGGAGCTGCTCCAGCTTCTCCGCCTCCTCCAGCGGTGTGGGGGGCAGCGAGGCCAGCTTCAGCAGCACCTCGTGCCGGTAGCCGTAGAGGCCAATGTGCGCCCACCGGCGCACCCTCTCTTCCTGTCCCGCCTCCCGGAAGAAGGGCAACGCGGCGCGGCTGAAGTAGAGCGCATCCCCATTCACCGCCAGCACTGCTTTCACCACATGGGGGCTCGCCACCTCCGCCGCCTCCAGCGGCCGGACCAGCGTGCCCATGCCCACCTCCGGGTCCTTGAACAGCCCTGCCAGCACCTGGAGCGCCTTCGGATCCAGCAACGGCTCGTCGCCCTGGACGTTGACCCACACGTCTACCCCTGCGCGACTCCGCGCCACCTCCGCCACCCGGTCCGTCCCCGTCGCGCACGCGGGGCTCGTCATCACCGACATGCCCCCGAACCGCGCAACTGCCTCTTGGATGCGCTCGTCGTCCGTCGCCACCAGCACCTCGTCGAAGGCACGGGACTCCTGGCAGCGGCGCCACACGTGCTCCACCATCGGCCTGCCTGCAATCAGGGCAAGCGGCTTGCCAGGGAAGCGGGTGCTGGCATGGCGGGCCGGGATGACGGCGACGGTCCGGGGAGGAGGCATGTCCCCTCCGTCTATCAAATTCAGGACGTCTTGCCTCCCCGAGGTGTCCCGCACACTGGCCTCCCCATGGACCGTGCCTAGCTTCCCGAGGCCATGAAGAAGGTCCTCCACATCGTCGGCGCACGCCCCAACTTCATGAAGGCGGCGCCCATCCACAAGGCCATCACCGAGCGCGGCCAGCTCGCCCAGGTCCTCGTCCACACCGGCCAGCACTATGACGTGAAGATGAGCGACGTCTTCTTCACGGATCTCGGCATGCCCGCCCCGGAGGTGTACCTGGGCATCGGCTCGGGCAGCCACGCGGAGCAGACCGCGCGCACCATGATCGAGCTGGAGAAGGTCTTCCTCCGGGAGAAGCCGGACCTCGTCTCCGTCGTGGGCGACGTCAACAGCACCCTGGCGGGCGCCCTCGTGGCCTCGAAGATGGGCATCCGCGTCGCCCACGTGGAGGCGGGCCTGCGCAGCTTCGATCCTCGCATGCCGGAGGAGATCAACCGCATCGTCACCGACCGGCTCGCGGACCTCCTCCTCACGCCCTCGCCGGATGCGGACGCCAACCTCCTCAAGGAGGGGGTGGACCCTGTCCGCATCCACCTGGTGGGCAACGTGATGATCGACACGCTGCTGACCTCCAAGGCGCGAGCCGAGCAGCTCTCCACGCTCGCGGACCTGGGGCTCAGGCCTCAGGGCTACGCCGTGTGCACGCTGCACCGCGCCTCCAACGTGGATGATCCGAAGGTGCTCGGCGGGCTGCTCTCCTCGCTCGCCCAGGTCTCCGCGCGCGTGCCCGTCATCTTCCCGGTGCACCCCCGCACGCGGAAGATGCTGGCGGACCACGGGCTGGGCGGCATGCTCGAGCGCTCTCCCGGGCTGCGCCTCGTGGAGCCCATGGGCTACCTGGAGTTCCTCGCGCTCACCTCGCAGGCCCGGCTCATCCTCACCGACTCGGGTGGGCTGCAGGAGGAGTCCACCGCGCTGGGCGTGCCCTGCCTCACCCTGCGCGAGAACACCGAGCGCCCCATCACCGTGGAGCAGGGCACCAACCTCGTCGTCGGCACCGACCCGGTGCGCATCACCGAGGAGGCGGACCGTGTCCTCGATGGGCACGGCAAGAAGGGCCGCGTGCCCCTCCTCTGGGATGGGCGCACCGCCGAGCGCATCGCCGACCTCTATGCCCAGGTGCTCGGTGCAGGCGTGGGCGAGCTGCGCGCGTCCGCCTGAGGGCGTGGCGCCCGGTGACGCTGGCCTGGCTCACGAGGAGGGCCGGCTCGCGAGGGTGGCCTCCGTGGGCAGGGAGACGGTGAAGGTGCTGCCCTTGCCGGGCTCGCTCTGAACCTCGATGCGGCCCCCGTGCCGGGTGATGATGTCGCGGCTGATGGACAGCCCCAGCCCCGTGCCCTGGCCTCGCGGCTTGGTGGTGAAGAAGGGCGTGAAGAGCTTGGAGAGCGTCTCCGGCATCATGCCCTTGCCCGTGTCCGAGATCTCCACCACCGCCTCGCCCTCCTGATGCCACGTGCGGATGCGGATCTTTCCGAAGGTCTCGAGGGCCTGGGCCGCGTTGACGAGCAGGTTGGTGAACACCTGGGCGATCTGGGTGGGATGGCAGAGAACGCGAGGCAGCGGCCCCAGTTCGCGGATCACCTCGCACTTGTACTTGAGCTCGTTCCACACCATCCGCAGCGTGGACTCCAGCTCCGCGTTCAGGTCCACCGACTGAGGCGTACCCACGTCATCCCGGGAGAGCGAGCGCAGGCCCTGGACGATCTCCGTGATGCGCCGGGCACCCGTCAGCGACTCCTCGATGACCTCGGGCAGCTCCCCGATCAACGTCTCCATGTCCGCCTGCGTCCACAGCTCGCGCAGCCGCGTGAGCTGCTCCCCGGAGAGGGTCAGGTGCTCGCCGTCTCTTCCCTGCAGGAGCTCGTGCTGGAGCCGCAGCAGTGGCAGGAGCCCGGAGACGTGCTGGTCGAGCGTCCTCAGGTTGCTCGTGACGTAGCTGAGCGGGTTGTTGACCTCGTGGGCAATCCCCGCCGCGAGCTGCCCCAGCGAGGCCAGCCTCTCGGCCCGGATGAGCTGCGCCTGCCGCTCCTCCATCAGCCCGCGCTCGGTGATGTTGCGCACGATGCAGGCGGCCTCATCCGGACCGCTGCGGACGATCCGCGCCTCGTACCGCTGCACCCCTCGGCCCTGCTTCTCCAGCTCGTACTCGTAGACCGTCAGCTCCCCCCAGTGGATGGCCCGCTGGACGTTCGTGAGGGTCTGCTCGATGAAGGAGCTCGGGAACGGCAGGCTCTGGATCTTCTTGCCCAGGAAGGCCTCGGGTGGCAGCGCCGTGGGCTCGGCGGTCCCATCATTCCAGTCGATGAAGGTGCCATCGGCGCGGATGCGGAAGAGGAGATCCGGGAGGGCGCGGAACAGCACGCGCAGGCGCTCCTCGCTGTGCTTCCTGGCGGTGATGTCCACGTCCGTGCCCACCACCCGCACCGGGGACTCCTGGCTGTCACGCGTCGCCACCCGGGCCCGGCTCAAGATCCAGGCCCACTGGCCATCCTTGCGCCGCGCACGGTAGGCGAACTCGAGCAGGGGTGTGTGCCCCTCCAGATGCGCTTGGATGAGCTGCTCGACCTCGGGCAGATCCTCGGGGTGGCACAAGCTCTTCCACACGGCCACGGTGGGCTCCAGCTCGCCCTCGGCGTACCCCAGCAGCTCCAGGCTGCGGCGGCTCACGCGCAGCTCTCCGGTGAGGACCTTCCACTCCCACAGGCCTTCCTCCACGCTTACGAGCACCGGCTTCAGCTGCTCCAGGTCTGCCTGCCGCATGCGGTGGGCCGTCTCCTGATCCCGGCGCTGCAGCTCGGTGCGCCACCTGGCCACGAGGTTGCCACCCACGAGCAGCGCGGGCTGGAGCTCGCTGATGAGCCTGGCATCGGCCTCGCCGCGGGGGTGGGCGAGGCCGGCCAGCCCTACGAGCTCGTCCCCGCTCCGGAGGGGCAGGAGGAGGAAGGAGTCCAGGTGGGACATACCCGGTGCGGGCACGGCGCCCACCCGCTCCGCCAGCCTGCTGGCCCAGACAGGCTCGCCTGTCTCGAGTGCGGCATCCATGAGCGCTCGAAGGCCGAGGAGCCCCTGCGCCTGAGAGGCCTCGCTGGAGGGGCTGCTGGCGAGGGGCTGGAAACGAGGGCTGGCTCCAGGGGAGGGGAGGACCTCCCCCAGCAAGCCATAGGCGCTCTGCGTGTGAGCGAGGAGCAGGG
>NZ_DASPHO010000493.1:0-7134 GCF_035629615.1 Hyalangium sp. | reverse complement strand
GCGGGGGGCAGGGTGGGGCCTGGTGATGTGCTGGGAGTCATGGGGTGAGTGGCCGCAGTCATGGGAGTGGGGGCGGTCTCCTGTTCTGGAGGGGGGGTTGGAGCCGCTGGCCGCATCGACGAGGAGAACGTGCTGATGGCCAGCGCCATCCCCCCCACGCAAGCTGCCAGCGCGACTGCCCACCAGAGCCTTCGGGAGAGGCGTGCGGTCCGAGGCGGGCCTGCTTCCGCGGGCGCTTCTGGTTCCTCCCACCCGGCCGACGCAGGCAGCAGCGCTTCCCACGCGGCGCTCTCATCGTCCAGGCTGGCCAGGTCTCGCTTCAGCGCCTCGGCGGTGGCGTGCCGCTGGCGGGGATCCTTGGACAACAGTCGCATCACCACCTCGCTCAGAGGAACGGGGATGGCGGAAAGGACCTCATGCGGGGGTGTGGGGATGCGCAGCTCGATCTCCGCGTCTAAGCGAGCGCGCTCCGCGGCGCCGTAGAAGAAGAGACTCTGGCCGGTCAGGACCTCGTAGAAGGTGACGCCCAGCGAGTAGAGGTCATCCGTGGGCTGGAACTCGTACCGGGCTCCCGGGTCATTCGCGTGCAGCCGGGCGAAGCGCAAGGACTCCGGGCTGCGATAGGCGGGCGTGCCTGGCGGGAGGTGCTCCTGGGTGAGCGGCGCTGACAGCGCGTAGTCTCCCGCGCCCCAGTCCACGATGACGGGCACCCCCGTGGGACGCACGAGGATGTTGGCGGGCTTGAGGTCGCGGTGAAAGATTCCCTGCTGGTGTGCCGCGTCCAGCGCGTCCGCGAGCGCGAGGAAGAGCCGCAGCGCCGAGCGCAGCGTGGGCCGGTGGCGCGCGGCCCAGACGCGCAGGGTGTCTCCCTCCACGTACTCCATGGCGATGTAGAAGTACCCATCCTCCAACCCCGGATAGCGCCCGTGAGCGAAGACGTTGGGGATATGGGGGTGGTGCAGCCGGAGCAGACACCCCAGCTCCCGCTTCATGCGTTCATCGGTGAGCTTCCTGTCGTGAGGTCCGCTGGACGCCTGGCGCAGGGCGAACTTCAGCGCGTAGCTCCGGCCCTGCCGCGTCGCGAGGTAGACGACACCAAAGCCACCGCTGGAGAGCCGCTCCTGGATGTGGAAGCCGTCCACCTTGGCCCCGGGGCTCAAGAAGCCTGGGTGGCGCGACGGGGACTTCTTCATGGCGTGGGCTCAGGGGGGCTTGAGCGAGCGCTGGGCGGGATGGGAGGAATCATTACCTTCAATGTCATGAGGGGCTGCGCTCCAGGGACTTCAGTCAGGGACAGCGTATATTCACCCACCGCGGGCGCTTCAGAGCTCGCGACCTCCACCACCACCAGACTTTCGGTTTCAGGCGCTGTCCGCTTCACGCGTACGATGCGAGCCGTGAACCGCCCTTCGCCATCTTTGGGCGTCAGCCCCGCTTCTTGAAAGGCCCAGGGGCGCTCGCTGGGAGGATGGCGGAGGCGGACGGCGAGCACAAACCATCCGGGCCCGGCGTGAATCCAGCCGCCCGCGGGCTTTGGGGCAAGCTCATGGGTAGTTCTCACGGTGAGCTTGCCGGTGAAGATGCCGCGGTCATCCAGCACGCCCGAGGCGACGAGGTCCGCCAGGGTGCCCGCGCTGCACCGGGCCTGGGTCTCTTCGAGCTCTGCCTGGCATGCCGCGAGCGGCTGCGCGTGCCGTGTCACGTCCACCAGTGCGTCCGCCTCGGAAGGGTGGGAGACGAGCGCGAGCACGGCCTCCTCCGGTGCGGCCCCATCCCGGAAGCGGACGCGCAGCCACAGTCGCTCACGCTCGCCGAGCTTCACCAGGAGCTGGAGGACGAGAGTGCGAGCGCCCGCGTCCACGACCCGCACGCGCGTTGCGTCCAGCACGACCGAGTCCTTGTCGATGTCGGCATCAAAGAGCAGGAGGGTGCGCGTGTCCGGCGCCAGACGCACTTCGGGGGCGGGCGCGTCAGAGCCCGCCACCGTGACGCCGCGCTGCCGGAGGGTACGCGCGGGGGCAGGTTGTGCCGCCGAGGTTCCGACAAAGAAGAGAATGGCGAGCGCGAGCAGGATTGAAGGTTGGGACACTTCGAGGTAACCTCCTGAGTAGGAAACGTATCACGGCGCATCAGCGTCCTGAGTGATGGCGTGTCTCCGCGTGGCATGGAGTCAGCGGGGCCCAAGAGGCGCTGTGTCCAGCAAGAGAGGAGACCCATGGACCTTACCAGGTGGCGTGCCGCGCTCGGGGCGGCGTTGAGGAAGTGGTTTGGGAGAAGCAAGTCCGCTCGGGGCACCCCTGAGGCAAGCTCCTCGGCGCGGGGGGGCGCGGTCGGGGCTCGCCGCATCGAGTGGGGAGAAGTCTACGGCCCCATCGGTCGCATCGCGACGCATGCCCAGCCTGGGGTGTTCCAGGGGATGCAGCTATGCCGCTGTTCCGTGTGCGACGTGGTGCGGCTGTGCACACCGGACTTCGACTTCTACGCAGAGCATGAGCGGGGGCCGCTGATCTGTCACAACTGCTTCTTCCGGAGGGTGCTGCTGGACGAGCGGGACAGCCGCAGCAAGGCGTGAGCGTCGCACCGGCTCGATGTGGGTGGGGGTTATTACGCTCGCACCCCTATGAACAGACACTCTTGGCAGTGGATGTGGCTGCTGGTGATTGCTGCGGTGGCGGCCTGTGCGACGACGCCACCCTCTTGGAGCGAGAGTCCAGGCTGCGAAGAGGCCGCCGAGGCTGCGCCCTATGAGGAGGTGTGCGAGCAGGAGAGCAGCCTGATAGCTCTGTGCGCAGGAGCGCAGTGCGGGCTGTACCGGTGCCTGGAGGTGAAGGAGCACTTAGCCGAGGGGCGAGTGTTGCTCGCCCGGTACCCGGTGGGTGGACTGCCCAATCCGCTCAATGGGGTTCAGCGCCACTGGGGGAGCGCGCAGGAGTTGCCGCAGGACACGCGGCCGGTGTTCATCATCCCGTGGAAGCACAAGCCGCCGCTGCTACCCAGTCAGCAGCAGATGCTGGGGGAGGCGGCGAAGGAACGGAGGAAGCCGCACGAGAAGCACCACATCTTCCCGAGGGCGTTCAGGCAGTGGTTCACCGCGCAGGGCATTGACATCGACGAGTACGTGATCCCGCTGGAGGTGGAGAAGCACCGGAGCATCCATCGGGGCGCGGATGGGGGCCCGTGGAATGAAGCATGGCGCAAGTTCATACGAGAAAACCTAAAGGGGGCCTCGAAAGAGGAGATCTACCGGTATGCCGGACAACTCATCTACGAGTTTGAGCTGTTTGGCCCGGTGGTGCCGTATTGGAAGCAGCCGCCACCGCTTCTCCCGGGGTATTGAGGAGCCATGCGATTCTACCTATTGGATGATGTCCCAAACCGGCGTTACTCAGGCTCGTATACGTACGGGCACAAATGGGGCCTGCCCGGAGTACACTGCCCAGCGTGCAATGCCACTTGGGCCACGACTGGAGATGCCTACCCCTCGGTGGATCTGTCCCACCTGCCGGCCCAGGAGCAGAAGAAGTACCTGCCGCGGGTGGAGGCGGATTATGCGGAGTTCGAGCGGCTGCGCGAGCAGGTGCGCCCGTTGGTGCCCCCCGGGGTCCATCTCTGGCCGGGGAGCGCGTTCGGCCCCATGCATGGCTCAGCCCAGGGAGAGTTCGGCCCGCTAGTGCTGGTCAACCCATGGGAACTGTTAATGAGGCGTGAACCGCTGGAGTGCCTGCAGGCCGAGGGACTGCGTGGCCTGAAGGGGTGCCGCACAGCGCTGCGCTTCCGCAAGAAGAATCCGCCGGAGCTGCTGGAGATGGAACTGTTGCCTCGGGGCGAACTTCACCCGGATTGCCTGCCGGAACGCCCCCCTCCCTGCCCGAAGTGTGAGCGCGACGGCTTGAAACTTCCGGACAAGCCCCTCTTGGACGCGGCCACGCTGCCGCAAGACCTGGACCTGTTCAGAGTGTCTGGGACGATGATCATTGGTACCGAACGATTCGTGGAGGCAGTGAAGCGGCTGGGCTTCGAGCAGGACATCGCCTTCCGCGAGCTACCGGTGCGGGGCACGTAGAACTTGAGGAGCCATGAGGTTCTACCTGTTGGAGCACGCCCCGCACCCGCGCTATTCGGGCTACTACACTTACGGGCACAAGTGGGGCCTGCCCGGTGTGCACTGCTCGGAGTGCAATGCCACTTGGGCGACGACCGGGCCTGCCTACCCCTCGGTGGACCTGTCGCACCTGTCGGCCCAGGAGCAAAAGAAGTACTTGCCGCGGGTGGAGGAGGATCTTGCGGAGTTCGAGCGGCTGCGCGAGCAGGTGCGCCCGTTGGTGCCCCCTGGGGTCGATCTCCGGCCGGGGACCGCATTTGGCCCCTTGATTGGCTCAGCCCAGGGGGAGTTCGGCCCGCTGGTCTTGGTTCACGCATGGGAACTGTTGATGAAGCGTGAGCCGTTGGAGCGCTTGCAGGCTGAGGGCTTGAGAGGCCTGAAGGGGTGCCGTACGGAGCTGCGCTTCCGCAAGAAGAACCCGCCGGAGTTGCTGGAGATGGAGCTGTTGCCCCGGGGCGTATTTCACCCGGATTGCCTGCCGGAGCGCGGCCCCCCGCCCTGCCCGAAGTGTGGGCGACGCAGCTTCAACCGTCCAGAAGAGCCCATCCTGGACGGGGCCACGTTGCCGCAAGACCTGGACCTGTTCAGACTGGCTGGAATCATTGGCACCGAACGATTCGTGAAGGCAGTGCAGCGGCTGGGCTACGAGCAGGACCTCGCCTTCCGCGAGCTGCCGGTCGGCTGAGCAGCCCACTCTCCGCCATACCCCTGCGGTGCGTCCGGTCTCGTGCTAGCCATTGCCCCATGACCGCGCCTTTCCTCGCCGCCACCCACCTCACGCCCCTGGGAGAGGGGCGCTACCGCAGCCGCTTCGACGCGCCCTGGTACCAAGGTCGCGGCGTCTACGGTGGTATCGTCGCAGGCCAGATCCTGCGCGCCATGGAGCACGTGGTGGCGGATCCAGGTCGCCCGGTGCGCTCGTTCACCGTGCACTTCTGCGCACCCGCCTCCGAGGGCGAGGCGGAGGTGCGCGTGCGCATCGAGCGGGCAGGCAAGCTCGTCACCCATGCCACGGCGCGCACCGAGAACGCGGCCGGTGTGGTGTCCGTGGCAACTGCCACCTTCGGCATCCCCCGTGACGTCAGGGTCAGCTACTTCGACGCCAAGCGCCCCGAGGTGCCTCCTCCCGGCGAGGTCGGCGTCGTGCCCGAGGAAGTGCCCATGCCTACCTTCTGCCAGTTCTTCGAGTACCGCTTCTGTGTGGGCGCGGCGCCGTACTCGGGGAGCGAGCCGCGCGTGGGAGGGTGGATCCGGCCGAAGGGAGAGCCGGTGGTGCTGGACGCGGCGTTGTGCGTCGGGCTGCTGGACGCCTACCCACCCTCGGTGTTGTCGACGCTGGAGGAGGTCCGCCCCGTGGCGAGCGTGGACTTCACCGTGCACTTCTTCCAGGCCCTGCCGCGCCCGGCGGACCGGGCGGGTGCGTACTACCTGCGCACGGGAGTCTCTCGCTGGGCCGGCGAGGGCTTCGCCGAGGAGCTCCAGGAGCTGTGGACCGAAGAGGGAGAGCTGCTGGCCCAGTGCCGCCAGTGCATCGCGGTGCTCGGCTGAGCCCTCCCCCCCCGCGCGAGGCCCGCTACGGCGCGCAGTAGGTGGCGCGATCGATCTTGCCCGTCACGTTGATCGTCGAGCCGGTGCGGACGACGTACTCGCTGGCGCCCACGCGCGTGTCCGCGTTGCACCAGTCATACGTGTAGCCCAGCCCCGTCCACGGGTACTTGGTCTTCTGCCAGAAGCCGTAGCTGTAGGAGTAGTTGCCGTTCATCCACGCCTTGTGCTCCGCGGTGGCGTTGGCGGGGAACTCCAGGCTGCACGAGGTGTCGTCGATCTCCGCGTCCGGACACGGCCGGAACATGTCTCCGGGCTTCACCCACGCCTCGACGAAGTAGCGCGCGTTGTCCTGCTCGGTGGCCGGCGGCAGGCCGAGGTACTCGTTCAGCCGCGCCACCAGCTCCTCCGCGGGCACCGTCTTGCACAGCTCCTGGACCTGCGGGGCGGCGGTCATCCACACCTCGCGGGTCAGCGTGTTGTCTCCCACCGTGTAGCCCGTGAAGCTGGTCCAGATCACCATGCGCACCGCGGTCTTCTCCGCGTTCCACACCAGCTTCGGGTTGGAGGCGCTGATCGCGAACAGGCCGTTGTACACGTCCGCGGAGGTTGGCTCGACGGCCTCGCGGACGGCCGCGTCGTAGGTCTGTGCATCACAGGTGAGCGGCTGCTCCGGAGGGGGCTCGGTGTCGTCACCACACGCGGTCAGCGTCAGCAGAGCGGCCGTTCCAACCAGCCAGCGCATCCGAAACAGGGACTCGGGAATCATCAGATTCATCTCCTTGGGGGAAGGGGAGGGCCGTCCTACCAGAGCGGAAGGCTGAGACGCCAACCCCCATGGGGGCTCCCCAAGGACGCTCATCTCGAACCTTGAGAGCTGAGAGCAGGTGGGGACCCAGACCTTTCGCACGACCAGAGGGCTCCGTATGCTCGCGATGTGAATCCGTCGAGCTCCATGCGTCCCGAGTACGAGGACGAGCTGCACCTCGCGTTGGTCGAGGGTGTGTTGTCCCGGGATCAGCTCGATCCCTTGCGCGCCGAGGTGGTCCGCCTGGGGCGCAGCCCCCTGGAGCTGCTGCTGGAGCGAGGCCAGCTCTCCCCCGAGACTCTCTCCTCCCTGCGGGGCGAGATCCAGCGTCATGCTCGGCTCGGAGCGGAGGGGCAGCCCGAGGAGCCGCCCACCCGGCAGCCGGGAGTCGCCGCCAAGGCTCCTGGCTCTACGGAGCCTGTCTTCCCGCTGCCCAACTGGGAGCGCTACCAGCCCGTGCGCTTCCTGGGGCAGGGCGGCATGGGCCAGGTGTTCCTCGCGTATGACCCGCGCCTGCGCCGCAACGTCGCCATCAAGTTCGTGCGCGAGGAGAGCCCCGAGCTCGCCCAGCGCTTCCTCTCCGAGGCACGCGCCCAGGCCCGCGTGCAACACGAGCGCGTCTGCAAGATGTACGAGGTCGGCGAGGTTCAAGGCCGGGCCTACATCGCCATGCAGTACG
>NZ_DASPHO010000492.1:0-9890 GCF_035629615.1 Hyalangium sp. | reverse complement strand
CGCCCCGCCCCATTGAGGTACACGGGGACCTGCGCCGTCTCGCAGAAGCGGCGCAGCACGTCCCAGGCCCCGTCCCAGTAGACGGAGGAGCCCGCGATGACGGCGGGGCGCTCGGCCGCCTGGAGCAGAGCCATGGCCTCGTCCACCTTGCGCGGGTCCGGCGGCTGCCGCGCATCCGTGCGGTAGCGCGACGGCATGTTCAGGGTGGCCTCGTCCGCACCGTTGCCGAGCACATCCCACGCCAGCTCCAGGAAGACGGGGCCCGGGCGTCCGGAGAGCGCCACACGGAACGCCTTGGCCATGTACAGCGGCACCAGCTCCGGCGTGGGAACGCGGTCCGACCACTTGGCGATGCGGTGGAACAGATCCACCTGCTCCATCTCCTGCAGCGAGCCGCGGCTCTGGTTGAAGATGGGGGCCGCGCCGCCCAGGAGGATCATCGGCGAGCTGGCCGCGTTGGCGTTGGCCACGCCGGTGAGCGCGTCCGTTACGCCCGGCCCCGCCGTCACCACCGCCACACCGATCCCTCGCGTCACCCGGGCATAGGCGTCCGCGGCGTGCGCGGCGGCCTGCTCGTGGCGCGTGTCGATGACCTGAATTCCCTCCTCCACGCACGCCGCGTAGATGGGGGCCACGTGCAGACCCGACAGCGTGAAGATGTGCCGGACGCCCTCCTTCTTGAGCATCCGACCGACGAGCTGCCCTCCAGTCAGCGTAGCCATGCCGTGTCTCCTCTCTCTCTGAATGCCTGCAAGCCCTCGCGGGCCCCTCAGGCTTCGCTCAGCGCCCGCTCCACGAACATCAACCGATCGTTGCCGAAGAACATCCGCTCTCCCACGAAGAAGGTGGGGGCCCCAAAGGCGCCTTGCGCGACCGCCTCGTCCGTGTTGCGGCGCAGCGCGTCCTTGATCTCCTGGTTGTCGATCCGCGCCAGCGCCTTCTCGGGCTCCATTCCCACCGAGCGCGCCAGCTCCGCGAGCACCTGCGGATCGCTCACGTCCTTGCCCTCGACGAAGGAGGCCCGGAACGCGGCGTGTGAGAAGGGGGCAATGCTCCCGTGCTCGGCCGCCACCAGCCCGAGCCGGTTGGCCTTCAGAGAGTCGACGGGGAAGGTATCAGGCAGGCGGAACGACGGCAGGCCCAGGTAGTGCGTCCAGTCCTCCAGGTCCTTGGCGAGATACATGCCCTTACTCGGGTTGGTGATGGGCGGCACGTTCCCTGTGGCCTTGAAGACAGCCCCCAGCAGAAAAGGGCGCCAGCGAAGCTCGGCTCCGGTACGTTTCACGACGGCGGCCAGCTGCTCGGAGGCGAGGTAGGAGTAGGGGCTGGCGTAGTCGAAAAAGAACTCGAGTGTCTTGGCCATGGAAGAGGGTTTAGCCCCGTGAATGAACTTTTAGAAGTGCTGCGGTTCCAGGCCCCCAAGTTTGGTGCCGAGCTGGCCCAGACGGCCTACCAGCGCGGCCTCGCCGTGACTCGAGAAGACGGCACCACGCTTCCCATCCCCATCACCGCCACCCCTGTCATCCTGGATGCCGCGGAGATCCGCCGCCGCTCCGAGCTGACCGCGACGCTGTCCTCGGCCACCCTGAAGATGGCCGACGCCGTGCTCAATGGCAGCACCGCGGACGTGCTGCTCGGGGCGCTCTCCCCTCTCGAGCGCTCCATCGTCGAGCGCACCTGGCGCCACGTCTCCCGGCTGGCCACCACCCGGGTGGACTTCTTCGTGAACACGGCGAACCAACCCCGCGCGCTGGAGATCAACACCACCATCCCCGCCATGCAGGGGTACTCGGACATCGCGGCGCGCACGTTCCTGGAGGTGGTGGCCCGCCACTTCGGCTACCCGGAGAAGGCCATCCACGCGCTGCTGACGCTCAACGGCAGCAATGCCCTGGCCCTCTACCGCGCCCTGCTGGACGGGTACGCCATCGAGCGCAAGGGGCAGCAGCCGAACACCGTTGCCCTGCTCTGCCGCCGCAACGACGCGCAGATCACCGAGCTGCGCTACCTGGCCGAGCGCTTCCGCGAGTTCGGCGCGGATGCGGACATTGTCCACCCGGACGAGGTCTCCGGGGAGGAGGCCTTCACCGTGAACGGCAAGAAGTACGATCTGGTCTACCTCCACCTCTTCGTGCAGCGGCTGGAGGAGACACCCTCCCCCTGGCTGGAGGACTTCCTGGCGACAGTGCCCGGAAAGAAGGCCGTCTTCTTCAACCCGCCCACCGCGCAGATGGAGGTGAAGAGCACCTTCGCCTTGCTCTCGCAGGCTGTTGCCGATCCGGAGCTCGCGGAGGGCGTGGGCCTGAGTGCGGACGAGCTGGCGGCCATCCGCGCCCATGTGCCGTGGACGCGGCGCTTCCGGCGTGGCCCCACCATAGGCCCGGGCGGAGAGAAGCTGGACGAGCTGGTGGCCGCCGTCGCCGCCGAGCCTCGCCACTTCGCGCTCAAGCGCTCCTGGGGCTACGGCGGGAAGGCCATCTTCCTCGGCGACTCGGTGGGCACCGTGCCCTACAACGAGCGCGTGCAGGCCATCTACGGGGCCCCCCTCAGCTGGCCGGAGCTGTGCGAGCGCGCTGTGGCGGACACCACCGGCGGCGGCTACGTGGTGCAGGAGCTGGTGGAGACGCAGCCCGAGGAGCACTTCGTCTGCACCGAGACGGGCGCCCTGCCCACCTCCTTCTACGTGGACTACTCCGCCTACGCCTCGGTAGGGCTGGCGAAGCAACCCGCCTGGGGAGGGGTGTGCCGGGGCTCCATGAGCGAGATCGTCAACATCCTGGCGGGTGGCGGCGTGGTGCCGCTCATCACCACCGAGGTCGCCCAGAAGCTGCTCATGGCCTGGAAGGCCATCTGATGCTTCCTCGCACGGCTGCGGCGGCCAGGCCGCCGCAGCTGAGCGAGCACTTCCGCGGCATCAGGTAGGAGGCCCCACGAAGCGGCCCCCTCCCGATGCCCGGGACTCAGTTCTTGCCGGGCATGTTCAGCTTGAGCAGGTCCGGCGCGCCGGAGACCTGGACCTGGCTGGGCGTGATCTCATCCCAGCAGATGCAGTCGTCGCCGCAGCCCGCCTCGTTGTCAGCCTCGGTCACCACGTAGACTTCCCACTTGTTGCCGTCGGGATCCGCCACCCAGATCTTCGTCTGCACCGCGTAGCAGCACGCGGTCTGGGTCTCTTCCTCGACGTGGAAGCCTGCCTTGACGTAGCGCTCCTTCGCCTCGATCACCCGGTCGCTGTTCTTCGCCTGGATGCCGAAGTGGTTCACCGGAGCGTCCTTCGGAGACACCTCCCGGCCGAACGCGTTGAGCGTGATGTTGAGCGGCGGATCCTCGAGCTCGAACTTCGCGTAGTCCTTCTTCAGCTTCGTCGGGTTCGCGTTGAAGAGAACCCGGTAGAAGGGCAGCGACTTCTCGATGCTGTTGACGTCCAGGCTGATGTGCAGGCGGCTCTTGAACGGGAAGTCGACCGCGCTGTTGATGCCGCCATTCACGAGGATGGCTGGCCCGTCCACACCCTCGCGGACGAACTTCACCAGCTCCTCCTGAGTGGGCAACTTGCCGCTGACGACCGGCTTGTTGTCGACCACCGTCAGCGGGAACGTCCCGGTCTTCTTCAGCATCATCACCTGGATGACCTCGGCGGGGATGCCATCCCGCTCCGAGCCCGCCAGGTTGACCGTGCGCAGCTGGTTGCCCTGGGCGTCCGGGCCCAGTGACTTGAACAGGGCGTCCACAGCGGCCTGGTCAGTGTCTGATGCGATATAGATGGCGATTTCCATGAGTCTCTCCCGGTTTGAGGGACAGGCGCGCTGCTAGACGGTCAACTTCGAGATCTTCTCGACGGCGTTGAGGAGGCGGTCCACTTCCTCCTCCGTATTGTACACGTAGAAGGAGGCGCGCACATTGCCCGGCGCGGTCCCTTCGGCCTGGACATCCTTGAAGTAGTTGACCGCGCAGTGGTCACCCGCGCGCACCGAGATCTGGAACTCCTCGTTGAGGATGCGGCCGACTTCGGAGGGCGGCAGATCGCCGACGTTGAACGAGACGATGCTGTTGCGCTGCTCGGCCTTGAGCGGGCCGTAGATGTCCACGTTCTTGATGGAGGTCAGACCCTTCATCGCGCGCGACATGAGGTTCGCCGTGTGCTCGTGGATGTTGTCGTACCCGATGCCAGTCAGGTAGTCGATGGCCACACCCGTGGCGATCGTCTCCGAGATCGGGGGCGTCCCGGCCAGCCACTTGTAGGGCAGCTCGCTGAAGGTACACGCGTCGATGTCGCACGAATCCAGAGACAGACAGTGGCACTCAGCGGTGTTGATCGTTCCACCGCCCAGGAACGCCGGCATCATGTTCTCGGCGTGCTCCTTCTTGATGTAGAGCACCCCCAGGCCCGTGGGGCCCAGCATCTTGTGGCTGGAGAAGGCCAGGAAGTCGCAGCCGATCTTCTTCACGTCGATCTTGAAGTGCGGCACCGCCTGCGCGGCGTCCACCAGGAACAGGATCCCGCGCGCCTTGCAGAGCTTGCCCACCTCTTCCACCGGCACCACGGAGCCGAGCACGTTGGACACGAACGTCAGCGTGACCAGCTTCGTCTTCGGGGTGAGCATCTTCTCGAACTCGTTGAGATCGAAGAGGCCCAGCTTGCCCGGGTTGTACCACTTCGTCTTGATGCCCACCTTCTTCTGCAGGCGGAGCCAGGGGATCAGGTTGGAGGAGTGCTCCAGGCTGGAGAGGAGGATCTCGTCTCCCTCCTTGAAGTCCAGCGTCAGCGCCACTTCGTTGATCGCGTGCGTGGTGTTGCTGGTGATCACGATCTCTTCGAGGCTGGCGTTGATGAGCTTGGCGATCTTCATCACCGCGCCCTCGAACTTCTCCGACGCCTGCATGGAGAGATCGTAGTTGCCGCGGTGCACGTTGGCGCGATACTTCGTGTAGTACTCGATGATCGAGTCCACGACGACCATGGGCGTCAGCGAGGACGCGACGCTGTCGAAGTAGATGTTCTGGCCGTTGATGGTGGGGAAGTCGCCGCGCAGCTTCTGGACATTCAGCATTGGGTATGTGCTCTGTTTTGTAGGGTTGAGGGTAGGCAAGACCGTGCGAGGGCAAAGCCCTCGCTAGCGGTGTGACGAGAATGCAGTTGCAGGGATGCAGCAGAGCCGCGAGGCGGCGGGCAAACCAGACTGGGGGCTAGCAGCAGCCCGTCTTCGCGGCCGGAGCTGCCACGGGCGCCGCGGTGGTCTTGCCGGTCTGCACCAGCTCCACGGCCTCGAGGAAGTTCGGGATGCGGCCTTCAGCAACCACCACGTTGTCCACGACGAGGGCCGGCAGGCAGCCAAGACCCTGGGTCTGAATCTTCATCATCAGGCTGGCGGGGATGGGCAGCATGCCCTTCGCCTTGCTGAGATCAAACGCCTTCGTCTCCACCTGCTCTCCGAAGCGCTTCTGGATGAAGTCCAGCAGCCCCTGCCCCGCGCTCGGCCCACAACAAATCTTCTCGAAAAAGTAGACTCGCTTCATTTTGAATGACCCTTTCTCTGAGCTACAGGGAAAATCAGCAACAACCCGAATCAGGAGCGCAACCCGCCACAGCCGCCTGGATTGCCTCCGCGGAGACCAAGCGTACCCCGTTCTTCGTCTCCTTGGGATCACGCACGGTCGGCACGGCGCAGTTGAACGGCTTGACATCCTCCGGCTTCACCGGCTGGTTCGGCTGGAGGAAGTCGAAGTACTCCTTGTAGGGCTCGCGGTTCAGGATGCGGAAGGTCTTCTCGCAGACCGCCATCCGCACACCCCGCTCATACAGGTGGTTGTCGTCATCCTCGACGCGCCGGAACGGGCCCTTGAAGACAACGGCCTGCAGGTGATCCAGGCAGATCCCCTCCTTGCCCTTGTAGGCGGCGATCGTCACGCTGCGGAACTCGACGCCGTTGACGGTGTGCCAGGGGGCCTCATCCCGAGCGAGCGTCTTGATGCCGTACAGCCCCACGTCCGCGAAGGCGGAGAAGAAGCGGTCCTCCCGGATGGCGCCCGAGTAGCAGCCGCTCCACAGATCCTTGTCCTGCTGCAGCTCCAGCGGCACGTCCTCATCCGAGACGATGTCCGAGATCACCACCCGGCCACCGGGCTTCAGCACGCGGTAGATCTCCTTCATCATCTGGTGCTTCTGATCGGGCGAGACCAGGTTCAGCACGCAGTTGGAGATGATGACGTCCACCGAGTTGTCCGCGACCAGCGGGAACTCCCTGCGCATCTGCTCCGTCTTCAGCTGGAGCAGCTTCAGGTCCGCCTCATTGCGGACAGGGTTCTCCTTCAGGTACTCGTCGAGCCGCTCGATGTCCGTGGTCAGATCCTCGATCCGACCCTTCCGGAACTCGAGGTTGTTGTAGCCCAGCTGCGCGACCACCTTGGTCGTGGCGTTGCGAGCCAGCTTCAGCATGTCGTCGGTGATGTCTACGCCGATCACCTTGCCCTTGGGCCCGACGATCTGCGCGGCGATAAAGCAGACCTTGCCGCCACCGCTGCCCAGGTCCAGAACCGTCTCACCCTCGCGAACGTGGGAGACCGGATCGCCGCACCCGTAGTCCCGATCCAGAACTTCCTGCGGGATGATCTTGAGGAACTTCGGGTCGTAATCGACCGGGCAACATAGACCGGGCTCATGTGCCTGCGCAGCCTGGCTATACCGCTCAGTCACCGTAGAGTCGAACATTGTAAGTAAACTCCATTCACCAAGTTCGGAATTCGGGAAACAACTGCACAATACCCAACCCAGTACGCAAATACAATAGCGACATATCCTTGTTTTTAAATACGTACACGCACTCACTTTCAATCACCTGAAAGAGTGCACAGGACTCAGCCGCGGAGCCCCTTGACATAGGCAGCTGTCAGCGGGTTCTGGGGGTTCTCGAAGACCTGCTCTGCAGAGCCGGACTCGAGCAGATAGCCGTGCCCGTTGCGCGTCCAGAAGACAGCGGTCTGGTCAGCGATCCGGCGCGCCTGCGCGAGGTTGTGGGTGACGATGACGATCGTGCAGGTTCCGCGGAGGTTGGCGACGTACTCCTCCACCACGCCGCTGGAGATTGGGTCCAGGGCGCTGCAGGGCTCGTCCAGGAGCAGCACCTCCGGCTTGAGGACGAGCGCGCGGGCGATGCACAGCCGCTGCTGCTGCCCGCCGGAGAGGGACAGGGCCGAGCCTTGTAGCCGGTCCTTCACCTCACCCCACAGGCCCACGTCCTTGAGGGCCTGCTCGATGCGCTGCGCGCGCTCGGTGCGGTCCTTCACCCCGTGCTCTTGCAGTGGCAGCTCGAGGTTCCTCCAGATGGAGAGCGGAAAGGGGTTGGGGCGCTGGCAGATCATCCCCACCTGCCGCCGCAGCGACATCGTGTCCAGCTCCCGCGCGAAGACGCTCTCTCCCCCCACCGCGAGGTGGCCAGAGACGCAACAGCCCTCCGTGAGATCGGTGAGCCGGTTGATACAGCACAGGAAGCTCGACTTGCCGCAGCCCGAGGGCCCCACCAAGGCCGTGATGTCACCGGCCTGGATCTCCAGCGACACGTCCTTGAGCGCCGCGACCGAGCGATAGTGGACGCTGAGCCCCTCGGCGTGGATCATCGTGCGCGCTGGGGCCATCTGCTCGTCCTTCTCCTGGGTCTCGACCGGGGCCAGTTGCAACTCATATGAAGCTCTCATCAAGCCACCACCCTCTGAGTCGACCACTTCCGGCTCAGCCACATCGCAATCCGGTTTAGCACGATCAACATGACCATCAGTACTAGTGCGGAAGAATAGGCCATTCCGTCTCCACCTGAAACATTCATGGAGAGATCGTAGATGTGGACGGAGAGGGTCCTTCCTGACTCCAGGAGCGAGCTCGGCATGCGATCCACGTAACCGCTTGTAAAGATGAGCGCGGCCGTCTCCGCCAGAGAGCGGCTCACGGACAGGATGAACCCGGCCAGGAGCCCAGGCATCGCCGCGGGGATCAGGATGTGGGCGAGTGTTCCCGTGTGCGACAGCCCCAGGGACGCGGCTGCCATCCGGTAGTCCTTGGGTACGGCCCTGAGCCCCTCCTCCGCTGTCCGGATGAAGAACGGCAGCACCATGCACGCCAGCGTCAGCCCGCCAGACAGGAGCGAGAAGCCCATCCCCAGCATCTGGCAGAACACGGCGTTGCCGAACAGGCCGAAGACCACCGAGGGCACGCTCGCGAGGACATCGAGGCTCCGCCGCACGAGGCGGCCCAGTCGACTGGAGCCGGACAGGAACTCCGCCAGCAAGATGGCCGTCCCGAGCCCCACGGGGACCGTCACCGCCATGCAGATGGCCACGATGATCAACGTGGAGACGATGATTGGGGCAATCCCCCCTCCCCGCCCTGCATCCTCGGGGGACGCCGTGACGAACTCGAAGGACAGCTGGGCCAGGCCGTGCTGGAGCACGTTCCCCACCAGCCACACGAAGCTGGCCGCGACGAGGCCCGCCACGCCCCAGATCAGGATCGCGGAGAGCCGGTCCATCACTCGTGCGCGCGGCTCAGGCATTGCTGCGCTCCCGGTTGACGAGCTCCGCGCACGCGATGATCACGAGGATCATCACGAGCAGGAGCAGGCCGCTCGTGAAGAGCGCGGCCCGGTGAACGCCCATGGCGTAGGCCATCTCGAGCGCGATGTTGGCGGTGAGGGTCCGGACCGGGTCGGCCAGGCTCTTGGGGATCTGGACGACGTTGCCGCAGACCATCAGGACGGCCATGGTCTCGCCGACCGCGCGCCCGGTCTGAAGCAGCGCCCCCGTGAGGAGCCCTCGCCGGGCCGAGGGGATGGCGATCGTCCGCACCGTCGTCCAGCGCGAGAGGCCCAGCGCGGCCGCTCCCTGGAAGTACTCGGAGGGAATCCTGGCAAAGGTCGCGTCCGCCACCATGACCATGGTGGGCAGGATCATCAGCGCCAGGATCAGGATCCCCGCCAGAACACTCACCCCCGGAGGCTCGAACCGCGCGAGCCAGGGAACGACGACCATCAGCCCCCAGAGCCCGTACACGACCGAAGGGATCCCCGCCAACAGCTCGATGACCGCGCGGTAGCCGCGGGCCACGGACGGGGGCGCGTAGAAGTTGCAGAAGATGGCCGAGGCGATGCCCAGCGGCGCGGAGAGCAGGACCGCGCCGGCGGACACGACCAGTGTCCCCATGAGCATCGGCGCCATGTTGTAGGCGCCCTCGAGGGGGTTCCAAGCGGAATCCGTGAACAGCCGGACTGGGGAGACGCTGCGCAGCAGTGGGAAGGACTCGCGCGCGACGAACACGGCGATGAGCAGCACGATGGCCGTCGAGACCAGGCCCATCCCGCGAAGACCCCACAGCAGCAGCGCGTCACTTCCCGATCGGGACGAAGTACTGCTTCTCCACGAGATCATTGTTCTCAGCGGCCTGCGTAAAAGTGATGAACTTCCGAGCCAACTCGCTCTGCTGCCCCTTCTTCGTCACCAGGTGGAGCGCGCGGGACAGCGGGAATTTCTTGCTCCGCAGATTCTCCAGGCTGGCCTCGACACCCGCCATCGGCAGCATCTTGAGGGGCTCGCCATGTTTCACCGAGTACTCCGCGGTCCCAATGGAGACGTAGCCGATAGCACCGACGTTGCCCTCGACCGTCTTGATGCCCTGCTGATTGTCCCCAATGACGACCTGCGCCTTGATGTCGGAGTTCTTCAGCTTGAAGTAGTGCAGGAACAGCT
The DNA here is from genome assembly GCF_035629615.1 of Hyalangium sp. Classification (GTDB taxonomy): domain Bacteria; phylum Myxococcota; class Myxococcia; order Myxococcales; family Myxococcaceae; genus Hyalangium. The sequence goes on along the minus strand of NZ_DASPHO010000492.1, from coordinate 158 downwards.
CGAGCGTCGAGCGCCCCTCCGCCTTGTTGACCACGACGACGGGGGCATCGGCGCCGCCGACGTCCTTCCAGTTCGTGATCGTTCCATCATAGATGCCGGCGAGCTGTTCGGAGGTCAGTTGCGAAACGCCGGCGGAGGTGTGCGCATAAATCGCCAAC
>NZ_DASPHO010000491.1:0-38806 GCF_035629615.1 Hyalangium sp. | reverse complement strand
CATCTCCCAGGCGATGCATCCCCACCTCTTCGTGCCTCAGCGACCTCCGGCCGTGCTCATCGCGGAGCTCGGAGAGCTGTCGGGCGCCATCGGCGCGGCGCTGCTCGCAGGGCCTACGGCGGAGACGGCCCAGCGGCGTTCCCCACGGGTGTCAAAGGGGGAGGATCGCCGCGGCGGCACGCACTCCGACTGAGGCGGGAGGACAGGCCCGTCAGGCGGCCGCGGCCTCCGTGGGCAGCTCGAGCGTGAAGGTGGCGCCCTGCCCGAGGCCCGGACTGGTACAGGTGAGCTGACCCTTCATCTCCATCGCGGCCAGGGCGCTGATGTGGAGGCCGAAGCCGTGGCCCTCCTTCTTGGTAGTGAAGCCCTGGGAGAACAGGCGCGGCAGGTGCTCGGGGGCGATGCCCACGCCGTTGTCCGTCACCTGGAGACGCAGACGCTTGTGCTCGGGAACCGAGTGGACCGAGATGCACAGGCGCTTGTCGCGGGTCTCGCTGGCGGTGAGGGCATCCCGGGCATTGCTCATCAGGTTGACGAGGATCTGCAGCAGCCTGTGCCGATCGACGAGGAGGGGCGGCACGTCGGCGTAGTCGCGCTCGATGTGGATGCCCAGACGGCCAAAAGAGATGGCGTGCAGGCGCAGCGCCTCGTCGATGAGCTGGGGCACGGTCACCTCCTCCACGGCGCCCGTGGCACGCGCGTGCTTCTGCTGCATGCTGACGATGGACTTGATGTGCTCGACGCTGTCGCTCAGGGAGCGCAGCTCCTTGAGCTGCGCCTCGTGCTCCTGCTGGAGCTGAACGAAGAGCGCCGAGAGGTAGGCGGGGAGCTGCTGGCCCTGCGGATCCCGGGTGAGGAAGGAGGCAAGGTCCGAGGCGTGCTCGCGCAGCAAGGCGTTGGCCTTGCCCAGCCCGGGCAGGCGGGACTTGCGGAGCTGGTCCACGAGGAGGAGGGTGGACACGTTGACGCTGTTGAGGGTGTTGCCCACGTTGTGGAGCACGCCGGTGGCGATCTCGGCCATGCCGGCCTGGCGGGACACGTCCACCAGGGTGCGGTGCATCTCCCCCAGCCGCAGCTCGGCCTCCTTCCGAGAGGTGATGTTGCGGCCGAAGAGCGTCACGCCGGTGATGTGGCCCTGGGCGTCGCGGATGGGGTTGACGCTGGCGTCGAACGTGAGGCGGACGCCTCCGTGCTCGTGGGCTTCCTCGAAGCGCTGGCGCTGCCCGGCGAGTGCCACGGTGAACCGAGGGAGCCAGCGAGCGCGCAGCTCGGGTGATCCCTCGGGGACGAAGGGCTGGCCCACTCGGGGCTCATGGCCGAAGGCCAGCCGGTAGGCGATCTTCGCCGCGGAGTTGGCGATGAGCAGGCGCCCCTCGGGATCGAGCGAGACCATCAGGTCGTGGGTGCTGTCGATGAGGCTGCTGAGCTTGTCCTCGTGAGCGCGCAGCTCCTTCAGGGTCTGCTCCACGGTGGCCTGGGCCTCGCCGCGCGCGGCGCTGTGCAGCGAGCCCACGGCCCACACGCCCACGAAGGAGATGACGGCACAGAAGTAGAGGGGCCAGTAGAGGGGATCCGGCGCGCTGTGCAGGCCCGCTCCGAGCCGCGTGTAGTAGAGCGGAAAGAGGAGCCCGACGCAGACCCAGGTGATGGTGATGAAGAGGCCCTGCCGAGGGCCGAGCAGGTACACCGCCAGCGCCGGCTGCAGCATGATCCCCGCATGGATGCCGATGTAGGGATTGTCCTTCATGAGAAAGACGAGGGGGGCGCTTGCCAGCAAGGACGTCGTGCACAGCGCGAGCGCTGGGGGCTCAGGAGCGCGCGCCCGCCGCAGCAGCACCAGGGTGAGTGCATAGCCCAGGGCGAGGAGAACGGCGGTGATCCGGAGTCCAGGAGAAGGGAGTGCCACCACGGCGAACAGGGCGAACAGGCACATGAAGCCGCTGGCTCCCGCCAGGACTCGAGCGCGCGTCAGCGTCGAGGGAGCGCTCCTGCGCAGGTCTACCGAGAGGAGCGAGTCCAGCTGCTTCAGGAGCCAGGTGAGCGGTGTGGGGAGGGGCGGGGCCTCGGGGATTTCGGCGATCGCCTGCCCGGATTCAGGAGTCGAAGAGTTCACCATGCGCAGTGGGGCACTGACCTGGGGGGAGGGGGGCGCTGCCTTGCGCAGGTGATTGTGTCCTAGAAGCGGCCCGCGAACACGGCGCCGTGAGGGCCGCCCGTCACGTTGAGTGAGACCGCTCCTGGTGACTCTGGGGTGCGTCCGTGCAGCAGCAGCGGCACTGCCACTCCGAACGCCGAGCCCAGCAGCGCGCCCGTGGCCACGTCTGTGAGGTAGTGCTTGTCCGCCGCCATGCGCAGCAGCGGCACGGTGGTGGCCAGCGGCAATCCCACCGCCCAGATCCACCCGCGGTGCTTGTACCCGCGCAGCTCCGCCACCGTGCCCGCGGACACCACCAGCGCGAAGGCCAGGTTCGTGTGCCCGCTATAGAAGGAGAGGTTGTTGTCCGTCGCGTGGTCCACGAGGAGCTTCTGGTCCTCCGGGAGCACGTGGACAAAGGGGCGCTCGCGACCGGCGATGAACTTCACGGTCTGGTTGAGCACCGATGACAGCACCGCCGTCTGGACGATGATGCCCGCATCCTGGAAGAAGACGCTCCGCGGCGCGCCGTTCGCGTGGGCCAGGGCGTACTGCGCCCCCAGCACGCTCACAGGCAGCAGTCCGAAGTCCACCACGTTGCTCCAGGTGTCCGCGCGCTTGCGCTGCACCTCGGTGGTCCCGGCGAGGCCTCGCCCCCACTTGTCCAGGCCGTTGAGCCCATCCGTTCCGTCCGGATTCCGGTCGCACCATCGGCACGGCTCCGGCGCCAGCTCCTTCTTGAGGAGGGCCTCACTTCCTATCCAGAGCACGGCTCCTACACCGGTGATGACCCCATCCCGGGTCCAGTTGAACCGGAGTTCACGGACTCCAGGGGGCCCCTCGGCCGTAGGACGTGCGTCCGGAGGCACGGGAGATGCAGCAAGCAGGGAGGCGAGCGCCAGGGCACAATGAGCGGGCAGCACGGAAGGAAGCATAAACGGCCGTACCTCGGACGTTCTACACTCCACTCACGGAATGTCCCGTCCCGGCCGCACCCTCCAGGTCTTCCCCGATGCGAGTCGGCGCCAGCAAGTGCTGTGCGCCGCACGGGAAAAGCGCGGCCTCGTGCTGGGATCGGGTTGGCTCACGTGGGACGAATTCGTCAACGCCCTGGGTGGAGCAGGCGAGCTTCAACGCCGCCCCTGTCCGGCCTCTACCTCCCGCGTCCTGATCAGCTCCCTGGCGCAGACTTTGGGAGACACGCCCTTCGGGGACTTCGTGAGCGAGCCGGCCTTCGCACGCGCCGCGGTGGAGCTGGCGCTCGACATGAAGGCGGGCCGGCTCACGCCGCGTGAGCTCCAGGATGCCGCGGAGTCTCTCCCTCCCGAGCGCCGCTCGCGAGTGCGGGTGCTCGCCCGCCTGTGCGATGCGTACGAGCGACGCATGGCCGAGCTGGGGCTGGCGGACCGCGAGGACGTGGTGCGCGGCTCGCGCGAGGCACTGGTCCGGCGGCAGTGGCCGACAGCCTGGGAGGACGTGCAGTCCATCGTCCTGCACGGGATGTACGATGTGCGGCCGTCCGGGCTGGAGCTGCTCCTGGCGCTGGCAGCGGTGTGCGAGGCGCGCCGGATCTCCCTCCGGGTGGAGACTCCGGTGGGCGGCTCCCAGGCCGCGGATGCGGCGCTGGCGGCCCTCTTCCGCACGTTCGAGAACCGCGGCGAGACCGTGGGCCACGTGGATCTCTTCAAGGCGGATCTCACCTTCGAGGGGCGTCCCCTGGCCGAGCTGGGCCGTCACCTCTTCTCGACGCGAGTGTCGCGCGGGGCGCTGGCCGCCACGGCGGCGGGTAACCTGCGCATGTGGAGCGTGGGCACGGTGCAGGACGAGGCCCGGCAGATTGCGCGGGACGTGCGGCGGCTGGTGTCAGAGGGCGTCTCGCCCGGGCGCATCGCCATCGCCTGGCGCGAGCTGGGGGCGGAGGCGCGGTGGCTGGCGGGGGCGCTCGACGAGCTCGGAGTGCCGGTGCGTCTGCCCTGGGGAGAGCCGCTCGCGCTGACGGGGCCGGTCCGTCTGGCGCTGGACCTGCCGCTGCTCGTCGAGGATGGCTTCCCGTCCGAGCGGGTGGCAGAGCTGGTGGCCAGCCGCTACGCCCCCTCGCTCTCCCGAGGGGCTCCCGACGCGCCCACGACGCTCTTCACGCAGGCCGCCGTGAGAGACGATCGGCTGGGGGCCATGCGGGGGCGAGGGGCGTACGACGTGCGGCTGGAGGGTCTGGCGCGGCGCATGGTGAAGACCCAGGACGCGCACGCCCATCAGGTGCGAGTGCTGCGCGAGCGGTGCATGCGGTTGATGGAGTGGTGCCGTCGCATCCCCGCGGCGGGCAGCGCGCTGGAGCTGCTCGCGGCATGGTGGAGCGTGGTGCGACAGCTCGGGCTTCAGGACACGGAGGGCTCACTGGAGACTCGCGAGGAGGACTCGCTGGGTGAGCACGCGCTGGAGGCCCGGGCTCGGGACGATGCCGCGCGCCAAGCGCTGCGCCTCCGGGTGAGCGAGCTGGAGCGGGCGCTGCGCAGGGTGGGCGGCGGCCCGAGGCTCTCGCGGCGCCTCTTCGGACGGTGGCTGGCGGATGCGATGAAGGATCTGCATCTGCCCGCCCGCGGGCCGGCCTCGGGCGCAGTGGAGGTGTTGGACATCCGCGAGCTGCCCGGGAGGACCTTCGGCTACCTGTTCCTCGCGGGGATGACAGACGGGCGCTTCCCAGGCCGTGAGGCGCCTCACCCATTGCTGGGGGACGCTGACCGCAGCGAGCTCAACCAGTCCCTGAGGCGCGACGCCTTCCGTCTCACCGGCGGCGAGTTCGATGATCGCGCGCCGTGGCGGCTCACCGAGGATCGGCTGCTCTTCGCGAGCGGGCTCGTGGCGGCCGAGAAGCGGGTGAGTCTGTCCTACGCGGTAGCGGGCCCTGGCGGCCAGGAGCAGGTGCCCTCCGCCTTCCTGGAGGAGGTGCGGCGGCTCACGGGCATGACGTGGGAGGCGCGCTCGTTGATGGCCGTGCCTCCGCTGGACGATGTGCTCACGGAGGCGGAGCTGCGGCAGCGGGTAGCGCTGGAGACGATGGCGCCCGCGCAGCTGCGAGTCACCGAGCCGGACGTGGCGGGGAAGCTCCTGCGGCGGCGCTTCGAGAGCGAGGCGTGGTTCTCCGCCGCGAAAGAGCTGGCGCGGGTGGAGTACGAGCGCCTGCACTACTTCAGCAACCCGTCGAGCCGGGTGGGACCCTACACGGGCGACGTGGATGGCCCGGGGCTGCGCGAGGCCCTGCGGGAGACCTTCCGGTTTGACATCACCAAGCCGCTGTCCGCATCAGCGCTGGCGCGCTTCGGCAACTGCGGCTTCCAGGGCTTCCTCGCATACGGACTCAAGGTGGCCGAGCCGGAGGCGCCGGGCGAGGAGTTCGATGCACGCGGGCGCGGGACGTTCTGGCACCGCGTGGTGGAGGAGGTGTTCCTGCGCCTCAAGCAGAAGGGCCTGCTGGGCAAGGGGCCCAAGGAGATCCCCGAGGAGGTGCTCAACGAGGCGCTCGATGAGGCCGTGAGCTACTTCGAGGAGCGCTACCACGTGGGGCACCCCGTCCTTTGGAGGCTCGCGAAGGAGCGCGCTCGCGCCATGGTGCGGCGCATCCTGGCGGACGAGCGGCATGGCCTGCCGTTCGAGCGCTACGAGCCGGAGGGGTTCGAGCTGAAGTTCGGCCCGGGTGCGGACGAGGATCCGTGGCAGGACGTGTTCCTCTATGCGGGTGAGGAGGCCATCTACTTCGAGGGCAAGATCGACCGGCTGGACAAGGGCGCGGGGGACGTGGGCGTCATCGACTACAAGTCGGGCCGGCTGGACAAGCGGGTGCTGAAGGAGCGGATGCTGTCCTCCGACTTCCAGCTCCCGCTCTACCTGTACGCGGCGCGCTCCAGCGGCCACAAGGAAGCGCGCAACGCCGCGTGGTTCTCGCTGCGCACGGGGACGACGCTGCACCTGTCAGAGGTGCTGTCGGACGAGGAAGTCGACGGCATGCTGTCCACGGATCCGTCGGTGCGCGCGAAGCTGGCGGAGGAGGGCGGGCTCAACCTGGCGAACGCGGTGGAGGGGCTGGTGCGCTCGACGCGCGAGGGGAAGTTCGGGATGCGCCCGAAGGACTGTGGCCGGTGCGGCTATCGCGCGGTGTGCCGTATCACGGAGCGGCGGGTGGTGGAGGAGAGCGCATGAGCGCGGTGTCGCCCCTGGCGCTGGAGCGCAACCTCGCGCTGATGGCGGGCGCTGGCGCGGGCAAGACGTACAGCCTGGTGACGATGGTGTTGCACCTGTTCGCGGGCGCGCGCGAGGCGGCTGGTCCGCTCAAGCCCTCGCGGCTGTGCATGCTGACGTTCACGGACAAGGCCGCCACGGAGATGCGCGCGCGGACGCGGAGCCGCTTGGATGCGCTGGCGCAGGGCGAGGCCCAGGAGCCGGAGCTGCGCGCCTCACTGGAGCGGCTGGGGCGCCCCTTTCCCTCGCAGGACGCGTGGCGCGCGCTGCGGGAGGAGCTCGGGGCGGCCACCGTGGGCACCTTCCACTCGCTCTGCGGGCAGCTCCTGCGGCGCGCACCCCCTGGGCTCGGCATCGATCCGGCCTTCGAGGTGCTCGACGAGCTGGAGGCGCTCGGGCTGGTGCAGGACGTGTGCGAGCGCGTGGTGCTGGAGGGGCTGGAGGGTGGGGACGTCCATGTCACTGAGCTGTGCCAGGAGCTGACGTTCTCCGGCTCGGGCTTCTCCGATGGCCTGGTGGCGTCGCTGCGGCAGGTCTACGGCAAGCTGCGCGAGGAAGGCCTGCGCGCGGCCTCGGCGGCCCTGTCGAGCCCGGAGGAGGCCCGCGCGGAGCTGGTGGTCCTCATCCAGGAGGGGCTGAAGCACTGCGCGGCGGCGCGGGAGCTGGACGCCAAGGGCGAGTGGAGCCGCCTGCGCGCCGCCTGTGAGCGGGCGCTGGAGGGGATGACGCCGGAGAACTTCTTCGAGGCGGACCGGCTCCCCTCGCTCAAGGCCGCGTTCATCGCGGATGGCCGCAACTTCGCGCGGCTGAGCAAGGGCGCCGCGGGCCCCATCCGGTCGCTGTACTGGCTGACCTTCGGCAAGAGCGATGGCTCGGTGCCGCGGCTGGAGGATGCGTTCGCCGCGTGGCGGACCGCGCCCTTCGAGGCCACCTTCCGAGAGCTGCTTGGCCGGGTGGAGGTTCGCCACGAGACCGAGTTCCTCCGGCGCAACGTCTTCGACTTCACGGCGTTGCTGGTGAAGGCGCGGGATCTGCTGCGCGATCACCCGGACTTCCGCCGTCAGGTGCAGGAGCGGCTGGGCGCGCTGCTGGTGGACGAGTTCCAGGACACCAACCGCCTGCAGCTCGAGCTGGTGCTGCTGTTGGCGGAGCTGCGCGAGGGGAGCCCCAGGCCGGTGCGCGCGGACGAGGATCCGCGGGCCACGCTCCCGCTGGAGCCCGCGTTCCTGTGTGCGGTGGGAGACCGAAAGCAGTCCATCTACGAGTTCCGCGGCGCGGATGTCTCCGTGTTCACGCTGCTGGCGGACAAGATCGTCTCCGAGGGTGGGGCGCGGGACTTCCTCCGGTTCAACCGCCGCTCGGTGCCGGCGCTGCTGGACTTCTTCAACCGGACCTTCGCGGGGGTGCTGGTGGCGAGCGAGCCGCCGCGGCCCTACGAGGTGGCATATGTCCCGGCGGAGGACGATCTCTCACCGGTACGTCGCGAGCTCTCCGAGGAGCCTGTGGTGGAGCGGTTGCTCCTGGGCGAGACGGAGTCCACGGCGGACTCGCGCAACAAGGACGCGGAGGCGGTGGCTCGGCGCCTGAGGGTGATGCTCGCTCCTGGCGCGGCTCCCAGCGTGACGGACGAGGATCAACAGCGCCTGCGCCCCGCGCGTGGGGGAGAAGTGGCGATCCTCCTGAGGACCTTTACCTACCTCGAGGTGTATCGACAGGCGCTCATCCGCCACGGGGTTCCGCACCGTGTGCTGCGCGGCCGTGGCTTCTACGGCGCTCAGGAGGTGCTGGATCTGGCCTCGCTGCTGGCGCTGCTGTCGGACGCAGAGGACACGCTGGCGTTGACCGCCGTGCTGCGCTCACCGCTGGTGGGCCTGGCGGACGCCTCGCTCTTCCGGCTCTCCGGCAAGGACGGGCTGAAGCTGGCGGAGGTGCAGCAGAAGGAACTGTCCACGTGCGAGCTCCCTCCGCGCGAGCGCGTGCGGCTGGAGCGCTTCCTGGCGGCGCTGCCCTCGCTGCGGCGCGAGCGGGATCGGCTCGGAGTGCGCGCCTTGCTCCAGGTGACGCTGGAGGTGACGGGCTACCGCGAGGCCATGGCGGGCTCGCCGTATGCGGAGCAGGCCAGCGCCAACATCGACAAGCTGCTGGCGCTCGCGGGCCGGCGCGACGAGCGCGGGACGGGGGGCTGCACGGCGTTCGCCCGGGAGCTGCGGATGCTCGCCGACGCGGATCCCACCGAGGCCCAGGCGGACCTGCTGGATGCGGGGGATCCTCGCGCGGTGCAGATCCTCACCATCCACCGGGCCAAGGGGCTCGAGTGGCCGGTGGTGGTGGTGCCCTCGCTCGGGGGAAAGCGGCGCGCCACGAGTGCCCGCGCCCACTTCGAGCGCACCCACGGGCTGGCCCTGCGCCCCTGGCTCCCGGACACGCTGGAGGACTTCCGCTCGCGGCGCTTCGAGCAGGTGAAGGAGGAGCTGAAGGCCCGGGAGTTCGCCGAGTACCGGCGCCTCCTCTATGTGGCGCTCACCCGCGCCAGGGACAGGCTCATCCTCTCCGGCTCGGCCGAGCGGGGAGCCTCGGACTCGTGGTGGCACATGCTCGACGGGCGCCTGGAGGCGGACGCCGCGCTCCGGGAGCGGGTGCGGGATGTGAAGGTGGAGTCGCTGCCTCCGCCCGCGGATCCGCTGCCTCCGAGCGCAGAGGATCTCATAGAGGCGGAGACCCGCGTGGAGGCCGCCGTGCAGCGTGTCCGAGGCGGGGGCGCCATGCCCGAGCCAGAAGAGGCAGTCGTCTCGACCGCGGCGCTCCAGGACTTCATGGCGTGCCCGCGGCGCTACCGCTACATGCACCAGCTGGGGATGTGCGGCCCTCGGCCGTGGGAGCTGGCGGCCCGGACGGTGCCTCCCTGGGTGGAGCTCGAGTCCTGGCTGGAGACCCGTGGGCCCGCGCAGCTCGTCCCACTCCTGCTCCGGGACCTGGATCTCCGCATGGCGGCAGCCCCGGCCTCGGAGCGGCGCCCTCACCTGGAGAAGCTGCTTCGGCATATGGGACGGCTTCCGGGCGAGGAGGGGATGGAGGAGGTGCTGGGGATGGTGGAGCGATTCCTCGCGTCCGAGCTCGCCCGCAGGCTGGCTTCGAGCCCGGCGGCGAGTGTCCACCGAGAAGTCTCATTCGTGTTGGATCTGCCCTCGGGGACGGCGCGAGGCCGGACGGCGGTCAGCGGAGAGCTGGATCTGCTGTGGGAGACGCCGGAAGGGGAGGCCTGGATGCTGGCCTGGCGGCCGGGGAAGCGCCACCCGTTGGGAGCTGCGGCGTACGCCAACGAGCTGGTCGCCCAGGGGCTCGCGGCGCGGCGCCTGGTGCGCGAGGGCGTGACCGTGCGGGTAGGCGTGGTGTTCCTCGGCGAACCCTCCTCGGAGCCCGAGTTCCTCACACTTCCCGGAGGGCTGGAGGAGCGTGCGGGGCGGCTGGGAGAGTCTGTGCGAGCCCTGGTGCGGGGGGAACTCCGGAGGGAATGGCCTGGGCGGGAGGAGCCAACCTGCCAGGCACTGCATTGTGGCTTCTCGGAACACTGTCACCCCTCCCCCAGCGCGTGCTAAGGCGGCGACATCATGCCGAACGTCGTCGTCGTCGGAGCGCAGTGGGGAGATGAGGGCAAGGGCAAGGTCGTCGACCTGCTCACCGAGCATGCCCAGGTCGTGGTGCGGTTCCAGGGAGGCAACAATGCGGGCCACACCCTGGTGGTGGGCGGCCAGAAAACGGTCCTGCACCTGATCCCCTCGGGCATCCTGCATCCGGGGAAGACGTGCGTCATTGGCAACGGCGTGGTGGTGGATCCGGCGGTGTTGGTGAAGGAGATCGACGCCTTGAAGGCGCGGGGCTTCCTCAAGGAAGACTCGCACCTGCTCATCTCGGACAACGCACACGTCATCTTCCCCTGGCACAAGCAGCTGGACGCCTTCCGCGAGAAGGCCCGGGGCGGCAGCGCCATCGGCACCACGGGGCGAGGCATTGGCCCCGCGTACGAGGACAAGGTCGCCCGCCGGGGCATCCGCGTGCGTGACCTGCTCCAGCCCGAGCGCCTGCGCAAGCGCATCGAGGAGCGGCTGCCGGCGGTGCTCGAGGAGCTGCGCGAGCTGTGCCGGCTGGCCAATGAGCCGGTGCCCGAGCTGGAGGCCACGCAGCTCGTCACCGAGTTCGCCGCGCTGGGCGAGCGGCTGCGGCCCCATGTCGGGGATTCCTCGCTCTTCCTCGCCGGCCAGGTGGCTCGCGGCGCGCGCATCCTCTTCGAGGGCGCTCAGGGCACGCTGCTGGACGTGGATCACGGCACCTACCCGTACGTCACCAGCTCCAACTGCGTGGCGGGCAACGCGGCGGTGGGCTCGGGGCTGGGGCCCACGACGATCGACAAGGTGATGGGCATCAGCAAGGCCTACACCACGCGCGTGGGTGGCGGTCCGTTCCCCACCGAGCTGACCGATGCCATCGGGGAGCAGCTCCGCAAGGTAGGGGATGAGTTCGGCGCCACCACGGGCCGTCCGCGGCGCTGTGGCTGGCTGGACGGTGTGGTGCTGCGCTACGCGGTGCGCGTCAACGGCCTGAGCAGCCTGGCCCTGACGAAGATGGACGTGCTCTCGGGCATCAAGTCGCTGCAGCTCTGCAATGCCTACGAGCTGGACGGCCAGCGCATCACCGAACTCCCGGGAGACTACGAGGATCTCGAGCGCGTGAAGCCCGTCTACGAGACGATGCCGGGCTGGGACGAGAAGCTCGCCGGCGTGCGGACCTTCGACGAGATGCCGGAGAACGCCAAGCGCTACGTGCGCCGCGTGGAGGAGATCAGCGGCGTGCCCGTCACGTGCATCTCGGTGGGGGCGGACCGCGGGGAGACGGTCCTCCTTCAGAACCCCTTCCGGGGCTGAGGTGCGGGATCCCCCTCGCGCGTCCAGGGGGTTTTCTGCTACGGCAAGCCCTGTGATCCGTCCAGGAGCTGCCATGGTGGTTCGTTGCCTCGTCATCGGTCTCACGGCCGCGCTCCTGGGCGCGGCGCAGCCGTCCGCTCCGGCCCAGGCGGCCTTCGCGCGCGGTGAGAAGGCGCTCGCGGCCAACAAGCTGGAGGACGCCGCCACGGCCTACCGCAAGGCCCTCGAGGCGACCCCCAACTGGGCTCCGGCGCTCAATGGCCTGGGCAGCGTCCTGTTCAAGAAGGGCCAGTCGGTCGAGGCCATCGCCCTCTTCAAGTCAGCGACCGAGGCCGATCCCGACTTCAAGCTGGCCTGGTTCAACCTCGGTTACGCCGCTCGTAAGTCGGGGGACTTCTCCACCGCGGTGCGCGCCTACGAGCGCTACACCCAGCTCGACCCGAATGATCCCGATGGCTTCTACGGCCTGGGGGAGAGCTACCGTCAGCTGGGCCAGCCCGCCACGGCCATCACCGCGTACGAGACTTATATCTCGCGCGAGAAGCGCTCCAGCGAGCAGAAGTGGGTGCAGAAGGCGCGCGAGCAGGTGACGGCCCTGCGTGCCCAGACGGGCGCGCCGCCCGCTGCCACGGCTGCGGCTCCCGCGACGACGGGCTCCCTCGCGGTGGGTCCTTCCGCCACCCCTGGCTTTCAGGCGCCTTCCCCAGCCGCTGCCCCCACCACGAGCCGGGTGTCCCCAGTCGGCACACCCAACACGAACCTCTCCATCACCCGCGTCCGTGACGGGGATGCACTGATGAAGGAGCGCCGGTACCGCGAGGCGACCTTCTCCTACTTGGACGCGACGCACGCGGATCCGGGCAACGTGGAGGCGCTCTTCAAGCTGGGCAACGCACTGGCGGTGCTTGGCTACTACGCGCAGGCCGTGGAGCACTGGAACCGCGTGGCGCAGCTCACCCCGGACGCCGCCATCCGCCAGAGTGCGCTGGACAACGTGGCCAAGGCCCAGGTCCGCATCTCCCAGCAGGGGGGCTCTCCGCAGGCCCAGGGCGTGACCCCAGGCTTCGGTCCAGTGGCGGATACCACACGCGCCCAGGCCCGCCGCGCCTATGAGCAGGGAGTTCAGCGCATCCAGGCCCGGGACTACGCAGGCGCCCTGCAGAGCCTCGCGCAGGCCATCCAGCTCGAGCCGACCCTGTCGGTGGCCTACATCGCTCGGGGCAGCGCCTACATCGGCCTGCGCCGCTACGCGGAGGCGGCGGTGGACTACGAGTATGCCCTTCGCCTGGCACCGGACATGGCCTCACCCCTGTACGGGCTGGGGGAGGCCTACCGCATGCTCGGCCGCAACGCCGAGGCGCGCTCCAGCTATGAGCGCTATGCCACCTCCACGGCCAAGGACGTGCGTCCGGAGCTTCAGGCCGAGGCTCGGCAGAACGCCGAACGCTTGCGCTGAATATGCAAGTGTTATTCGCGGAGGATGGGTGGCGGATGTCACCCCCCTGCCTTAGCTTGTCCGCATGGACGCGCGTAACTCTGAAGCGCCAGGTCGGCAGGTCTTTCGTCCTCGGCGTGTGCTCGCGGCGTTGATGGCGGGCGCGGGGCTGCTCTGGGTGACGGTGCTGGTGTACCTGCTGAGCTTCGACGACGTTCCGTTGAGGACGTTCCTGGCGGTGATCTTCTTCGTCGTCTTCTTCGGCGTGTCCGTCATGTACTACGCGCGCACGCGGATCGAGGTGGACGCGCGTGGCATCACCTACCAGGGCATGGTGCGCACGCGCCGCTTCTCCTTCACGGAGATCCGCAAGGTGGACGTATTGCCAGGCCCGGTCACCGTGTACGCGATCCGGGACACCGGCGGTGGGTTGGTCCACTTCACGAGCTTCTTCCAGCACCACCGGCGGCTCGCGGCGCTGCTCGTGGAGCGTGCGGGCCTCAGGCCGATGACTTCGTAGGCCTGAGCCTTCGTAGGCCTCAGCCCACCAGCGCGTAGGTGATCAGCACTCCCGCGAGGGCCATCGCCACACCGAGCCCGATGAACCACCCCTCCGCCATGGGCGGACGACGCGCCAGCTCGGCCGTGGGCGGTGACGGCGCGTTCTGAGGCTCGGCCGGAGAGGGAGCGGGCGGGGTGGGGGCGGGGCGCTCGGTCGGCTCTGTGGACGGGGGGGGTTCCTCCACGGCGGCCTGGAAGCGCAGGAGTGTCTTCCCCAGCTCGATGACATCCCCCTCGGCGAGCGGCGCGGAGCACTGCACCCGGCGGCCATTGAGGTACACGCCATTGGGGCTGTTGAGGTCCACGAGGGTAAACGTGAGGTCCTCGCGGAGGATGCGGACGTGGGCGCGCGAGACTGCGCGGTCTCGCAGGCGGAAGTCCACGCCGGTTCCTCGGCCGATGTCCGTCCTCTCCTCGGCCAGGGGGAAGGTGCGGCCCACGTCGAGTCCCGTGAGGCAGGTGAGGGTGGCGGCGCGAGAGGGGACCAGGCCATCGCCATCGGTCAGCAGGTGCTTGAGCACGGCGACGGTGCCCACCCCACGAGCGCCGCTCTCAGGGGGCTGGAGGACCTTGAGGCGCATCTGCTCGGGCAGACCCACCACCTCGCCGGGGAGCACCAGCCGGGGTACTGCTGGGGGAACCCACACGCCATTCACCGTGAAGGTCTGCGCCGCCTCCACGGTCAGGCGGGAGTCTTCGATGGTCAGCTTCAGCCAGCCGGGCGGAAGGGCCTCCAGCCGCACATGGTCCTCGGGACCTCCCCCCAGCAGGTGCTGGCCTTCCGTGAGCTCGAACGGCGTCGTCGTCCCCAGGTGCTCGAATTCGAAGTGCATGGGCCTGGGCAGGAGCAACCTCGGTGCCGACGGCCCACCTCAGCGGTCTTCCGAGGGGAGAGGACCTCGAAGCTCTCGCGGGTGCTCCCCTCGACCGTCCACGCTCACGGACGGGACCGTCTCCATTCCGAGACTTTGCCGGGAGACCTCCCTAGGATTCCGGCGCCGATGTGCCCCTCCCGACTGTGCGTCCTTCCCCTGCTGACGTTGACCCTGCTCCTCGCGGCCTGCCGGGATGAGCAGGCAGGCCCGCGCCCTCGCGGCCAGCGCGTGCCCACCGTCGAGCAGCTTCAGCCGCGCACCCTGGACGCCGCGCCGGGGGACCTCACGTTCCGCAGTGGTGCCACCTTTGGAGGGGGCGCGGTGGTGTACCTGGGCACTCGGGTCACGCCGGCGCAGGCGGCTCCGGGCCAGCCGGTGCTGCTCTCGCACTACTTCCAGGCGGTGCGAAAGCTCCCGCCGGGGTACGGCTTCTTCGTCCACCTCGTTGACCCGAACACCGGGCAGATGCTCCAGAACGCGGATCACGAGTTCCAGAATGGCCTGGCTCCCCTCGGCACATGGCCCGTGGGCAAGGTCATCGAGGACACGCACGGCATCCAGATGCCGCAGGTGCCCGCTCGAGTGGTGCTCGGCTTCTGGCGAGGCGACGAGCGCCTGCCCGTGGACGATCCGCGTGCTCAGGATGGCATGAACCGCATGCTGGGGCCGGAGCTGGGGGGGAAGAGCCCCGAGCTCCCCGAGTACAAGGTGCTGCGCGCCAAGAAGCCGCCCGTCATCGATGGTGCGCTGGACGACGAGGCGTGGAAGGAGGCCGCCCCGGTGGTGCTGCGCGGCAGCTTCGATGGCCGGCCCGTGGCCCTGCGCACCGAGGCGCGGCTGGTCTACGACGATGCGAACCTCTACGTCGCCTTCGACGCGGAGGATCCGGACATCTGGGGCACGCTCCTCAAGCGGGACGATCCCATCTACGAGCAGGAGGTGGTGGAGATCTTCCTCGACGCCAACGCGGACGGGAGGACGTACAACGAACTGCAGGTCTCCCCGCACAACGTCATCTTCGACGCGTACTTCCCCGCCCGGCGCCAGGGGATGGACACGGGCTGGGACTCGGGGATGAAGACGGCGGTGAAGGTGCGCGGGACGCTGGACAACCCGTCCGATCGGGACGAGCGCTGGACGGCGGAGCTGCAGATCCCCTTCGCGCGCCTGGCGGAGGTGCCGAACGTGCCGCCCAGGAAGGGGGAGCGCTGGCGCTTCAACCTGTACCGCCTGGAGCACCTGGGCCGGAGCAGCGTGGAGGGGCAGGCCTTCTCTCCGCTCTTCGTCGGAGACTTCCACGCGCTGCCGCGCTTCGGCTGGCTCACCTTCGACTAGCGCGCTGCCGGCCCGCTACGCGTGCGGGGTGATCTCCCACGGGGCGTCAGCGACGGAGCGCTCGCTGGGGTCGCCCAGGAAGCGGAGGAAGCCACGGAGCTCCAGGGTGTCAATGAGCTCTTCGGCCTCCAGCTCGGAGAACCCCTTCCTGTCCACGAGCGTGTCCCGCATGATCGACTTCCCACGGAGATAGCCCACAGGCTCTCCATGCCTGAACGCGGCCTTCAGGTCCTCAGCCAGCTCCCTCAAATCGAGATCTTCCGAGATCATCCCCTCAAGGATGGGGATGGTGGGCTACAGGGGCAACGGTAGGAGTGGGGTGAGCTTCCTCGCGCGGCAGGTAGCCGTGCAAACGGACCTCTCGGCCATCGCTCTCCAGGGTGACGGCTCCGTCCAGATCCGTACGGAAGCACTCGCTGCCGAGCGACTGGTAGCGCTGGAAGATCTCCGGATGGGGAAAGCCGAACCGGTTGCGGCGGCCCACGCAGAAGACGACGTACTGGGGACGGGTCCGCTCCAGGAACGGTTCAGTGGAGGACGTGCGTGAGCCGTGGTGAGGCGCCTTGAGCACCGTCACGGGCCCCAGGCGGTCGAGCAGCAGCTCCTCCCCGGCCTCCTCGACGTCCCCGGTGAGCAGCACGGTGACGTCCCCATGGCGCACGAGGAGCACCACGCTGCGGTCATTCACGCCTTCGAGCAGCTCGCGATCCTCAGGGAGCGGTGGCCCCAGCACCTCCAAGGTGGCCTCGCCGAGCGTGAAGGAGGGCCAATCCGCCTGGACCTCTTCAACCTTCGCGCCCGCGGCCGCGGCGATGAGCTTTCGGGACAGCGCCCCGTCCGTGCTGCTCGCGGGCAGCCAGAGCCGGTCCGTGGGCACCTGTCCCAGCGTGGAGATCATCCCCAGCGCGTGATCGGGATGCGGATGGGAGAGGACCGCCAGATCCAGCCGATCGATGCCCTCGTGGCCGAGGAAGGGGA
Source organism: Hyalangium sp. (assembly GCF_035629615.1). Classification (GTDB taxonomy): domain Bacteria; phylum Myxococcota; class Myxococcia; order Myxococcales; family Myxococcaceae; genus Hyalangium. Next base: position 22,336 of record NZ_DASPHO010000491.1, on the reverse strand, counting down.
GGACGAAGCGGGTGCCCGTGTCGCCGCCGCCGGGTGTCCCCCCGCCGTCCACGAGCGCGTGGTGCCCACGGGAGCTGAGGACCATGGCGTCCCCCTGTCCCACGGAGAGGAAGGTGATGCGCAAGGGAGCCTGAGGCGTGAGCGCCGGCACGATCACGGCCAGCACCAGAGCTGCGGGCGCGAGCAGGCCACCGAGACGCCAGCGCCCGGTACCCAGGGCCCACACCGCGAGCCCGAGGGCATACAGCGCCGTAAGCCCCGGGCTGAACATGGGCAGCTTCACCGTGGCGAGCGGTATCGCCGCGAAGAAGCGGGTGAGGATCAGCAACAGCTCGGAGACCCAGGCGCCGGCCCACAGGACCGGCGTGGCCAGCACCGGCGAGACGATGAAGAGCGCCACGCCGCCCGCGGCAAAGCCCGTGAGCAGGCCGCACAGGGGCAGGCAGACGATGTTGGAGATCAACCCCGCGAGGCTCGCGCGGCCGAAGGCACTGGCGACGAGGGGCACGCTGGCCCCCGTCACCGCGGCGCTGGCACCGAAGGTCTCGAGGACGGTCTCCCGCGCCTGTCCCCAGAGGCGCATCCACCGGCGCTCCTCTCTCGGATCCGGAGGCGCGAGCGGGACGGCCGCGCGCAGCACGGGCGTGAGCAGCAGCAAGCTCAGCACGGCGAGGAAGGAGAGCTGCAGCGACAGGTCCACGACGCTCGAGGGCGCCCAGATGACGAGCACGAGCGCCGCCGTGGCCAGGCTGTTGAGCCCGTCCGAGCGCCGCCACAAGGCCAGCCCCAGGAGCACTGCCGTGGCCATCACCGCCGAGCGCACCGCCGGGGGCTGGTTGCCGGTAAAGACGACATAGGCCCAGACGAAGGGCACTGACGCAGGAGCCGCCACCCGGCGCGCTTCGATCCCCCGGAAGCGACTCCCCCCGCGCACGAGCACCCTCCGCAGCAGCGCGAGCGTCATCAGCGCGAGCGCCGCCACGTGCAGCCCGCTCACGCTCAGCACATGGGCCAGCCCGCTCCGGGAGAACGCCTCCTCCAGCGAGTCATCCAGCGCGGCGCGCTGCCCGGCCGCGAGCGTGAGGAAGAGCGCCGCGGCGTCCTCCGAGGGCGCCACCTCCCGCACCGCGGCCGCGAGCCCCTCTTGCGTCCTCGCCATGGACAGCCGCCACGCGGAAGGAGGGGAGAGCACCAGGAGTCTCCCCGCCACCACACTGCCGGAGAACCTGAGCGCCTGTCGCTTGCGAAGGGCCGTGAAGTTCTTCTCTCCCGGGTTGGACGCAGGTGCCAACGGTTGGAGCCGCGCCTCCGCCCGGATGCGTTGTCCCGGCAGCAGCACGGGCGCCGCACCGTGCAGGTAGAGGCTCGCTCGGAAGCGGGCAGGCCCGGTGGAGCCAGCCTCGGTCCCAGCCCGGGCCACCGCCAGGTGGATGCGCGTGGACCCATCGAAATGATCCACGCGCTCGAGCTCACCCTCCACGATGGCGGATCCACCCGAGCCCAGCCCGGGGGGCACCTCGACGTGGGCCTCGAGCCTGGCCAGCCCCAGGCCCGCCACTCCCAGCGCGAGCAACAGCAGCAGATGCGCACCAGGCAACCGAGGGAGCGCCAGCACGGCTGAACCCAGGAGAGCCGCGCTGATCAGGAATACCCAGCCAGCAGGGCCCGTTCCGTCGGGGCTCACCGCAGCGCCAAGCATCACAGCTAATGCAGGAAAGAAGAGAGGGCGCGAACCCAGGTCGCGCCATAGATATCGATCCGCCACCGACCCCGCCCGTCCTATCCCCAGCGCCCACCCACAGATGCGGGGAGCGCACACGAAATCCGACACGGTAGTGGGACGCTCTAGGGGCGGTCAAGATCCGCGAAGACGAAACGTTGCTGGGCGATGTGGTTTGTGGTAGTAGTGCCGTGTTTCCGCAGGTTGGAGCCGGCTTTTTCAAGGAGGCGGTAACGAGTGCAGACCAGCTTCAAGACTGGTGACAAGGCGGTTTACCCGGGCCAGGGCGTCGGCGAGGTGATGGGCATCGAGCACACCGAGGTGGCCGGACAGCGCCAGTCGTTCTACGTCCTGCGCATCCTGGAGAACGGGATGCGAATCATGATCCCCATCAACAAGGTCGGCTCGGTCGGCCTTCGCGAGATCATCAGCGAGGAGGACGTCAAGCAGGTCTACTCCATCCTCAAGGAGAAGGACATCTCGGTTGACTCCACCACCTGGAACCGCCGGTACCGGGAGTACATGGAGAAGATCAAGACGGGCTCCGTCTTCGAGATCGCCGAGGTGCTGCGCGATCTCTACCTCCTGAAGGGTGACAAGGATCTCTCGTTCGGTGAGCGCAAGATGCTGGACACGGCGCGCTCGCTGCTGATCAAGGAGCTGTCGCTGGCCAAGGACTGCTCCGAGGAAGAGATCGAGTCGGACCTGAAGAAGATCTTCAACATCGCTGCCTAGCAGAAGCTGCGCCGCTGACGCATGCTCGGCCCCGGGCTCCCACGAGGAACCCGGGGCTTTTTCATGTCCGAAGAGCAGCTCATCCGGGAGGAGCGCGAGCGGCGCATCGCCGAGCTGGAGTCCCGGCTGGCGCGGCGCCCACGCAGCCCGTTGAAGGCGCCCGTGGCGTTGGTGGGCATGGGCGTGGCGGCGGCGCTGCTCGTGATGCAGTGGCGGGACGTGCGCTACTTCCTCTCGCCGCGCACGCCGCTGTCGCTGGGGGCGGAGGGGGACTACCGCTATGCGGAGCTGGTCTCCAACCGCTATGCCCAGCTGCATGGGGTGCCCACGGCCCACGGCGCCTACGAGCGGGAGGGGGACGCCGTGTTCGTCCTGGTGGGGCTGAGGGACTCGCCGTTCGTGGTGCGCCGGCCGGCCTTGCCCGGAGAGGAATGGGCGCCGGGACGGAAGCCCCCCCAGCCGAATCGGCGGCCCTTCGCGGTGAGGGGGCGGCTGCTCTCCGAGGAGGATGCCCCTCGCTACCGAGGCGCGTTCGAGCTCTTGCGCGCCAAGGGCGAGGTGCAGCCGCTCCAGGGGCGGCTGTGGATCGTGATCGAGGGGCAACGGCCGCGCGAGGACTTCGGGCGCCTGGCGGTGACGCTGCTGCTGGTGCTCTTCATCGGGATGAACGGCGTGTTCCTGGTGAGAGGCCTGCGCCGGCCCGCCGCTCCCGACAGGCATGAGGAGGCGTGAGGGCCCAGGCCGCGGGGCCCGTCCCGGAGGCTACTTCCTGCCGAGCTGCTGGAGCTCCGTCTTGGCCCAGCTGTTGGACGGATCGTACTTGAGGGCCATCTCGAAGGACTCGCGCGCCGCGCTCTTGTCCCCTGCCTTCAGGTGATCCTGGCCAATCTGGGTGTAGAGCTTGCCGAGCTGCTTGCGGAGCTTGCCAGCCTGGGCCGCCCAGCCCTGGGACAGCTCCTGATCCACGGCCAGGGCGGTGGAGAGGTGCTGGATGGCGAGGGGGATGTCCTTTGCCTTCAGCGCCTCCTGACCGGTGGCCAGGGCGCTCTGGTACGCGGCCAGCTTCGTGGCGAGCGGCTCGAGCTGACCGCTGCGGGCGAGGGTCAGCGCGCCGCCCAGGTCCCCCTTCTCATAGAGGGCGAGGACATCGGCCCGGTTCACCGGGACAGCAGGGGCCTTCTCGGTGGCGCTCGAGGGCTCCGGGGCCTCCTGGCGCGCGGCGCCCTTGCCCCCCTCTGCCTTCGATCGGGAGCCAGCCTCCTTCACCTTTCGGGACGCGGGGGCCTTCCCTCCGAAGAGGGAGCTGGCCCGAGGGCCAGAGGACTTACTCTTCGCGGGGGCGGCTGCCTCCGGCTGGGCCTTGAGAGGCTTGAGGGCGCGAGGGGGCTCCTCCTCCGGAACTGCGACGCTCTCCTCTTCGGAGGCAGGAGGAGGCGGGACATAGGCCTCCTCCGACTCTGGCGGGGCGGCGTCCACGGGAGGAACTGCTCCCTCGGTGGAAGGAGCCGGGGAGGCAGGCGAGGAGGAAGTCGAGGCTTGCTGGGAAGGCCCCGAGGACTTCAGGAGAGCCACGGCGAGCAGCGCGGCCACGGCCGAGCCCACTCCGGCCGCCACGAGGGCCACGCGCGCAAGGCTCGTGCGGGGGCGAGGGGCCGGTCGCGCCGGGGCTGGAGCCGCCGGGAGCTCCTTCTCTGGCACCGCTCCCGAGCCGCGCAGCCTCAGGACGGCGTTGCCCAGGGAGATCTCGTCGCCGATGCGGACGTCCTGGTCCGAGGAGACCTTGGTCCGGTTGACGAAGGTGCCGTTCTGGCTGCCCATGTCCCGCAGGACGAAGTGCTCGCCCTGGCGCACGAGCTGGGCGTGCCGGCGGCTGATCGACGGGTGCTGGAGCCGCAAGTCACACGCGGACGCCCGGCCGATGATGAGCGGGCCCTGCTTGACGGGGATTAGCTGCCCGGCGCCCGGGCCCTTCTCCACATACAGGAAGACGGGCGCGTAGCCGGGATCCGAGTACTCGTTTGTATCGAACCGCGTGGCCAGCTCGCGATCCTTGGTGCCGTCGCGTGCGTGGGTGCGCCTGGCGCCCGTCCTGCGGGGACCGGCGGGGTACTGGGGCACTCGCTGTGGACGCGGATCGTCCTCCTGCAGCGGGGCGACCTCGTCGTCGTCGAACGGCAGCTCCACGTCCTCCTTCTTGGGCGCCGCCACGACCGGCGGTCGAGGAGGGCGTGGCGGGCGTTTTGGGTTGGAGGGAGCCATTCCAATCCCCATTCTCCCAGAAAGGTGGCTGACTGTGCCACATTCAGGTGCCTAGAGTGCCGCCGTCCGTTGACTGATGGAGGAACCCGACGTGGCCCAGCCGGCGATCACGCTCTTCAACACGCTGACAATGCAGAAGGAACCCCTGGTTCCGCTCGAGCCTGGAGCCGTTCGTATCTACGTCTGCGGACCCACCGTTTATAGCTACATTCATGTAGGCAATGCTCGCACCTTTACCTCCTTTGATGTCATCGTCCGGTACCTGAGGCACCGGGGGTACCGGGTGACGTACGTGCGCAACTACACGGACGTGGACGACAAGATCATCAAGGCGGCGCAGGAGACGGGGGAGGAGCCGGTGGCGCTGGCGGCGCGCTTCGTGGAGATCTTCCGGGAGGACGCGCGGGCGCTGCACATGAAGGAGCCGGACGTCTCGCCGAGGGTGAGCGATCACATGGCGGAGATCCTCCGCATCATCCAGGCTCTGGTGGACAAGGGCGTGGCGTACGAGTCCCAAGGGGACGTGTACTTCTCGGTGAGTCGGTATCCGGAGTACGCGAAGCTGTCCAAGCGCAACCTGGAGGATCTGCGGGCGGGCGAGCGGGTGCAGCCGGGCGAGCAGAAGCACGAGCCGCTGGACTTCGCGCTGTGGAAGGCGGCCAAGCCTGGGGAGCCGGCGTGGGACAGCCCATGGGGCAAGGGGCGGCCGGGCTGGCACATCGAGTGCTCGGCGATGAGCGCGCGGTACCTGGGGGAGTCGTTCGACATCCACGGGGGCGCGCTGGATCTGATCTTCCCGCACCACGAGAACGAGATCGCCCAGAGCGAGGCGGCGAGCGGCAAGCCGTTCTCGAAGTACTGGATGCACTGCGGCTTCCTAGACATGGAAGGCGCGAAGATGTCCAAGTCGCTGGGCAACGTCGTCCGGCTGCGGGACGCGCTGGCGAAGGTGGACGCGGAGGCGCTGCGGTTCTTCTTCCTGTCCACGCACTACCGGCACCCGCTGAACTTCTCGGACAAGGCGATCGCGGACTCCGAGCAGCGCATGGAGTACTTCTACGAGACGCTGCGCAAGGTGGACGAGCGCGTGGCGGGCAAGGACTTCGGCAAGGGGCCGCTGCACGGCGAGCCGGAGCGCTTCCTGCGCGAGTTCGAGGCGGCGATGGACGATGACTTCAACTTCGCCGGAGCGCTGGGCGGGCTGTCGGGCCTCTTCACGCTGATGAACGAGCTGGTGGACAAGCCGCCGGTGAAGGACAAGGCACTGGTGGGGCGGACGCTCCAGGCGCTGAGGGAGACCGTGGGCAAGGTGTCGGCGGTGCTGGGGCTGTTCGAGGACGATCCGGGGCAGTGGCTGTTGCGCAGGCGCGAGCGGGCGGTGCGCGAGCGCGGCATCGACGTGGCGGAGGTGGAGCGGCTCATCGACGCTCGCAACGAGGCGCGCAAGGCGAAGAACTTCGCGGAGGCGGACCGGGTGCGCTCGGAGCTGAAGACGAAGGGCGTGGAGATCATGGACACGCCCGCGGGCACCACGTGGAAGGTGGCGCCTCCGGAGGGAGCGGGCGTCAGGCCGGAGTGACTTCGCCCCAGCGCTCGTGGGCCAGCTCGAGGGTCCGGGCGTTGGAGGGAACCTGCCGCAGGAAGCGCTCCCGCGCAGCCGGGTCCGGAAGGTCGTCGGTGCAGGCGCGCAGGTGATGCAGGGCCTTGCGCAGGGAGGCCTCCCCCGCTGCGCCGTCATCCAGGGCGAAGCAGGCCTCGGCCAGCGCCAGGTACACGATCACGGAGCCTGCGCCCAGGGCCCCGAGCGTCTCCTGCTCCAGCACGGCGTGCTCGGCCTCCTGGCGCGCTTCGGCTGTTCGCCCTTGCGCCATCAGGGCCCTGCTCAGCAGCGGGCCCGCGAGGGCAGGCAGGGGAGGAAGCAGCTCACGCGCCTTACGCGCATGCGCCTCGGCCTCCAGGGGCTGCCCGTCGGCCAGCGCCACCTTCGCCAGCGCCAGGTAGGCCATGCCGGGGTACAGGGGGCTGTGGCTCGTGACGGAGAGCGCGGCGCGGGCCATGGCTCGGGCCTGCTCTCGATCCGCCGGCTCGGGGCTGATGGCCATGAGCACCGCGCAGTAGCCCTGGGTGTACAGCAGCGTCAGGGGCTGCTCGAACTTCGAGGCACGGGCCACCGCCGACTGCGCTCGTGCCACGGCGCCGGGCAGGTCTCCCAGCATCGCCGCGGCGAGCCCGGAGACACTCTGCACCTTGGTCAGGCCATGAACCTCGTTCAGCGCCTGGAGCGTCTCCTCGGCTTGAAGGAGCAGCTGCCACGCCTGCCACGGCTTGTCCTCCAGGTGGAACCAGAAGAAGGCCTGGGTATAGGCGCGATAGGCCTGCAGCAAGGGATCGGCGGGGCCGTCCAGCGCGAGGAGCCGCTCGAGGCAGGCCGCCGCCTCCTGTCGCGCGCCGAGCCGGACGAACGAGGTCGAGACGAAGCAGAGCGCCTCGGCGTAGGCCCGTCTGCCCTCGGCATCCGTCGAGGAGCGCAGCAACAGCTCCAGGAGTGGCATCACCTCTCGCGGCTGGCCTTTGTTGGTGCTGCTGAGGATCAGGCTGCTGATCAGCTTGCACCAGGGTGTGCTGCCGGGCTTCAGCTCGGGGAGGATCTCCCGGCCCACCCCGTTCAGCATCGCCGGATCGTTCATCCAGAAGGTCGCCGTGGCCTGGAGTGCACGCAGCTTTGAGCGCACCTCGCCCTGGGCTCCCAGCCCCAGTGCTGCCTCCATGCACTGCAGCGCGCTCCTGGCATCTCCGCGCTCCAGCAGCTGTTCGGCTGCCAGCGTGTAGAAGTGGATGGCCCGCTCGGGCTGCTGGCCGAGGCTGGCGTGCTCGGCGAGTACGCGTGGATCCGTCTCACCCACCTGCTCCAGCCACTCGCCCACCAGCCGGTGGCCCGTGATCTTGTGGGCCTCGGGGACCAGCGCATAGGCGGCATCCCGCATCAGCGCGTGCCGGAAGCGGTAGGCCATCTCTCCGTCGCAGGAGCGCTCGGGCTGGGGCTCGATGATCTCCAGCGTCACCAGGCGCTCCAGCCAGTGCTCGAGCGTCCCGGGAGTCTCGTGCGCGCTCCGGACCGCCCGCACGGCTCCGATCCAGAAGGTGCGTCCCAGGATACTGCCGGCCAGGAGGGCCTGCCGCGCGTCGTGCTCCAGCCGGAGGATGCGCGCCTGCAGCATGGCCAGGACCGTCCCGGGCGGGGTGTCTCCGCGCCCCTCGGCCGCCATGCGGATGAGCTCCTCCAGGAAGAGGGCATTGCCCGCGGACTGCTCGAGGAGCCGGTCCACGACAGAGTCGGCCACCGTGGGCCCGAGCACCTCGCGGATGAGCTGCGCCCCGGCCTTGCGGCTCAAGCTCCTCAGGGCCACCTCCTGCAGCCGCTGCGCCCACAGGCCGGGGAACAGCTCCTTGATCTCGGGACGGGCCAGCGCCAGGACCAGCAGGGGGCTGTCGGCCAGCTCGCGCAGGGCCCGATCCACCCACTGCACCGTGAGCGCGTCCCCCCAGTGCAGATCCTCCAGGACCAGGAGCACCGGGCCCTGCCGGCTCTCGGCGCGCAGCCAGGTGATGAATGCCTGACCCACGAGCGTGTTCATGAGGCCCGGGTCTCCGCGTGCCTCGAGCAGCTTCGGGGAGCCTTCGCCCAGGGTTCCCGCACCGCAGAGCTCTCCCAGCAGTGCCACCACCTCCGGCGCCTCACGCTCGGACAGGTGCAGTGCCAGTCGCTGCCGCAGCTTGCGCTGACGTACCTCGAGCGGGTCCTCCCGCATCACGCCACACAGGTGCTGCAGCGCCTGCCCCAGCAGGCACATGGAGGCCCCGACGCTCATCGGGTCTCCCCGGCCCTGCAACAGCAGCACCGGGTGCTCGCGCCGGTCCACGCGACGCAGGAACTCATGGCGCAGCCGGGACTTGCCCGTCCCTGGGGGGGCCACCACCAACAAGGCCTGCGCAGTGGAGTCCTCCTCGCTGGTGGTGAGGGCCAGCTCCAGCAGCGCGAGCTCCTGCTCTCGGCCTACGCAGGGGGTGGGCTTGCCCAGCAGCGGGCGGGAGTCGTCACAGCTCAGGTTCTCGCCATGCAGCAGGAAGGTGTCCGTGGAGGCTCGGTCGAGCTGGAAGCCCGGGCCGAGCAGCCCCGCCGTCACCTCGTCCAGCACCACCTGGGGGCATGCGGCGGGCTGGCCGAAGCGGTGCAGCAGCTTGCCAGCGCGGTCCATGGCCTCGCCCACGGGGAGGTGATCGCTGAGCACACCCCGGCCGGTGACGAGCACGGCCGTCACCTCAGGCCAGCGCTCCTTGAGGGAGAGCGCGCAGCGGGCAGCCAGCGCCGCCTGATCCGTCGCGGAGTGCCGCCCCGCCAGCAGGGTGAGGACCAGGGAGCCATCCGCCATCAGCTCGACCTGGGCCCGGTGAGGCGTGAGCACCGCTCGCAGCGAGTCGCGCAGGGCCCGCCGCTGCGTCAGGGCCTCCGGCACCGGCTCCGCCAGCGGTGGGGCCGCCAGCAGGATGCTCACCAGCTGCTGCTCTGCCTCCATCGGGCTCTCGACGCGGACCACCTGCGTGGGCGCCAGTCCCTCCAACTCCGGGAGTCCCTCCAGGGAAGGCAGCAGGGGCAGCAGGGTGGGCGCGTCCGGCACCCGCTGGTGCGGATCCTTGGCCAGCATCCGATCCACCAGCGGCTGGAGGAACTCGGGCAGCTCGTTGCGCACCGTGCGCAGCGGGGTGGGTGGGGCAAAGAGGATCTTCGCCAGCACGGCGGCGAAGTGGGGCGCGCTGAAGGGAGGCTGGCCTGTGAGGCACTCGTACAGCACACACCCCAGCGAGAAGATGTCCGCGCTGGGAGTGGTCTCTCCCTGCCCCGAGGCCTGCTCGGGAGCCATGTACCCGGGGGTTCCCAGCACCACGTGGCTGCCGGTGAGCGCCTGGGAGGGCACGGTGCGGCGCGCCAGCCCGAAGTCCAGCAGCACCACCTCCTCGGGGCGGCCGTGGCGCAGGAAGAGGTTGGAGGGCTTGAGGTCGCGGTGGACGATGCCGTGCCGGTGTGCAGCAGCCAGTGCCTCCGCGGTGCGGCGCACGAGCGTCAGCGTCTCGGACAGGCTCAGGGGCTGGCGCGCGAGGCGGCTGGCCAGATCCTCTCCCTCCAGCCACTCCATGGCGAGGAAGGGGTGCCCCTGCTCGAGGAAGCCGTGGGCCACATGGGAGACGATGGCCGGGTGGCGCAGCTCGGCCAGCAGCTCCGCCTCCCGGCTGAAGCGCTGCAGGGCATCCGTGTTCTGTACGGGGTGCAGAAGTTTGACGGCAACGCGCTGGCCGCTCAGCGTGTCCTTGGCGCGGTACACCGAGCCCATTCCCCCCCGGCCCGCCAGGGACTCGAGGAGGAAACGCCCGGCGAGGACCCGGCCCGGAGAGAGGGTCTCGGCTCCGAGCCTGGGGGGAGAGGGAGTCGTGGGGGCCTGCAGGAGATCAATGTTCATGGGGGCACTTCGCGGCCCCAGTATAATTCCCTCAGATGCTCGCCGCCCGAGCGCCGCCACCTTTATTCAGCGCTGCAGGCGCAGCGAGGGCACGGTGACGTTCGACCCACTGCGCCCAGAAGGGCACGAGCCACGAGGTCAGCGTGAGGTAGGCCACGGCCTCGGCGTTCGGCATGGGGGGCCCGAGCGCGAAGCCGAGGTAGCTCACGACGAGCAGGCCGATCAGCCCCCAGAGCCCGAGATCACCCGAGCGGCGGGTGGCGCGGGTGGCCGAGACGTACAGCCACACGCTGCCCGCGAAGAGCGCTCCCTCCACGAGGAAGGTCCCGGCGAGCGAGTGCCACAGCCCAAGCCCCAGCTTCGGTCCGCTCGACAGGAGCACGGGCATGTCCGGCCGGTGGGTCACCACGTCGAGCACCCAGTGGCTGAGCACGAGCAGCGCGAGCACGATCGCCCCGCGTCCGTCTCGGCGCCACAGGAAGTAGGGCAGCGCCAGGAGCATGGCCCAGCCCATGGCTCCCACCAGGCCGTGGCTGTAGGGCATGTGCACCAGCTCCAGCGTGAGGAACCCGTGCTCTTCCGGGAGGATCCGCATCTGCTCCCATCCGAGCAGCACCAGGATGGGGAAAATCAGGTCGAGCAGGAACGGCGCCAGCAGCAGCAGACCGAGCGGTGTCCGCCGCGTGAAGCGCTTGGAGGCCAGACCCAGGGCGAAGTGACCGATGAGCATAAGGAGGGCAGGGAAGGCCTCCAGCCTAGTCCCCGCCCAGGCATGGGACCAAACCGGCGCCTGGTCCCTCGGGCTTCGATTGCGCCTGCCAGGGCCGCAAGCTTCGTGTTAGGGCTTCGTCCCATGAAGCGCCTGCTGGCCCTGCTCTTCATCCTGCCCGCTCTGACGGCCCTCGCGCAGGGAGTGCCGCTCACGACTGCCGCGGAGAAGGCGGCGGCGCAGAGCATCGACGCGAGCATGCTGCGCGGGCATGTGCGCTTCCTCGCGCACGATCTCCTCGAGGGACGCGGGCCCGGCACACGCGGGGATGCCCTGGCACAGGCGTACATTGCCTCCCAGTTCGAGGGGCTGGGGCTGAAGCCCGCCGGCGTGGGCGAGAGCTACCTCCAGCCTTTCGAGCTCGTGGGCATCACCGGCCACCCGGACACGCTGACCTTCACCACCGCCTCCGGGCGCACGGACCTGAAGTTCCATGAGGAGTTCATCGCGGTGTCCGGCGTGCAGGAGCCGGAGAGCCGGCTGGAGGGCTCGGAGCTGGTCTTCGTGGGCCACGGCATCGTCGCTCCCGAGTACGCCTGGGACGACTTCAAGGGGATGGATCTGCGGGGCAAGACGCTCCTCATCCTCAACAGCGACCCGGCGGACGACCCTGCCCTCTTCGCGGGCCGGACACGGCTCTGGTACGGACGCTGGGACTACAAGTACGAGCAGGCCGCCAAGGTGGGCGCCGCCGGAGCCATCATCCTCCACACCACGCCGAGCGCCGGCTACCCCTGGCAGGTGGTGCAGACCTCGTGGACCGGCGAGCAGTTCGAGCTGCCCGCCACCTCGGGTCCGCACATGCAGGTGAAGGGCTGGACCACCGAGGAGGCCACGCGGCGCATCGTCCGGATGGCGGGGAAGGAGCTCGACGCGCTCGTGGCCGCTGCGCAGAGGCGCGACTTCCAGCCCGTGCCGCTCGGGGTGAAGGTCTCCACGCACTTCGCCAACCACGTGCGGAGCCGCCCCACCGCCAACGTGCTGGGGCTCCTGCCCGGCAGTGACCCGAAGCTCGCGGCGGAGGTGGTGCTCTACACCGCGCACCATGACCACCTGGGCATGAAGGAGGGCGTGAAGCCGGGCGAGGACGCCATCTACAACGGCGCCGTGGACAATGCGGTCGGTGTGGCGGCCCTGCTCACGGTGGCGCGGGCCTTCAAGGCCCTGCCCAAGCCACCGCGCCGCTCCATCCTCTTCGCCGCCGTGGCCGCCGAGGAGCAGGGGCTCCTGGGCTCGCAGTACCTCGCCGCGCACCCGCCGGTGCCCCCTGGCCGCATCGCCATCAACATCAACATGGATGGTGCGAACGTTCTGGGCCGCACGCGTGACGTCACCATCATCGGCCTGGGCAAGTCGAACGTTGATGCCATCATCACCGGCCTGGCCAAGGCGCAGGGCCGCACCGTGAAGGCGGACCAGCTCTCTGACCGGGGCTTCTTCTACCGCTCGGACCAGTTCGCCTTCGCGAAGCTCGGCGTCCCCGCCGCGTACTTCAGCAGCGGCATGGACTTCATCGGCAGGCCTGAGGGGTGGGGCCGGCAGCAGCGCGAGGTGTGGGAGGCGCGGCACTACCACCAGCCCTCGGACGAGCTGCGGCCGGAATGGAACCTGAGCGGCGCCGTGGACGATGTGCGCCTGTACTTCCTGCTGGGGGCCCACGTGGCGCGCGTGACGGAGATGCCCCGCTGGAACAAGGGGGACGAGTTCGAGGCCCCACGGCGGGAGGCCCTGAAGGCGTCCGGAGCCTCGGAGGCGAAGGGGGCGAAGTAGCCCCACGTTCGTTTTTTGCTGGGCAGGCATGCAGGAAGAGCCAGCCTGCCTCGTCGCCGAATGTTAAATGTCCGGGCCATGCCTGACTTCGAGATCGTCAGTGACTACAAGCCGCAGGGCGACCAGCCGAGGGCCATTGGCGAGCTGACCGAGGGCCTGCTGCGCGGGGATCAGTACCAGACCCTGCTCGGCGTCACGGGCTCGGGGAAGACCTTCACCATGGCGAACCTCATCGCCAACGTGCAGCGGCCCACGCTCATCATCGCCCACAACAAGACCCTGGCCGCCCAGCTCTACGGCGAGTTCAAGGAGGTCTTCCCGCACAACGCCGTCGAGTACTTCGTCTCCTACTACGACTACTACCAGCCCGAGGCCTACGTCCCCTCGTCGGACACCTTCATCGAGAAGGACTCGTCCATCAACGACGAGATCGAGCGGATGCGCCACTCGGCCACCCACAGCCTGCGCATCCGAGATGACGTGATCATCGTGGCCAGTGTGTCCTGCATCTACGGCCTGGGCACGGCGCGCTCCTACGTGGACATGGCCATCCAGGTGAACCTCAACGAGGAGCTGGGCCGCGACGCGCTCATGCGCCGGCTGGTGGAGGCCCAGTACGAGCGCAACGACTTCGACTTCCACCGCGGCACCTTCCGCGCCCGCGGCGACACGGTGGAGATCTTCCCAGCCTACGAGGAGGAGCGCGCCGTCCGCGTCAGCTTCTTCGGCGACCAGGTGGAGAAGATCACCGAGTTCGATCCGCTGCGAGGTGTCACCCTGGGCGCGCTGGAGAAGATCGTCGTCTTCCCCGCCAGCCACTATGTGACAGAGGGGGACACCCGCAAGCGCGCCCTCCAGACGATCCGCGACGAGCTGGCCGAGCGTCTCCAACTCTTCCGCCAGGAGGGCAAGCTCCTGGAGGCCCAGCGGCTCGAGCAGCGCACCATGTTCGATCTCGAGATGATCGAGCAGGTGGGCTTCTGCAATGGCATCGAGAACTACTCGCGCCACTTCTCGGGCCGCGCCCCGGGTGAGCCGCCGCCGTGCCTGATCGACTACTTCCCGCGCAACATGCTGTTCCTTCTGGACGAGAGCCACCAGACGATCCCGCAGATCGGCGCCATGTACCGCGGCGACCGCTCGCGCAAGGAGACGCTGGTGAATTTTGGCTTCCGCCTCCCCAGCGCCCTGGACAACCGGCCGCTCAAGTTCACCGAGTTCGAGGGCATGGTGCAGCAGGCCGTCTTTGTCTCCGCCACCCCCTCCGAGTACGAGCTGCAGAAGAGCAAGGGCGTGGTGGTGGAGCAGATCATCCGCCCCACCGGCCTCATGGATCCGGAGGTCGAGGTCCGCCCCGCGGCCAACCAGGTGGACGATCTGCTGGAGGAGGTCCGCGTGCGGGTGGGCCACCAGGAGCGTGTCCTGGTGACGACGCTCACCAAGCGCATGGCCGAGGACCTCACCGAGTACTTCACCGACGTGGGCGTCAAGGTGCGCTACCTGCACTCGGACATCGACGCCATCGAGCGCACCGTCATCATCCGAGACCTGCGCAAGGGCGTCTTCGACGTGCTGGTGGGCATCAACCTGCTGCGCGAGGGCCTGGATCTCCCCGAGGTGTCCCTGGTGGCCATCCTGGACGCGGACAAGGAGGGCTTCCTGCGCAGCCACGTCTCGCTCATCCAGACGATCGGCCGAGCGGCGCGTCACCTGAAGGGCCACGTCATCATGTACTCGGACCAGATGACCGACTCGATGAAGCGGGCCATCGACGAGACCAACCGCCGCCGCGAGGTGCAGCGCCGCTACAACGAGGAGCACGACATCACCCCGCGCTCGGTCAAGAGCGCCATCATGGACCTGTCCGCCCAGCTCTACGACGCCGACCCCATGGCCCTGCCCCTGGCCGCCGACGCGGCGGACGATCTGCTCATCCCCAAGGAGATCAAGCGCCTCATCGAGGAGTACACGAAGGACATGCAGCGCGCCGCGGACGAGATGGAGTTCGAGAAGGCCGCCTCGTTCCGCGACCGCATCCTCCTGCTCAAGGACATGGATCTGGGCCTCAAGCCGCCCAGCCGCACGCTGCTGGCCGCCCCGCCCAAGCCCGCCGAGCCCCAGGCCTCGATGAAGGGCCGCCGAGGCCCCCCCGCCAAGGGACGGAGGAGGCGCTAGGCTCGCCATGAACCCCCGGCTCCAGGAGAAGCTCGACGCGCTGCCCTCCGAGCCCGGCGTGTACCTGATGAAGGACCGCCGCGGCCAGGTCATCTACGTGGGCAAGGCCATCAACCTGCGCAACCGCGTGCGCTCGTACTTCACCCGCACCGGGGACACGCGCGTCTTCGTCTCGATGCTCGACTCGCTCCTCGGGGACCTCGACACGGTGCTCGTCCACAACGAGAAGGAGGCGCTCCTCCTCGAGAACGAGCTCATCAAGAAGCACAAGCCGCGCTTCAACGTGCTGCTCAAGGACGACAAGCAGTTCATCTCCTTGCGGTTGGACAAGACGCAGACCTTCCCGCGGCTCGAAGTCGTCCGAAAGTACGAGCGGGATGGGGCGCGCTACTTCGGGCCCTACTCGAGCGCTGGCGCCATCCGGGAGACGCTGCGCCTCATCAACCGCTACTTCCGCCTGCGGACCTGTACGGACCACGTGATGGACAACCGCAAGCGCCCCTGCCTGCTGTACCAGATCGGCCGCTGCCCGGCGCCCTGCGTCTACCCCGTACCGCCCGAGGACTACCGCCGCAGCGTGGACGAGGTGGTGCTCTTCCTGGAGGGGAAGGCCTCCGAGCTGGTGGAGGGACTCAAGAGCCGCATGAAGCGGGCCGCTGGCGAGCTGAAGTTCGAGGAGGCCGCGCGCCTGCGGGATCACCTCCTGGCCATCGAGCGCAGCCTGGAGCGCCAGAAGGTCGCCACCACCGACTTCAAGGATCAGGACGTCTTCGCCTTCTTCCGCGAGGGCGATCGCATCCTCTTCTACGTCCTCTGGGTGCGGCAGGGCCGGCTCAACGGCGGCCAGGCCTTCCCTTTCGGCAGCCAGGAGTTCCCCGACGAAGAGCTTCTGCCTTCCTTTGTCAACATGTACTACGACCATGGCAGCTTCGTGCCCGAGGAGGTGCTGCTCCCGCTCGAGCCGGAGAGCCTCGAGGGCCTGGAGTCGCTCCTCACCGAGCGCAAGGGCGAGCGCGTCCGCGTCCTGGTGCCCAAGCGCGGCGAGAAGCACGAGCTGGTCCTCATGGCCGCCAAGAACGCCGAGCAGGCCTTCACCGAGCGCAAGCGCACCAAGGAGGAGACGGATGCCGTCCTCTCCCGGCTCCAGCAGAAGCTGAACCTGCGCAACTTCCCGCGCCGTATGGAGTGCTACGACATCTCCCACTTCCAGGGCTCCAGCATCGTCGCCTCCCAGGTGGCCGTCACCGACGGGGAGACCGACAAGTCCCGCTACCGCCGCTTCAAGATCAAGACCCTGGAGAAGCAGGACGACTTCGCCAGCATGTACGAGGTGCTCTCCCGGCGGCTCAAGCGGGGCCTGGAGGAGAACGATCTGCCGGATCTGCTCGTCATCGACGGCGGCAAGGGCCAGCTCGCCAGCGCCCACGCGGCCATGAAGGACCTGGGCGTCGAGAAAGTGGACGTTGTAGGTCTTGCCAAGAGCCGCGACCAGGAGGTGTTCGATCGGGATCAGGAGAGCGCTCGCAGTCCCGAGCGAATCTTCGTCCTGGGGCGTAAGGATCCGGTCGTCCTGCCGCAGAACTCGGCCGAGATCTTCATGCTCACCCGCATGCGGGACGAGGCCCACCGCTTCGCCATCACCTACCAGCAGAAGGACATGCGCAAGAGCCGCGTCCGCTCGGCCCTGGAGGACATTCCTGGGGTGGGAGAGGTCCGCCGCAAGACGCTCCTGCGCCACTTCGGATCACTCAAGCGGGTCCAGGAGGCCACCATCGAGGAGCTGGCCGAGGTGGTCGGTCCCTCTGTAGCCGAGCGGGTCCATGCGGCCCTCCATGGCCACCCTGAAGAGGAGGAGGCGGACCCCATCCGCGAGGCCTCTCTGGACGACGCCGGGGCGGCCGTGGATGAAAAATCCTCGGAGGGAGGGTCGCCAGCCGGTTCGGCGTGATTAATTTTCTGCTCGGGAATTTCGAGGCAAAAAGTGCGCCGGAACCGCGTGGTTCCAAGGGTTTTTCATTGCGGCTGGGCGCGACGCTGTTTTATAGCGATCGCGTTCTAGGCACGCAAAATAGGGTGAGGGAGCGACACATGAGGCTCTATCCGAAGGTTATCCCGATCATCTCGCGCGAGTGCATCCAGCTGCTGATGCAGGACGGGGATATCGAGGTGGAGCCGATGCGGGTGGCGGACGCCGAGATGGACCTGTCAGCCATCATGCGCGAGTACCTGGCGAACGAGGAGCGTGTGAACCAGGCGACACGCGAGGCGCTGGAGCGTCGGGGCTACGACTACTCCAAGTTCAACCAGGTGAAGCGCGAGATGGCCGACGTCCGCGGCTTCAAGATGGGTGACGAGGGCATCGAGTACGTCATCAACCAGATGATCGAGTTCCTGCTGATCAGCCGGAACGTCGAAGAAGTGTTCGCCGCCGACAACGTCCTGCGTCAGAAGATCTTCAGCGTCATGAAGAAGCACCTGGACGTGGACGACGAGATCGACAAGGAGGCGCGCTCCCGCTTGAAGCACCTGCAGGAGGGCACCAGCGCCTTCGACATCGAGTACAACAAGACGGTCGAGCAGATCCGCCGAGCACGCGGCCTCATTTAGCGGGGAGTGCCAACCCCCGGACCGCTGCCTACCTTGTGTGGAAGGGAGGCAGCGATGGTGGGTTCTCTCATTCACTACATGACGGTCGGTCTCCTGGCGGCCACGCCGACGGGAGGTTTCACGTTCGAGGGCGTCCAGGCGAGCGCTCGGACGACGTCCCCTGCAGGCTTCTTCGCCCAGGGGACGACACCCTATCCCAGCATTTATGAGCGAGGGCTCGGCTCGGCGACGCTGACGGCCGAGGACCGCGTGCCCGCCTGGGGGGCCACATACGGGGACAAGGCCCGGGTGGAGGCCGAGTTCCGGATGGGCCAGATCCAGTACCGGGTGGAGCTCACCCAGCCTGGCTTCCCTCCCGTGGAGGCCTCGGGGGGAGCGGTGGCTCGCCCGTCTGCTCCTCGCCCGGGCTTCCCAGTCGGGGGAGGGGTGATCCTGGATCGGGATCTGAACGGCAACAGCGGACTCGGGTGGCCGGCGACGACGCGCATGCACGCGGCCGTGTCGGTGTGGGGCGTGGGGAGCGTCTGGCGCAACGGGCAGCTCCTCACGGACAGCGCCGTGATCCAGGCCGCCGCGCTCTCCCATGGCGCGCACGCGGATGACGACACCCACCAGATCCTCGCGGTGGCGCGTGAGGGGGACGCCGAGCTGGATGTGCTCGTGTGGAACCTGCCGCTCAACGCCGAGCCTCGGGGCTTCATCCAGTTCTCCTTCGATGATGTGGAGATCGAGGTAAATGATCAGCCCGTGAAGGCGGTGGCGGCGGTGCCGAACGTGGCGGGCCTGGAGTCGGGCGGGGTCATGACGACGTTCGGTGGCTTTGGCCAGAACGGGTCCTTCGTGTCGCCGACGCCGCATCCGGCTCCGGGCGAAGGGGTGGGCGGGGCTGGCTTCGACGTGACGGCGCAGCCCCAGACGGGGATACCCGGAGGCCCAGTGACTCCGGCGAGCCCAGGTGTCCTGGGGGGGCCTCTCTCTCCGGATCCTTTCTCCGTCCTGGGAGGGAGCGTGGGCACGGAGGCCACTCAGCAGGGGACGGCGGCTCCGGGCATTCCGGGGGTTCCAGCTGAGCCCACCACGGGCCCCGCGGCGCCAGTGGGGCCTGGGGCCGTGACGCCAGACACGATCAGCGGCACCTTCCCGACGACGGGTGCTCCGACGCCTCCGGCGAACATCTCCGGCTCCATGCCGGGAACGCCGGCTCCTGGCGCTCCGTTCGCCGAGGAGCAGACCGTGCCTACTGGCGCTCCGCCGCCGGGAGGGCCCGCGGAGTCGGGGGTGGCGATCGGCTCGGCTCCTCCCACGCTGCCCACCACGGGGAACTTCACCGTGCCCATCAGTCCGCCCAACTTCGGCAACTTCGCGGGGACGGGCCAGGTGAGCCCGGGCATCATCGCCACCGCGCCTCCGATTGGAACGGATCCGACGATCCCCACGCCGCCGCTGCTCGGCTCACCCGCGCCGCTCACCGCCGCGCCAGGAGCGCCGTTGCTGGGCACGCCTGCACCGCTCACGGCTGCGCCACCGCCCGCGCTGATCACGACACCCGCGCCTGCCAACGTGACGCCCGGGGCGAGCACCTTGACGCCTGTCACGCCGACGGCTCCGGCTCCCGGGGCACCGCCGGTGCCATCGGGCGGCACCGGCGTCCCTCCGTCCATCTGACGCGGGAGCGGGTGGCGAAAAATTGACCGTTCGCTACGTGCCTGTAGCTTTCAGGGCATGTCGACGTCCGTTGCCGCCTTTGCCGTTCCCGCGACTTCACGCCACGCCAGCGACGACCCGCTGCGCGAGGCAATGGAGAACCTGGCCCGAGCACTGCCCGCGCGTACGGACGCGGCAGTGCTCGTGGACCTCCTGGGAGATGATCTCAAGGAGGGATTCGATGCGCTGGGCGATGTGGAGTGCCACTTCGCCGACGTGCTCGATGCCATGCGCATGCCGCGCCCGTCTCCCGCCACGCTCATCGGCATGAGCGACGATCAGCTGGTCCTCGAACGGCTCGAGGTCCTGGTGGGCGTGGTGTCCGCGGTCCGGCGCCGGCTCTCTCAGGCGGCGCTGATGATGCGCCAGCTGCCGCTCCCGCTCGGGGATAGCTAGGACGCTCCGGGGGCACGAGGTGTCTCTCGAGTGCAGGGCCGCTCAGAGCGAGCCCAGGAACTTCACCAGCGCCGCGCGCTTCGTGGCCGACATCGTCCGGAAGTGCTCCCGGGAGCGCTCTGCCTCGCCGCCATGCCAGAGGATGGCCTCCTCCAGCGTGCGGGCGCGGCCGTCGTGGAGGTAGCCTGCGTAGGGCAGCACCGTCTGGGTCAGCCCAAGCCCCCACAGCGGTGCTGTCCGCCACTCCTGGCCATCCGCGGCACCATCCGGCCGCCCGTCCGCGAGCCCCGGGCCCATGTCATGCAGAAGGAGATCCGTGTACGGGTGGATGCGCTCGTGCGCGAGCTCGGGTACCGGATGATCGCCGGTCTCGAGCGTCTCGCGGTGGCAGTGGCCACACCCGCTCGAGCGGAAGAGCTCCTCACCTTGTTGCACTTCCTCATCCTCGAGCGCCGCCCGCGCCGGAACGGCGAGCGACTGGGCGTAGAAGACAGCGGCCTCCAGGGTCTCCCTCGACAGTTCGTGGGTGCCGTTGGGCTCGGGGAAGAGCGGGTTCGTGACGCCCATGTCATTGAGGTAGGCCTCGGCCGACTGCTGGAGGAGGGTGGGGCTGTTGGCCTTCAGCCCGAAGCGCCCCGGCGCCAGCGCACCGGCCTGGACATCGCAGACCTCATTCAGGCGGCCGGAGATGCCGTCGCTGTTCCGATCAGCCGGGTCCTCCAGGGCTCGCAGCGTGGAGATCTCTATCGCCTCGAGCAGCCCCAGGCCAAAGACGGGAGGAGGCAGTCGCAGCGAGGTGAGCATGTCCGAAGGGAGCGCGGAGCCGTCGCTCGGTGCGATGTGGATGCGCGGGGCTCGTAGGCTGTAGGCCGTCCCGTCGCCGTAGGCGCCCGCACTCTCTTCCCAGGAGAGAGTGACCGAGGCCTCGGGCGTGAAGCCGTAGACGGCCTGGTCGGCGATCTGGGTCCCCAGTCCGGGCACGGGCACGGCGCCGCTCGGGTGGTTCGGTGTGCCGCTCGAGAGGCTGACGCGCACGAGGAGCTGGGTGCGCTGCGGTCCTGTGCCCATCACGGGCATGCCGCGCCCGTTGCGCAGGTGGCAGCCGTTGCAGGAGGTATTGTTGTAGAGCGGGCCCAATCCCGGGTTGACCGGGGCCGGCCCCGGGACGAACACCGCCGCGAAAGCCCCATCGCCCGCACGGTGGCGCGCGCGGCCCTCCGGAGTGAGGTTGGGCGCGGGCTGGGCGAAGGCCAGCGAGGTGCGATCGTCGATGGTGGTGGCTCCTCCCGCACGGGGCAGATCTGGCTCATCGCAGCCCGAGATCAGCGCCAGCATGGAGCACAACGTGACAGCCCGTCGCATCGCGGCCTCGTCGGTTCGCTCAGCGCGAGGTGAAGGGCTTGATGTCGGTCTCGATCGTGGCCTGGAGCTTCCGGATGGCCTCCTGCGCGGCCTCGATCTCATCCGCCGCGTTCGGATCCGAGATCGAGCTGCGGAAGGGCTCGGGAATGCGGCCGAGCGCCTCGATGGCGGCGGTCAGCTCCTGGCGGACGCGGGTGTCGACCTCGGGCTTCTCGGACTTCACGAGATCCGAGAGCGTGCGCCCGCGCGGGGTCGCGCCTGGCATGCGTCCCAGGTAGACGTTCTCCACGCTGCGCAGGTTGTTGGCGAAGTCCGAGAGCGAGTTGTAGGCGAACTGGCTCTCCACGAGCTCCGGATCCTTCGCGTCATACGGGTCGGCGATCTTGCCGTTCGCCACCTCGTCGAGGATGTTGATCATGCCACCGACGAGCTCCTGAGCCGCCGACTCCACGGACGGGTAGGCGCTGTTGCCCTGCTGCCCGGCTCCGGCCAGCACGTCCCGGTACGGCGGGCGGCCCTCCACCGACTGCGTCCAGGCCTTCGCCAGCGCGGCGCCGATGCCCTTCAGCTCCGAGGAGATGGCCTTCAGGTAGTCGAACTGGCGCTGGTTGAAGTCCTCCACCTTCTTCGTGCGGCCCTCACCAAAGAGGAGGTACTCCACCGTGTGGAACCCCTTCTGCGTCTCCTGGAGGCTGCCCACGTACTGCGGCGTGAAGGCGTCGCTGCTGGCCAGCACCGCGTCCAGGTCCGAGCGGTTCACCGGCCAGCTGTCCAGGGCCGGATCGTAGCCATAGGAGTCCACAGGACCGAAGAGGAAGCCCTCGCTCTGCTCCCAGGGCGTGCGCGCGGCGAACCACGCGTCCTGGGCCGCCGTGAGCCGGGCGGCGGTGGGCTGCGCCACCAGCGCGTTGACCGCGACATCCAGCGCGTCCAGCCGCGTGGCCAGCTCCTGGTAGGTGGGCACCACCACGTCATCCGCGAAGTGGGTGATGATCTCGGCATCGAACGAGGGCTGGTTCGGGCCGCCGTCATCGGAGTCACAGGCCGTCAGCGCCAGCGCGCCGGCGAGCGTGAGGACACGGAGAGGGAGTCGGGAGAGCATCATGGGTGTTCCTCCTGGGATCAGTAAGAGAAGCCGGTGGCGAGCCGGACGGTGTTCTCGGGCCGGAAGCGTGAGGAGTCGCCGAGGCGGCGGTGGCTGAAGTCGAGCTTGGCGAAGGCCACCCCGGCCAGCGTGTATGCCGCTCCCACTGTGTAGAGGGAGCGGGTGAAGCGGGCGTTGTCGAAGAGCTCGGAGCGTGGATTCAGCATCGAGTCCGCGAAGTC
>NZ_DASPHO010000490.1:0-9669 GCF_035629615.1 Hyalangium sp. | reverse complement strand
CCAACATGAGCCACGAGCTGCGCACCCCGCTCAACTCGCTGCTCATCCTCAGCCAGACGCTCAGCGACAACACCGAGGGCAACCTCTCCGGGCGCCAGGTGGAGTTCGCCAAGACGATCCACGCCTCTGGCGCGGACCTGCTGGAGCTCATCAACGACATCCTCGACCTGTCGAAGATCGAGTCCGGCACCATGACGGTGGACGTGGGCCCGCTTCGCTTCGCCGATCTGCGCGAGTTCGTGGAGCGCACCTTCCGCCAGATCGCCGACAAGAAGGCGCTGGACTTCAGCATCACCGTGGCCCCTGAGCTGCCCCACGAGTCGCAGACGGACGCCAAGCGCCTGCAGCAGGTGCTCAAGAACCTGCTGTCCAACGCCTTCAAGTTCACTGAGGGCGGCCAGGTCACGCTCAGCGTCCAGGCGGCCCGCGGTGGCTTCACGCCGGACCACCCCATCCTCCGCACCGCCCCCACCGTGGTGGCCTTTACGGTCAAGGACACGGGCATCGGTATCCCCAAGGACAAGCACCAGATCATCTTCGAGGCCTTCCAGCAGGCGGATGGCTCCACCGCGCGCAAGTACGGCGGCACGGGCCTGGGCCTCTCCATCTCGCGTGAGATCGCCCGGCTCCTGGGCGGCGAGATCCGCCTGGAGAGCGACGTGGGTAAGGGCAGCACCTTCACGCTCTACCTGCCGCTCAACTACATATCCCCCCGGCCCGCGGAGCAGGGGAACGCGGTGGACAAGGCGGTCACCGGCGTCCAGGCGCTGCCAGCTCCTGCCGTGGGCTCCGTGCCTGTCCCGTTCCCTGCCCCTGGCGCCATCGCCGTCCCAGGCCCGGTCCCCGCGCCGATCGTGGAGGTGCCCGCGCCCGTCGTCACCCGGGTAGACATCGAGGATGACAGAGCCACCATTCACGCGGGTGACGCAGTGCTGCTGGCGGTGACGACCGCGCCGGACCACGCGGCGCGGCTGCGCGCGGCGGCCCAGGGGGTGGGCTTCAAGATGCTGGTCTCCACGGAGGCGGAGGCGGCGCTGGAGATGGCTCGCAACTCGCGGCCTGTGGCCGTCGCGGTGGACCTGGACCTGCCGGACATGGCCGGCTGGGTGGTGCTGGACCGGCTCAAGCACGACGCCGCCACCCGCGCGCTGCCCGTCTACACCGTCTCCGAGTCCGACCATCGCGAGCGCTCGCTCAACCTGGGCGCCCTGGGGCACCTCCTGGCCGCCGCGGATCCGGAGGCCGCCATCCAAGCCCTCCAGGCGCTGCGCGACTTCGTGGACCGCAAGGGCCGCAACCTCCTCATCGTCGAGGATGACGAGGTCCACCGGAAGACGCTCGTGGAGCTGCTGGGCAGCGAGGATGTGCAGACGGTGGCCGTGGGCACCGCGGCCGACGCGCTGGGAATCATCGCCGAGCGGCGCTTCGACTGCGTCGTGCTGGACCTGGGGCTGCCGGACATGCCCGGCGCGGAGCTGCTGAGCAAGCTGCACACGGAGCACGGCCGCGCCATTCCGCCCGTCATCGTCTACACGGGCCGCGAGCTGACGCGCTCTCAAGAGACGGAGCTGCGCCGGGTGGCCGAGGCCATCGTCATCAAGGACGCGCAGAGCCCTGAGCGGCTCCTGGAGGAGACGAGCCTCTTCCTCCACCGCGCGCCCGCGCAGATGCCCGAGCCCAAGCGCCGCATGCTGGAGAAGGCGCGCCACATGGATCCGCTCCTCGTGGGCCGCAAGGTCCTGGTGGTGGACGACGATGTGCGCAACATCTTCGCCCTCAACACCGTGCTGGAGCGCTTCGGGATGAAGGTGGTGTTCGCCGAGAGCGCCCAGGAAGGCATCGCCCTGCTGGAGCGTGAGCCCGGCGTGGAGCTCGTCCTCATGGACGTGATGATGCCGGAGATGGACGGCTACCAGGCCATGAGGGCCATCCGCGGCATGGAGCGCCTGGCCCACCTGCCCATCCTCGCGCTCACCGCCAAGGCGATGAAGGGCGACCGCGAGAAGTGTCTGGAGGCCGGCGCCTCCGATTACATCACCAAGCCGGTGGACATTGAAAAGCTGCTCAGCCTGCTGCGCGTCTGGCTGCACGCGCCGCGCGGCAGCGGCTCGAAGGCGCAGCGCACGGAGGCCGCTGAGTGAGCGCCGTTACTCACCGCGCGGAGCTCGAGGCCCTCGAGGTGGAGCTGCTCATCGAGGGCGTGCGGCGCCAGTACGGCTTCGATCTGCGCAACCACTCGCGGCCGCTGCTCCTGCGGCGGCTGCGGCGGCACCTGCGTGAGGAGCGGCTGGACACCTTCTCCGCGCTGCAGGGGCGCGTGCTGCACGACCCGGAGGCCCTGGAGGGACTGCTGCGCGCGCTGGCCTGCCCGCCGGACACCCTCTTCTCCGATCCGGCTTTCTTCCAGGCCTTCCGGACGCGGGTGGTGCCCATGCTGCGCACCTACCCCTCCATCCGGGTGTGGCATGCGGGCTGCTCCTCGGGTGAGGACACCTACGCTCTGGCCATCCTCCTCATGGAGGAGGGGCTGTGGGGGCGCTGCCGCCTCTATGCCTCAGACGCCAGCGAGGGGTTGCTGGCGGACGCGCGTAACGGGGTGCTGCGGCTGCCGGGTGAGGAGGACGCGCGCAACTACCGGGAGGCCGGCGGTCAGCGCGCGCTGACGGACTACTACACGCGGGACGGGGACTGGGCGGTGCTTCACCCGACCCTCCGGGAGAGCATCTTCTTCACCCAGCACAACCTGGCGACGGACGCCTCTTTCAACGAGTTCCAGGTCATCCTCTGCCGGGATACACTGCTGGCCTACAACCGTTCGCTGGCCAGCCGCGCGCACGAGCGTCTCTACGAGAGCCTCGTGCGGTTCGGGTTCCTGGGCCTGGGACGCAAGGAGTCCGTGGCTCGCACGCCCTATGCCAGGGCGTACGAGGAGCTGGAAGGCACTGGCCGCGTGTTCCGGAGGACGGGATGAGTCTCCTCGGGCTGTTGGTGGTGGGTGCGCCACAGGGCGCCTCGGCCGAGGTGGAGGCGCTGCTCGCCTCGCTGCCGCCGCGACTGCCTGTGCCCGTGCTGCTCGCGGTTCATCGCGGCCCTCAGGAGCTGCTGGCCGGCTCGCTGGCGCGCCGCTGCCCGCTGCCCGTCCTCGAGCCGGATGACAAGGACGAGCTCGTGGCGGGACGGGTGTATCTGGCGCCCGCGGGCTACCACCTGCTGGTGGATCGCAGCGGCGTCTGCCTCTCCCGCGAGCCGGCCGAGCATGGCCAGCGGCCTGCCATGGATCCGCTCTTCGAGTCTGCCGCGGATGCCTACGGCCCGGCCGTCGCAGGCCTGCTCTTCAGCGGGCATGAGGACGGGTGGGCAGGGCTGTCCAACCTGAGCTCGCGCGGAGGGCGCGTCGCCGTCATGGGTGAAGGGGACCCGGTGGAAGGTGTGGAGCGCGTGCCTCTGAAGGATGTCAAGGACTGGCTGGTGCGGCTGTCCTATGTGCCGAGGATGAAGGTGCAGCCATGAGCTCACAGTACAGGGACAAGGTCGCCATCCTGCTCGTGGATGATCAGCCCGAGGGGCTGATGGCGCTGGAGGCCACGCTCTCCCCGCTGGGGCAGCAGCTCGTCACCGCTCGCAGCGGCCGCGAGGCGCTGCGCCACCTGCTGCACCAGGACTTCGCCGTGGTGCTGCTGGACGTGGTGATGCCAGAGATGGACGGCTTCGAGACGGCCCAGCTCATTCGCGAGCGCGAGAAGAGTCGCAACACGCCCATCCTCTTCCTCACCGCCCTCTCGCGCGGCGAGGTGCCCGAGTTCCGCGCCTACGCGGTGGGCGCGGTGGACTACCTGCTCAAGCCGTACGAGCCGGACATCCTGCGCTCCAAGGTGAATGTCTTCGTGGACCTCTTCCGGAAGACGGAGATGCTGCGCCGCCAGTCGGAGGCCCTGCGCGAGGCGCAGCGGCGGGACCATGAGCGGGAGCTGGCCGAGGCCCACCAGCGGCTGGAGGTGGAGCGCTCCCGGTGGCGCGAGGAGCTGCTGCGCAAGGAGATGGAGACGGGCCGCAACCAGCAGCGGTGGCTGGAGGCGGTGCTGGCCGCGCTGCCTACGCCCCTGGCGCTGCTGGAGCCGGGCACGGGGCACACGCTCTTCGCCAACCGCGCCGCGCAGGAGCTGGCGGACGGGTGCTTGATCTACCGCGAGGCGCGGCAGCTTCACCCGGAGGTGGCCTTCACCGACAGCGAGGGCAGGGGGCTGCCCCACGAGGCCCTGCCGGCCGCGCGCGCCTCCCGGGGCGAGCGGCTCTCCGGCGTGCCCGTAGAGTGGCGGCATGGCGAGCAGCATGGCGCCGCGCTGGCCTTCTCCTCACGGCTGCCGCAGATGCATGGCCGCCCGGAGACGGTGCTGCTGGCCCTGCTGGACGTGACGGCGCTGCACGTCACCGAGAGGAACCTCCAGCGCGCGGTGCACGTGCGCGACGACTTCCTCTCCATCGCCAGCCACGAGCTGCGCACGCCGCTCACCTCGCTCAAGGTCCACATCCAGGGCGCCCTGCTCGCCGCGGCCCGGCGCAACGAGGAGCCCGTGCCGGTGGCGCAGTACGTCGCGAAGCTCGAGACGCTGGATCAGAACGTCAGCCGGCTCGCGCAGCTGGTGGACAACCTGCTGGACATCTCGCGCATCAACGCAGGCCGGCTGGACTTCGAGCTGGCGGAGGTGGATCTCGCGGCGGTGGTGCGAGAGGTAGCCACCCGCTTCTCCGAAGAGGCGACCCGGGCTGGCTGCCCGCTCACGGTGCGGGCGGAGAACCCCGTCATCGGCAAGTGGGACCGCAGCCGGGTGGATCAAGTGGTGACGAACCTGCTCACCAACGCCCTCAAGTATGGCGCCGGAGCGCCCGTGCAGCTCACCGTGGGGGAAGAGGCCACTCATGCCACCCTGGAGGTCCGCGACGAGGGCATCGGCATCCGTGATGAGGACCGCCGCCGCATCTTCGAGCGCTTCGAGCGCGCCGTCCCCCATGAGCACTACAGCGGCTTCGGGCTGGGGCTCTGGATCGTCCACGAGATCGTCGCGGTCCTGGGGGGCTCCGTGACGGTGGAGAGCAGCCCGGGCAAGGGGTCCATCTTCCGGGTCCAGCTCCCCTGGGCGCGCGAGCCGCAGGCGACCGAGTGGCGGCGGGCTGCCCAGGCGTGAACACGCCTGTACGGAAACGAAAAGAAAAGATTGATTTACCAACCACCGTGGGCAAGGTGGGCGTGTGAGTGACGCGGTCATCCCCCCGCGGGTTCAGCGGTTCATCTCGACGCACATCGACTCCATCGAGAAGCTGGAGGTCCTGCTGCTGCTGCGGGCGCGTGCGGATCGGGACTGGAATGCGCGCGATGTCAGCCAGGAGCTGCGCATCACCGAGGCCTCGGCGAACGCACGGCTGGAGGACCTCAAGGCGCGCCGGTTGCTGGTGGCCGCGGGGAATCCCCCCACTTACCGCTACAACCCGGCGAGCTCGGATGACGCGCAGGATGTGGCGCAGCTGCAGGAGACCTACAGTACGCGGCGGGTGAGCGTCATCTCGTTCATCTTCTCAAAGCCCCTCGACAAGGTGCGAGGGTTCGCGGATGCGTTCCGCCTGAAGCGGGACAAGGACGACGACCATGGCTGAGGCGGTCTACATCCTCTGTGCGCTGACGAGCATGGCGTGCGCGGTGCTGTTGCTCCGAGGCTATTCCCGCTCCAACCTGCGCCTGCTGCTGTGGAGCGGGCTGTGCTTCGTGGCGCTGGCCCTCAGCAACGTGCTGCTCTTCGTGGATCTGGTCATCACGGGACCGACGGTAGACCTGTCGCTCTGGCGCAGCTCCCTCGCGCTGGTGGGCGTGGCCACGCTGCTCTACGGCCTCATCTGGGACGCGCAATGAGCGGGGACGTGTTCGTGCTCAAGACGATGGTCAACGGCGGGCTCGTGCTGGCCTGCCTGGCCTGCGCCCTCTTCTTCTTGCGCTTCTGGAAGACTTCAAAGGACCGGCTCTTCGCCTTCTTCGCGTTCGCTTTCGGGGTGATGTCCCTCAACTGGACGGCGCTCAGCCTGCTGCAGGTGGACGACGAGCGGCGCCACTACATCTACTTCCTCCGGCTCGTGTCCTTCCTCCTCATCCTCTACGCCATCTGGGACAAGAACCGGGCCGGACGCGGCCGCGTCCCCTGAGGCCGGAGTGACACGGAGCCAACACTCCGTGCGCCTTGGTGCCCAGCCCCAGAGCGGGAAAACGCCCCTACTCGGAAGATCGGCGGGGCGATCCACTTGCCGATTCGAGTCTCAATCCTCATGTCGTGGGGGCTTTGTGCGCTCCACGGGTGGGGAATATCCGACATGCGGGAAGAACTTCCAGTCGCGAGCCTCCTCCTGGTGGATGACCACCCGGCGAACCTCGTGGCGTTGAAGGCGGCGCTGGAGCCGCTCGGGCAGCGCATGGTGCAGGCCCGCTCTGGCGCGGAGGCGCTCCAGCGGCTCTCGGAGGAGGACTTCGCCGCCATCCTGCTGGATGTGCAGATGCCAGGGCTGGACGGGTACCAGACGGCGCGCCTGATCAAGGCCCACGAGCGTGGCCGTCACGTGCCCTTGCTCTTCCTCACCGCGAGCCAGAGCGACGAGCGGCAGGTGCTGCGGGGCTACGCGCAGGGTGCGGTGGACTACCTGCTCAAGCCCCTGGATCCGGACGTGCTGCGCGCCAAGGTGGCCGTCTTCGTGGAGCTGTACCAGCGGCAGGAGCAGCTGCGCCGGCGCGAGGGGCAGCTGCGGGAGCAAGAGCGGGAGCTGCTGCTGCGCCAGACCGAGGCGCACTCGCGCGCGTTGTTGGAGGCGATGCCTCAGGCCGTGTGGGCCGCATGGCCGGATGACACGCAGGCCTGGTGCAACCCGGCGTGGATGAAGCTGATCAGCGCGCCGCAGCCGGTGGACTCGAGAGAGGCCTTCCTGGGGGCCGTCCACCCGGACGAGCGCGCGGCGGTGGAGGCGGGGTGGCGCGAGGCCCTGCGGACGGGGAACGCGTGGGAGGCGCAGCACCGGATGGGCCGCAGGGAGGTCTGGCGCTGGCACCGCCTGCGCGTGACGCCGCTGCCGTGCCCGGGCAAGCAGTGGCGGGGCTTTCTCTGCACGGCGACGGACATCGACGATGAGCGCCGCAGCCAGCAGGTCTCCCAGCTGCTGTCCCACGCCAGCGTGATGCTCTCCTCCTCGCTGGACTTCCACGCCACGCTCGCGCGCCTGGCCCAGCTCGTCGTGCCTCGCTTCGCGGAGTGGTGCGCGGTGGACGTGCTGGACGCGGAGCAGCCCGAGGCGGGGCTCATCCGCGTGGCGGTGGCCCATGTGGAGTCCCACAAGGCCGAGCGGGTGCTGGAGCTGCACCAGCGCTACCCGCCCCGGAGCGGGGCCGCCTCGGGAGTGGGGCACGTGCTCGCCACCGGGAAGCCCGAGTTGCTGCCGGAGGTGCCGGACGCGCTGCTGCACGGGCAGGTGACGGACGCGGAGCACCTGGCGCTGCTGCGGGAGGTGGGCTTCCAGTCCTGCATCCACGTGCCCATGCGCGCCCGGGAGCGGAACTTCGGCGTGCTGACCTTCGTCATCGCCGGCAAGCGCCACCGGTATGATCCGAGGGATCTGGCGCTGGCCGAGGAGCTGGGCCGCCGCGCGGGGGTGGCCATGGACAATGCGCTGCTCTACCGCGAGGCCCAGCGCGCCCAGCGCGCGGCCCAGGAGGCCAACCGCCTCAAGGACGAGTTCCTCGCCACGCTCTCCCACGAGCTGCGCACGCCGCTCACGTCCATCCTCGGGTGGACGCAGATGCTCCTCAAGCGCGACGACCTGGACGAGTCCGGCCGGCGCCGGGGGCTGGCGACCATCGAGCGCAACGCGCGCGTACAGCGCCAGCTGGTGGAGGACCTGCTGGACGTCTCCCGTATCACCAGCGGCAAGCTGCTCCTGAACCTGAAGGAGGTGTCGCTGCGCGAGGTGGTGGAGGCGGCGCTGGAGAGCGTGCGCCCGACGGCGGAGGCACGGGGCGTGCTGCTCCAGGCGGAGCTGGGACCGCTCACCGAGAGCGTCCTGGCGGACGCCACGCGGCTGCAGCAGGTGCTGTGGAACCTGCTCACCAACGCCATCAAGTTCACCGATCGCGGCGGGTGCGTGTGGCTGGCGGTGGGCCGGGACGGGGACAAGATGAAGCTGACGGTGCGCGACACGGGCAAGGGCATTCCGCCCGAGCTGATGCCCCACGTCTTCGAGCGCTTCCGGCAAGGCGACATCGGCCGGGAGCAGGGAGGCCTGGGCCTGGGCCTGGCCATCGTGCGGCACCTGGTGGAGCTTCACGGAGGCTCGGTAACCGTCCACAGTGAGGGGGCCGACATGGGCTCCACCTTCACCGTCGAGCTGCCGCTGCGCTCCAGCCGGCGGGAGTCTGTGCCGGAGCGGCTGGCCGCCGCTGGGTTTCCAGGGCTTGAGAAGGACGAGCGCCCGCACGCGGTGTCCGAGGAGCTCGTCGCGGCAGTGGCCACGCTCCTGAGTCAGGCTGCCCACTGAGGCGCTCGCCCTCCCACATGAGGCTGAAAATTCTTCTTCCCACCGGCGGAAGTTTTTACCGGCGCCTGCCTCACCGCCCTGCCCTTGAGGACGAGAGCCATCCCCCAAGAGTGTCCAAAATCTGAATCCGATCAACCGCTTGAGGGGGTCCTGCGCGCTGGGAGCATGTGAGCCGAGGTCGGCATGCTTGTCGCAAAGGGAGAGCCAGGTCCGGGCGCTGGGTGGGTCCCCGGCCGATTTTCCCTCTTCCTGAGTCGAGCCCTGTGCACGCACCTCTGTCTGCCTGCCATTGCGAGAGTCCGCACCGGGAATCCGCGGACTGCCCTACGCTCATCCGCTCGGGTGAGGGGCGGGCTGGGCCAGGCGCGGGGACTTCCCAGGAGCCTGCGTTGGCGCCGGACCGGGACGACTTCCTGGGCCAGAAGTTCGGCAGCTTCGAGGTGGTGCGAGAGATTGGCCGAGGTGGGATGGGGACGGTGTGGCTCGCCGAGCACACGCTCATCCGCAAGCGCGTGGCGGTGAAGGTGCTCCACGCGCACCTGGCGCGGGATCGGCGGCTCGTGGCCCGGTTCCTCTCTGAGGCGCGCACGCTGACGGTCCTCCAGCACGAGAACGTCGTCACGCTCTATGACCTCGACATGAGGGACGGGCGTCCCTACCTGGTGATGGAGTACCTGGAGGGGCAGAGCCTGGCCTCCTTTGCGCGCGCTCCGCTGGAGCCGGCGCTGGCGGTGGAGCTGCTCTCCCAGGTGTGTGACGCGCTAGGGACGGCTCATGGCCATGGTGTCATCCACCGCGATCTCAAGCCGGCCAATGTCTTCCTGGTGCCGCTGGGCGGCGGGCGCTACCGGGCGAAGCTGCTGGACTTTGGCATCGCCAAGTTTCTCAGCTACCCGATGGGCATGACGCCCACCCAGGATGGGATGTTGCTGGGGACGCCGGAGTTCATGGCCCCCGAGCAGTGTGGTGGCCTGGAGGTGGATGCACGCACGGACCTGTACGCGGTGGGAGTGATGGGCTACCAGCTGGTGACGGGGCGCCTGCCCTTCAGCGGGAGCCACCCGGCGGAGGTGCTGCTGGGCCACCTGCTGAAGGCACCGCGCCTGCCCC
>NZ_DASPHO010000489.1:0-22421 GCF_035629615.1 Hyalangium sp. | reverse complement strand
GCCGCCGACGCCGATGACGAGCACGTCGCCGGGGGGACGGAGCCAGTGCGCCGCGCTCGTGAGATCGTAGCGGAGGTAGTCCAGATCCGTGCGCAGATCCTGGAAAGCACAGCTCGCGGTGCCGGCCTCGCCATCGATCAGCAGGAAGGCTTGGGGTGCCGGCGTCTGGGGAGCATCCTCCAGCGGCCCCCAGTAGATGGGGGGGACGCGGTGGAAATGGCTGAGCCGCACGTGGGAGATGGAGTTCCAGCCCTCCGCGGCGGCGGGGCCGTCCTCGGGCGGCTGTCCTTTGACGTGGCGCAGCGCCAGCGCGTCCTGGGACATCACCGGTACGAGCACGAGGAGGAGCATCAGCCCCGCCTTCAGCCGGACTCCCCGGGAGCTCGCCAGCACAAGCAGGGCGAGCGCCGGCAACACGGCCGTGGCAGCCAGGGCGCGGGGAGCGCCCAGGAACGAGATGGCGGGCGCGGCCAGGAGGGCTCCCACCGCAGAGCCAGCGAGATCCGCGCCATAGACGAGCCCGGGCCGCTCCGCGCGCGTGAGCAGGGCGGCCAGGGCTGCGCCGCCCGCGGCGAACGGAAGGGAGATGACAATGGAGAGCTGCAGTAGGCTGACGAGCGTGCCAGGCAGTCGGGTGAGGTCCAGCACCACGGGGACGCGCACGAGCCACACCGCGGCGACACAGGTGAGGAGCGAGGCCAGCGCCAGCGCCCCGGTGAGCGAGGAGGACATGCGCTCGGGGGTGAAGCCGCGCGGCCACAGGTGGACGACGAGCGCGCCCACGCTCATGCCCAGCAGCCCCAGGGAGAGTGCGAGGTAGCCCAGCGAGTACCAGGTCGTCACCGAGAGCAGCCGAGCGAGGAGGACCTCCTGGGCGATCAGGGTGGAGGCGATCAAGGCCGCGGCGGCGGGAGCATGCCGGAGAGGGGCAGCGGCGGTGGGGGGAGCCATGAGGGCCCGAACCTATCACTCCGAGCGACAGAGGCGCTGTGGGAGGGGCACTTTTGCTTGAACTTCGCGTGCACTGCGCGCAGTCATGGCCCCGCATTCCAACTCGGCGGCTGAGCCCTGATCGAATCCCTCCACCGCTGCGATGTCCACTGGCCGGAGTCTCCATGTCCCGCCTCACTCGAGTCATCTCCTCCCTGGCCCTCGCCGGGCTCCTCGCGCACTGCGCGACCCCTTCAGGATCCGGTGGGGCCGTCTCCGGAGACACCGTGGCCCTGCGCTTCGCCTGGCCTCTGGGGCTCACGGTGCAGGTGGCCTCCACCAGCACGGTGACCCAGAAGGATCAGCCACCGGAATTCTCTTCGCTCACCTACCAGCTCCGCCTGGAAGGGCTGGGCGAGGAGCGGAAGCTGCTCACCGAGCAGATGATACCGACAACGATTGGGACTCCGCTCGATGAGGGGCCGCCACCGCCGATGCCAACGCTCGTGCTGGGGCCCAAGGGGGAGCTGCGGCGCACCGAAGGAATCGACAAGGTCGTGGAGGAGATGGCTCAGCAGGCCGAGATCCAGGGGATCCCGAAGGAGCAGCAGGCGCAGATCACCGGGCTGGTGCACGACGCGCTGGAGCAGGCGGCCCGGTCACGCTGGGAGGTTCTGGTGGGAAAGTGGAGCGGGCTCGCCCTGAAGCCGGGGGAGGCGACTGAGCGCAAGAGCCAGACCGCGGTGCCGCTCTTCGGGAGCGTCGCAGCCACGCGGGAGCGGGTGCTCCTGAAGGAGCGCGTCCCCTGTACTGAAGGAGAGACGGAGAAGCGCTGCGTGCGGCTGGTGCTGGAGTCCTCGCTGGATCCGGACAAGCTCGATCACGCCACGGACGAGCTGCTGCGCAAGCTGAAGTCCGTCATGAAGGCGAACATGGCGGTGCCTGACGAGGCGCTCCCGGAGCTGACGGTGATGAAGATCCGGGTCGACAGCACCCTCGAGTTCATCGCCGAGCCAGAGACGCTCGTGCCCTACAGCCAGCGCACCGTGACGAACTCCCACGTGATCATTCAGGAGCCGGAGGGAGAGCGGAAGAACTTCGAGCTCCAGAGCGAGCGGCTCGAGCGCTTCACCCCCGCTGCTCGCTAGGAGTGAGCGTTGCCGCGCTTCTTGTAGGTGAGGACAGGGGCCATCGTGGCCACCACTCGGACGAGCCCCGCCTCCACCAGGTCCGTCACCACACGGTCGATGGCCTTGTACGCGGGCGGTGCCTCCTCGAAGAGGAGATCGCGGTCCTCGCAGATGACGTGGCTCTTGAAGGAGGTGCGGGTGAGGGACTCGGCGCTGAAGCGCTCTCGCATTCGCTCACGGGCGGTGGTGCGGTTCCACTTGCGGCCGGCGCCGTGCGCCAGGCTGTGCGCGCTCGCCGAACCCTCTCCCACCGGGAGGACCAGGTAGCTCAGCGCGCCGCGGCTGCCCGGAATCACCACGGGCCCCTGGTCCGAGGGCGCGGCGCCCTTGCGGTGCAGCCAGCAGGTGCAGCCCTCCACCTCTCTCGAGACGACGCTGTTGTGGCACACGTCCAGGACGCGCCGTCCGGTGGAGCCGATGCCGTCCAACATGCGCTGGGCAATGAGGGCCCGGTTGGCGCGGCCCCACTCCACCGCATGGTCATGCCGCTTCAGGTAGGCCCGCGCGTCGTCCGAGTCGTCCGCCAGCCCGCTTGCCCCATGGCGATCCACGTGGGTCCTCAGCGTCGCCTCGCCCAGCCCGCGTGAGCCGGAGTGGACGAGCAGCAGCAGCCGGTCCTCCCTGAGCCCGAGGGACGCGAAGGTCTCCGCGTCATGCACCTCGTCCACCCGCTGCACCTCCGCGAAGTGGTTGCCCCCGCCCACCGTGCCCAGCGCCTCCTCGAAGCCCGCGGACTCGACTCCCTGCTCTGCGAGGAAGGCCGTTGTGTTGCCCTCCCACGGTCCATCCAGGTCCAGCCTCGCCGCCCACCGCTCCGGCTTCGCCTTGCGCGCCGCCAGCTCCACGTCCCACAGCCCCATGCCACAGCCAATGTCATTGCCGACGAGGAAGGGATAGAGGAAGCCTTCGGAGGCGAGCGCCGCGCCCACCGGTGCGCCTTTTCCAGGATGGATGTCGGGCAACCCCACCGCGAGCCGCATGCCGGGAAATCGAGCCACTGCTTCCAACTGGCGGACGGCCTCGCCTTCCACCCAGGACTGGGATGAGGCGATGATTCGAACTCGGGCACTCGGACTGTTCGGGGTTGGCGAGGTCATCATGGGTCCGCTGGACGGGTGCTCCGAACCCCTCCTGACGCTGCGACGCCCCGCGTCACTTGTGGTACGGCTCACCCTTGAGGAGGGTGAAGGCGCGGTAGAGCTGCTCGATGAGCACCAGCCGCGCCAGCCGGTGTGGCAGGGTCATCTTCGAGAGCGACAGGGTGAGGTGCGCAGCCTGGCGGACCGTCTCATCCAGCCCCTCGTCGCCGCCAATGACGAAGAGCAGATCCTTGGCCCCGCTCTGCGCCTTGGCCAGGTAGCGGCTGAGCTCCACCGAGTCCAGCTGCTTGCCGCGCTCGTCCATCGCCACCAGCCAGTCCTGCGGCTTGCGGCGGCCGAGAATGGCCTGGGCCTCAGCGGCCTTGGCGTCCCCGGGCTTGAGCTTCTTGCCACTCGCCTCGGGCAGCTCCACCAGCTCGAAGCGCGTGTAGTGCTCCAGGCGCGAGGCGTACTCGCGCACTCCCGGCTCGAACAGTCCCGAGCGGTCCTTGCCGATCGAGAGCAGTCTTACTTTCAGGCGAGCTTCTCCCGGGGCGCGTCGGCCCAGAGTCCCTCGAGGTCATAGAAGGCACGCACATCGTTCAGGAACAGGTGCGCCACCACCTCGTGGTAGTCGAGCAGCACCCACTGGCCCGTCTCCTGGCCCTCGGTGCCCGCGGGGTAGAGGCCGTCCTCCTCCTTGATCTTCACGTGGACGTTCTCCGCCATGGCGCTCACCTGCCGGTCGCTCTCGGCCGAGCCCAGGACGATGTAGTCCGCGTAGGACGACATCCCGCGCACGTCAAGCACGAGGACGTCCGTGGCCTTCTTGTCGACCAGCAGCTGGCCGATCTTGTGCGCCAGCGCCTTGGCGCGAGGGTTCTCGGGAGGAGCGGCGGGGAGCTCGCCCGCGGGTCGGACGCGCGACTTCTTCCGTGCGCCCTTCGGGGCAGCCAACCGCTTGCGCGCCGCCGGCTTCTTCGCCGCTGGCTTCTTGCCGCGGGCCGCCGGTGCCTTCTTCGCGCTGCTCTTCGCCTTGGAGGAGCTCGTCTTCGTCTTCTTCTTCTTCAGTGCCATGTGTGAGGCGCCACCCTAGCGCACCTGCCCGCTGCCGTGGACGACGTACTTCTGACTCGTCAACTCTCGTAAACCCATGGGTCCGAAGGCGTGCAGTCGGCTCGTCGAGATTCCAATCTCCGCCCCCAGCCCCAGCTCGCCCCCATCATTGAAGCGGGTGGAGGCATTCCAGATCACTCCGCTCGCCATCACCTCCCGGGTGAAGCGGGCCGCCACGTCCTCGTCCGCGGTGACGATGGCCTCCGTGTGTTCACTGCCATACCGGGCGATGTGCGCTAGCGCCGCGTCCACGTCCTTCACCACTCGCACCGCGAGGATGAGGTCCAGGAACTCCTGCCCGTAGTCCTCCTCCACCGCGGGCTTCACCGGCACCTCCGCGCGCGAGAGCACCGCCACCGTCGTGGGGCAGCCGCGCAGCTCCACCTTCTTGTCCGCCAGCGCATGCCCCACCATGGGCAGGAAGCGGTCCGCCACGGCCCGGTCCACCAGCAGACACTCGGCGGCGTTGCAGACACCCGGGCGGCTCGCCTTGGCGTTGACGGCGATCCGCGCGGCCATGTCCAGGTCCGCGGCCTCGTGCACGTACACGTGGCACACGCCCTTGTAGTGCTTCACCACCGGGATGCGGGCGTTCTCCGCCACGAAGCGGATGAGCCCCTCACCGCCACGGGGGATGCACAGGTCGATGAGCCCCTCCAGCTTCAGCAGCTCCAGCAGGGACTCGCGCTCGCCGGCGGGCACCACCTGGATGGCGTGCTCCGGGAGCCCCGCCTCCACCAGCCCCTTCCGGAGCGCCTCGGCGATGGCCTGGTTGGATCGCGCGGACTCGCTGCCGCCGCGCAGCAGCACCGCGTTGCCGCTCTTGAGGCACAGGGCCGCCGCGTCACTCGTCACGTTGGGGCGGGACTCGTAGATCATCAGCACCACGCCCAGAGGCAGGCGAACCTTGCGCACCTGCAGTCCGTTGGGACGCTTCCAGTGCTCCGTCACCTCGCCCACCGGGTCCTTCAGGTCCGCGACTTCTTCCACGGCACGGGCCATGGACTCCAGGCGTTGGGCGTCCAGCTGGAGCCGGTCCACGAAGGCCGCGTTCTTCCCAGCCGAGCGGGCGGCCGAGACGTCTTCCGCGTTGGCGGCGAGGATGGCGGGAGCGGCCGAGCGCAGGTGGCGGGCCATGCTCCGCAGCGCTTCATCCTTGCGTCGGGTGGGGGCGATAGCGAGCGCCCGGGAGGCGGCCCGGGCGGTCTCGGCAAGGGTACGCACGTCTTCCTTGGCAACCGTCATGGCTCTCCTCTATCAGAGGCGCATGAGCGATGCCCGATTGGAGCAGTTCAAGCAGATGGCGGCCGAGTTCCCCGACGCACCCATGGCCCAGTTCTCACTCGGCAAGGCGTACCTGGAGCGCCGGCAGTACGCTGAGGCCGTGAAGAGCCTGGAGGAGGCGGTCCGGCTGGATGCCGACTACGCCGCCGCCCTGGTGTCACTGGGAGACGCCTACGCCGGAGCCGGGCAGGTGGACAAGGCACGCGAGGTGCTCGCCCGTGCCAAGGCGAGGGCGCTGGCCCAGAACCACCAGGGGCTCGCAGAGGAGATCGACGAGCGGCTCGCGGACCTGTGAGGCGCAGGCCTCAGGAGAGGACGCCGCGCAGGTCCAGCCGGAGCCCGTCCGCCCGGTGGCGGATATAGACGTCCGGGTGGGCCTCCGCCAGCTGGAGCACCTCCGCCAGCCGGGTCCGCAGCCCCGTGTCCATGGCCCGCCAGTCGATCAGCGCCAGCTTCGAGAGCGCCGTGCGCCGCACGTCCAGGTCGTTCTCGCGCTGGAACGCATCCAGCAACCCGCGCGCCGTCTCCTTCACCGAGTCCGCGTCCGGCGGAGGACACCAGTAGAGCGCCCGCATCGCCCCCGCCTTCTCCGCGTCCACGCCCTGCCGCATGTACCACAGCAGCCGCTCGTGCACCGGCGCCAGGCCCACGCCTCTGACGGCTGCTTCCACGAAGTGCCGGTTGCGGCTCGGGTCCTGCTCGTAGATGGCGGCGCAGATCAACGGCTCCAGCAGCTCCGTGGGCACGGACTCCGTCAGCCGCACCAGGCGCGCCACGAACCACTTCTTCCGCTCGTCATAGAGCGCCGTCCCCAGCCACTTCAGATCCTCGGGCGAGGCGTTGAGGTAGTGAGCGGCAATGGCCGGCAGGCGCGCGGCCTCCTCATTTGACTCGGTGGCCGCGGTGGGCGGCTCCGTCTCCCCCGGGTACGGGTAGGCCATGTGGAAGCGACTCAGGCGCAGGAAGCCCTCGGCGCGCGTGTCCCAGTCTCGCGTGTCCGGGTGGCTCTGGGCGATGGCCTCCAGCACCACGGCGCGCAGCCGCAGCCGCTCCACGCCCAGCATCTCCAGCGCCAGCTCGCCGTGCCCCGGAGAGTCCAGCGGATCCGACGGCCCCGGGTTCACGTCCATCCGGTCCGGCCGCAGCGCCAGCAGCAGCGAGCCCGAGCTCTGCACGCCCAGCAGGTTCCCCTCGTCCTGCACGTGCAGGATCACCGAGGCCAAGGGGCCCGACATCTCCGTCGGTCCTTGGAGCACGAGCGGCTCCGGCGTCACCGCCAGCTCCTCCAGCGCTGGCTCCACCCGCTCAGGCGTCAGCCCGAGCGCCGCGCACGCGGCACCTGCATGACGGGTGTCCCTCACCAAGGCGCGCAGGAGATCTCCCGTCGTCAGGTGCGGGCTCCGCGAGAGCTGCTTCGCGCGGACGAGGTTCTCTCCGACCTCACGGCCGAGGCCCTGCTCGTGGGC
The DNA here is from genome assembly GCF_035629615.1 of Hyalangium sp. GTDB lineage: Bacteria > Myxococcota > Myxococcia > Myxococcales > Myxococcaceae > Hyalangium. Next base: position 15,356 of record NZ_DASPHO010000489.1, on the reverse strand, counting down.
ATAGGCGGACCAGTCCAAGGGTGTCTCCTTCGGGGGGGAAGGCCAGGGCTCCTGCTTGTGGCCAGCCATGCTTGCACATCCCAGCCGCTGATTCCCGGGGGGGGTACGGGTGGAGGGGGCCTTGGCGTTCTGGCGCCTACAGTCTCCAGGTGAGGCCTACCCCCACCACCTGCCGGAAATAGGACAGATCATTGCGCGGCAGGTTGGTGCCGTAGAGGCCATAGGACAGCTCCACGTCCAGGTGCTCGTTCATGGGGCGGGCCAGCTTGAGCGAGAGCGAGTTCTGCCCCTCGTCCTCTTCCACGAGGATGATCTCCGGCGAGAGGAAGATGCCGTCCGGGTAGCGGCTCAGCCCCAGCGCTCCCTGGGCGAGCAGCGTCAGGTTCCAGGGCAGCCGCAGCCCGGCGCTCCCGCTGAGCCGGTGCCGCAGTACCGTCTCGCCGAAGCTGTTGGAGCTGATCTCCTGGAAGGTGTACGTGAGGCCCAGCGCCAGGGGCCCCCGGTACGTGTAGCTCGCCCCCGCTGCCAGCGCCCCGTCCTTCCTCCGGCCCAGCAAGGCACCCTCGCGCTCCGGCGGGGGGCGTGCCTCTACCCCATAGCGGCGCGAGCCGTACTCGCCGAAGACGCTCAGGGAGTGGCGGCGGTTGAAGCGGTAGCGCCCCAGGAAGCCCAGCTCGGGGTTGCCGAAGTTCGCCCGGGAGTCCGGGCGGTAGACAAAGCGGTGCGCACCGGCCCGTACCCGGAGTGCCAGCCGCACATCCGGCACGTACTCGAGGAAGGCATCCGCGCCCAGGTCCGAGTAGTCCCGAGAGCCCCCGCGCCGGTCCTTGCCACGCCCCTCCACTCCCAGCCCCAGCTGGGTACCGAGCGCGGTGGAGGCCTCCACCGCCGCGGCCTGGATGAGCACGTCCTCCGTCGTGTAGCGCAGGTACTTGCGCCCCCCCAGCTCATAGCGGCCCACGAGTTGGAGGCGCTCGCCGGTGTAGCGGCCGTCGCCCGCGGCCAGGAGGCTCATGGCCAGGTCCGGCGCCGGCGTCTGCCCCTGGCCCGCCCGGAAGTCGCGCGGCGCGTTCGAGTCCAGCAGCCACCGGCCCGTGAGGCGCAGGGAGCCCTCCACGTCGGCCGCGTGGGCGTCGCCACCGGTGAGCGCGAGGGCGGTGAGCAGGAGCGCAAAGAGGAGCCGGGACACGCGCGGGCACCATACCGTGGGCCCAGCCTGCATGCCTTGTTCACGAGAGGCCGTCCCGCGCGCCCGGCCGGTGACGTGGCGCCGGGCCCCCGTTACAGTTCCTCCTCATGCGCCCCGCTTCGTTCATCCCCCCCTGCGCTTGCCTTGCGCTCATGGCTTGCGCCCCCACCGCCTTCCACGCGGAGCTCAAGGGCGAGACCACCGTGCCCGCTGGCCCGCCCGGCGTCATCACCGTCCTCAACGCCTTCCCGGCCATCGCCAGCTTCGCGGGGCTCGACTTCAACCAGAACCAGGACTTCAAGAACCAGGGCATTGCCAAGGACGAGGTCAGCTCCGTCCGCGTCAAGTCCGTGGAGCTGCGGCTGCTGAGCCCCAGCGACGCGGACTTCGGCTTCCTGGACACGCTCGAGTTCTACGCCAAGGCCGGGGACCAGGAGGAGCGCTTCGCCCACAGGCAGGACATCTCCCGGCTGGGCCTGAGCGCTCCCAACCCCGTGCTGAGGATGGAGGCGGAGGACGCGGAGCTGCAGCCCTTCATCGCCGCGCCCTCCATGAGCATCATCGTGCGAGGAAAGGGCCGCATGCCCGAGCAGGAGGTGCGCCTCCAGGCGGTCGTCGTGCTGGACGTGATGGTGAACCTGTTCTGAGGCGTGGAGCCGCGGGCTACTCCAGCTCGCGCACCCGGCGCTCGAGCGAGCTGGCGCGGGAGTCCAGCTCGCGAGCCAGGGACTCCAGCTTCTTCGCCTCGCCCTCCAGCGTGGCCAGGTCGTCAAAGTCCCCAGCGGCCAGCTGCTGCGCTCGGATGGGAGCCACCTGCGGCCGGTGGTCGCTGGCGCGCGCCGGAGTCGGGCCTGGGCTTTCCGGGTTCCCGGGCTGGTCCCGCGGAGCCTCCGGGGGATTCACGTTGATCGGGGTGAGCGGCGGCCCGTTGTCGGAAGCGACTTCACCCGTGAACCCGGGACTGCGGCCCACCGGCGTTGAATCCACCTCGACGTCCTGGCTGGAGTTCACCCGCAGGCGCAGGCGCCGATCCTGCTCGTCGAACATCGCCTCCTCGCCGAGGAAGTCGCTCATCCTCCGCTCGAGGTCTCGCTCCTCGCGCACCTCGGTGATGCGGGCCTTGAGCACCTTCAGCCGCTGCTTCACCTTGTCCTCGGAGTCCCGCAGCGCGTCCGCCTGCTCGAGCAGATCCTCGGGATCGTCGCTTGCGTCCGCGCGGCCCAGCGCCGGCACCTGAGAGGCGGGCAGCGCCGCGCGCACCGCATCTCGCTCGGTGCGCAGCTCGCGCATCCTCGAGACGAGCCGGGCGCGCTCCTGACGATCCTGCGTGGAGTCCCACGCCGCCCGCACCCGCGCCAGCTCCTCCGAGAGCGCCGCGTGCAGCGCCATGTGGGCGCGCTCGGACTCGCCCTCGGCGTTCGCCACCCCCTGCGCCAGCCCCGTCAGCGCGCCGCTCAGCTCCTGCGAGCGCTTCAGGGCCTGATCCAGCTCCGCGCTCGAGGTGAGCTTGCCCTGCCGCTGCGCCTTGAGCGTCTCGATGCGCTCGGCCAGCCCGTTCAGCTCCCCGCGCAGGGCCTGCTGGCGCTCGCGCAGGGTGCGTACCTCCGTCCGCGTCGCCTGGGCCTGGGTCCTCACGGCCTCCAGCCCGGTCGCAGCCCACACGGGCGCTCCGAGCAGCAGGCACAGCAGCGGGATGGACAGGGCGCGCTTCATTTCCTCCCCCTTTGCAGCAAGGAGGATGCCAGCCCAGAGGGCTCTCGGCGGCTTGCGCTCGGGACAAAAACCGAACGATTCCGAGGGTTTCGGAGCCGAAGTGGGAGCGTCTCACGCCGGGTGGGATGGTGGAAAGTCACGGGAACACGCTCGTAACCATGGATTTTCGAGGGATCAACCCCCCTCTTCGGGGCGCTCTCCCTTGGAGATGAAGCCGTACTTCTCCAGCTTGTAGTACAGGGCGGACGTCTTGATGCCCAGCAGCCGCGCCGTCTCCGTCTTCACCCCGCCTGCTTTCTCATAGGCGCGGGCGATGAGCTGGCGCTCGATGTCCTCGAGGATGTCCGGCAGGGGCCGATCCCCGTGGGGGATGGGCAGGCCGCTGGGGTCCGTCCGCGGCGTGCTCCCGCTCAGGTGGGTGGGCAGGTCCGCCTCGGTGAGCACCTCGCCCTCGGCGAAGACGAGCGACTGCTCGATGACGTTCTCCAGCTCGCGCACGTTGCCGGGCCACGCGTGGCGAGCCAGCGCCCGCAGCGCGCTGTCGTCCAGGCCCTTCACGCGCCGGTTCACCCTTGGGCCGTGCTTGGCCGCGAAGTGGCGGGCCAGGGAGGAGATGTCCTCGGGCCGCTCGCGCAGCGGGGGGAGCATCAGCGGGACGATGTGCAGCCGGTAGTAGAGATCCTCGCGGAAGCGGCCCGCCTTCACCTCGGCCTGCAGGTCCCGGTGGGTGGCGCTCACCACGCGCACGTCCACCTTGAGCGTCTCCTCGCCGCCCACGCGCTGGATCTCCTTCTCCTGGAGCACGCGCAGCAGCTTGGTCTGCACGGAGGCGGGGATCTCTCCAATCTCGTCGAGGAAGATCGTCCCGCCGTCGGCCAGCTCGAAGCGGCCCAGCTTGCGCTTGACGGCACCGGTGAAGGAGCCGCGCTCATGGCCGAACAGCTCGCTCTCCAGGAGCGTCTCCGCCAGCGCCGCGCAGTGCACGACGATGAAGGGACCGTCCTTGCGCGGAGACTGCTGGTGGAGCATCCGGGCCACCAGCTCCTTACCGGTGCCGCTCTCGCCGCGCACCAGCACGGTGGCGTCGCTGGCGGCGGCCTTGCGCACCTGCGTCAGCAGCCGCTGCATGGGCTCGCTGTCGCCCACCATGCTGCCGTGGCTGAGGGCGGCGTCCGCGTCGTGCGCGGCGGTCCTCGCGCTCAGCCGCTCCACCTGCCGGCGCGTGGCGGCCAGCTCCAGCCCCTTCTCCGCCTTGGCGCGCAGCACGTCCGGGGGGAAGGGCTTGGTGATGAAGTCGTACGCGCCCTCCTGCATGGCCTGCACGGCTGTCTCGATGGTGCCAAAGGCCGTCACCACCATGATCACCGCGGCGGCATCCAGCGCCTTGATCGCGCGTGTCACGGCGATCCCGTCCATCCCGTCCATCTTCAAGTCCGTGACGACGAGATCGAACGGAGCCTTCTTGTACGCCGCCAGCCCGTCCGCGCCCGAGCGCACTGCGGAGACGGTGTGCCCGGAGCGGGTGAGGGTGACGGTCATTCCCTCGCGGAGGGTGTCATGGTCATCGATGACGAGGACGCGGGCCATGGGCTGCCTTCTCCCCCAGGTGGGGGGCGGGTGTCACTACAGCACGAGAAGGCGCTGGCGCCACGCGCCCATCTGCGCTTTATCCCCGCCATGCCTCTGACGAAGGACGCCCCCCTGGTGGAGCTGCTCTCGCGCCACCTCCCTACGGACGCGAAGGAGCGCGAGGATCTGGAGCGCATGCGCGCCTTCGCCGCCGAGCTGCAGAGCCCCTTCTCTCGCTCGCAGGCCCGCGCTCATTTCACGGGCAGTGCCGTGGTGGTGGACCCGGCAGGTGAGCGTGTGGCCCTCCTCCACCACGCCAAGCTGAGGCGGTGGCTGCAGCCAGGAGGGCACGCGGACGAGGCGGATGGGGGCCTCATGGAGGCCACGGCGCTGCGCGAGGCCCGGGAGGAGACGGGCTGTCAGGTGAAGCTGCACCCCACCGCGCCCCGCCCGCTGGACGTGGACATCCACACCATCCCCGCGCGCAACGACGAGCCCGAGCACCTCCACCTGGACATCCGCTACCTCATCATCGCGGAGGACCCCCAGGCGCTGGCGCATGATCCCAACGAGTCCTTCGGCGCCCAGTGGCTGGGGTGGACCGAGGCCCTGGAGCGGGCGGATGAAGCTCCGCTGCGCCGGCTGTTGGACAAGGCCCGGGTGGCCGCACGTGGGAAATAAGCCTTGAAGGGGAGGAGACTCGGAAGGTGGGCAGGCATAGGCTCAACCTTCCGGAGCGCCGCAGGGTACGACATCCAGTGAATCCCGAGGGTTCGGGATGACTGGAATTCATGAAGTTTCAAGCTTTTTATTTTGGAGGGGCAGTTCACACCGGCGAAGTTCTTGGCTTGAATGGCCCCTGTCTCCATGACCAACGACGATCAACTCATTCGAGATTTCGCCAGGCGCGGCAGCCTGCTGTTCCTGATGTGGGTCCTGGCCCCCATCCTCATCTGCGCGTACCTCATCGCCATGGCGCTGGGTGTGCCGAGCGACAAGGCACTCTGGACGGTGATGGTCGTCATGCTGCCCATCACCGCGGTGTGCTGCTTCGCCTACCCCTACCTGGCGCTGAGCTATCTGGCGTCCAAGTCGCTGCGGCACCAGCCGGAGGACACTCCGGGTGATCGCCTGCGCCGCATTCTGCAACTGCCCTGGCGCGCCAGCGTCACCCTCTCCTACGGCGCATGGACGGTGGGGGGCTTCAGCTTCGCGTTGATCGCCAGCCTCATGTACGACAAGGGGCCGATCCGCGTCGTGCTGGGAACGCTGATCGCCTTCTGCTTCGGCGTGGTGGTGTCCTTCCCGTTCGGCATCAGCCTGGAGAAGCTGGGGCTGCAGCAGGCCATGGAGGAGCGCAAGGCGCACCAGTCGCTGGTCATCCAGGGCTCGGGGGCGTTCTGGCCGCGGCAGACCTGGTTCCTGCCCTTCACCTTCATTGCCTCCATCATCGCCACGCTCATGCTGTGCATCTGCGTGGTGGTGGTGAAGCTGCTGGGCCTGCGCGAGGCGCTCCGGGAGGAGCTGCTGGCGGAAGGGGCCCTGAAGTCCGCGGAGAAGCTGCAGGACCTGAGCGGCTCCATGTTCTCGGATCTGGCGTTCGTGCTGCCCTGGGTGGCCGTGCTGGCGCTCATCCTGCCCACCATCACCGCGTGGATGCTGGCGCGCCGGCAGGCGCAGGGCGCCAGCGCGGTGGGCAAGGCCATCGAGGGGCTGGCGGTGGGGCGGATCTCCTCGCCCGACTGGGTCTCCACCGATGAGATCGGCGATCTGGCATTCGCGCTGAACTCCGTGCTCTCCAAGCTGCGGCAGATCCCCGAGACGCTGGCCTCCTCGGCCTCGCGGCTGGTGGCGGCGGGCAAGGAGCTGAGCGAGGCCAACAACGAGCAGCAGCAGAGCCTCAACCAGCAGGCCGCGGCCATCCAGGAGACGCAGGTCACTTCGCAGGAGATCAAGCACACCTCGCAGATGACGTCCGAGCGCGCCGAGTCCATGCTCCGGGTCGCCAAGCGCGCCGAGGAGCTGGGCCACGAGGGCGAGGCCGCCATCGAGCAGTCCATGCAGGGCCTGTCCGCCATCCAGGGCTTCGTGGACGCCATGCAGGTGAAGCTCAACCGGCTGGCGGAGAGCGCCACGCAGATCGGCGAGATCACCGAGGCCGTGAAGGACATGGCGGACCAGTCCAACCTGCTGGCCGTCAACGCCGCCATCGAGGCGGCGCGCGCGGGCGACAACGGCAAGGGCTTCGCCGTGCTGGCCCGGGAGATCCGTGCGCTGGCGGACCAGTCCGTCAAGAGCACCACGCGCATCCGCACCATCCTCGGCGAGGTGATCGGCGCCATCCGGGCCGCGGCCACCATGGTGGAGCAGGGCTCGCGAGACATCCAGGGGGGCCTCGAGAAGATGAAGGCCTCCAGCAACAGCCTGCGCGAGCTGTCCCGGCTCTCGCAGGAGAACTCGTCGGCGATGCGGCAGATCGTCGCGGCCGTCAATCAGCAGAACGCGGGCATCTCGCAGATCTTCAGCGCCATCGCGGACCTGTCACAGATCATGGACTCGACGCTCAAGCGGCTCGAGTCCACGCAGCAGGCCACCGGCACGCTGGAGGTCGTGTCCACCGAGGTCAGCGAGATGGCCCAGCAGTTCACTGTGAACTGAGGCCCAGCGGCAGCGTCAGCGTGAACGTGGTGGCGCCCGGCATGGAGGTGAACTCCAGCTCCCCTCCGTGCGCCCGGACGATCTTGCTCGCCAGCGGCAGCCCGAGCCCCGTGCCCTTCTCCCGCGTGGTGAAGAAGGGCTCGAAGATGCGCTCTCGCTCCGCCTCGGGGATGCCGGGCCCAGCGTCCCGCACCTGGATGGTGTAGCGCTGCGCCTCCGCTCGGCCCGTCACGAGGACCCGCTGTCCCGGAGGCGAGGCCTGCACGGCGTTCTTCACCAGGTTCACCAGCGCGGCCGTCAGCAGGCTCCCGTCCGCTTCCAGCCAGGCGGGGGCCGCCTCCACCTCCAGCTTCACGCCCTTCGTCTCGGCCTCCACCGACAGCAGCTCGCACGCGTCCGCCAGCAGCGCGGGGCCCTCCACCGGCGCACGGGCCAGCGGCTGCTCGCGGGCGAAGGCCAGGAAGTCCTCGACGATGCGCTGGAGGTACGCCACCTCGCGCTGGATGCGCGAGACGTGCCCGGCGGCCTCGGCGGGGGTGCCGGCCTTGAGGTCCTCGGCGAGCAGCCCGGAGAAGAGCTCGATGCCGCCCAGCGGGTTGCGGACCTCGTGCGCCACCCCGGCCAGCATCAGCTTGAGCTGTCTGTCCCGGCTCTCCAGCGCCCCGCGCATCACCTCCAGCTCGCGGGCCAGCACGCCGATCTCCCGCGTGGGCTCCGGCGGCACGGGCGTCGTCAGATCTCCCCGGCCGATGCGCAGCGCGGAGTCCATCAGCCGGCGCAGCGGGCGCGCCAGTCCCCGGGCCGTGAGCACCGCCACCGCCGCCAGCACCGCCAGGGCCACTGCGGTGGCCGCCGTGAAGGTGCGGGACAGCTGCGCCAGCGAGTCGAAGAAGGCCGCGCTGCCCTCCACTGCCACCGCACCCACCACCGTGTCCCCCTGGCGCACGGGCGCGTAGCCCGTCTTGTAGAGCTGCCCGTCCGAGCCGGTGAAGAGCACCTGGCTGGCCGCGCGCTCGCCGGCGAACACGCGCGCCAACTCCAGCCTGTCCCTCGCCAGCTCCGGCGCCTCCACGCCCACGGGCAGTCCTCCGCCCACGTCCGCACGCACGCGCCCCTGCACGTCCACCGCGAAGACGCGGCGCAGCCCGCTGGCCTGCCGCACCTCGCCCAGCAGCCGCGTGAGGTTGCGCCACGTGCGTGTGCCCTGGACGTCGTCCCCCAGCTCGATGGTGAGCATCCGCTCTCCGCTCACCTGGCTCGCCGTGGCGGCGGCGAGGGCGGACAGGCTCTGCCCGAGCTCCTCCTCGAGGATGGAGCGCGCCAGCGCGTAGCTGGCCGCTCCGGTGAGCACGAAGAGCACGAGCGTGGGCAGCAGGAACGCGAGCAGCAGCCGCGCCGAGAGCGAGCCCAGCGCGCCCCGCAGGCCCAAGCTCGGAGTCGGAGGAGGGGAGCCACTCATGGCGCGGCTCAGCCCGTCTTCTTCTGACCGGCGGCGTCCTGCTCGAAGAGGCTCTCCAGCTCCTTGCGGGCCTGGGCTGCCATCTCGGCGAGCTTCTTCTCGTCCTTGTGGAACGGATAGACGGACATGAGGAGTGTCTCGTCGTGCTGGCGGAACTGCTCCACGGTCTTCCGGGCCTCCGAGTATGTCAGCCCCAGCTCCTCGAGGAGCTCCCCCGTCATCTCCAGGCTAGAAGCCCACGTCTCACGCATGACGTGCTTGATGCCCAGGTTGAGCAGGCGGTAGGCGTGCTGGCGGTTGCGGGCACGCGCGAAGATGGTGAGGTGGGGGAAGTGCTGGATCACTGTCTCCGCCGTCCGCACGGAGGCCTCGACGTCATCGATGGCCAGCACGAAGATCTTCGACTTGTCGGCCCGCGCGGCCCGCAGCAGGTCCAGGCGCGAGGCGTCCCCGTAGTGGACCTTGTTGCCGAACCGCTTGATGAAGTCGATGTGCTCGGAGCTCACGTCCAGGGCCGTGAAGCCGATGCGCTTGGCGCGCAGCAAGCGGCCCACCACCTGCCCCACGCGCCCGAAGCCGGCAATGAGGACGGGGTTGTCCTCCTCGGGCGTCACCTCGAAGTCGCGCTGGACCTTCTTGTGGAAGCGGGGGCGGAGCCACCGCGCGTAGGCGGCGAACAGCAGCGGGGTGGTGACCATGGAGAGGCTCACCACCACCACCATCAGGTCCGCCAGCGCGGTGTCCATGACGTGGTAGCCCACCGCGAGCCGGAAGAGCACGAAGGCGAACTCGCCGCCCTGGGAGATGATGATGGCCAGGCTGAGGGCCTGCTCGGTGCCCCCGAACGCCCAGCGGCCAACGGCGAAGAGCACCGCCGCCTTGAGCACCACCAGCGCCAGCACCAGGCCCAGCACGAGCAGGGGGCTGGTGGCCAACAGGCCGATGTTCACGGACATGCCCACGGCGATGAAGAAAAGGCCCAGCAGCAGGCCCTTGAAGGGCTCGATGTCGGCCTCCAGCTCGTGGCTGAACTCCGAGTCCGCCAGGAGCACACCGGCGAGGAAGGCGCCCAGGGCCATGGAGAGCCCCACCGCGCTCACTGCGGCCGCGGTGCCCATGACGAGCAGCAGCGCGGTGGCGGTGAAGAGCTCCTGGCTGTGGAACGAGGCCAGCACCTTGAACACGGGGCGCAGCACGTAGCGGCCCGCCAGGATGACCCCGACGAGCACGCCGGCGGCCTTGAGGACGGAGAGCCAGGTCGGCTCGGTGGACGGAGTGTCCGAGGTCCCCAGGAGGGGCAGCAGGGCCAGCAGCGGGATGACGGCCAGATCCTGGAAGAGGAGGATGCTGAAGGAGGCTCGTCCGTACTCGGTGGTCAGCTCGTTCTTCTCGGCGAGGAGCTGGAGGGCGAAGGCCGTGGAGGACAGGGACAGGCCCATGCCGATGATGATGGCAGCGGGGGCAGTCAGCCCGGCGAACATTCCCACCCCCGCAAGCAGCACCCCCGTTCCCACCACTTGCAGGCCGCCCAGTCCGAACACGGACTTGCGCAGCTCCCAGAGCCGGGAGGGCTGAAGCTCCAGGCCGATGAGGAAGAGCAGGAGCACCACGCCGAACTCGGCGAAGTGGAGGATGCTCTCCACGTCGGAGATGGCACGGATGCCCCAGGGACCGATGATCATCCCCGCGGCCAGGTAGCCGAGAACGGAGCCCAGCCCCAGGCGCTTGAAGAGGGGGACAGCCACGACGGTGGCGGCCAGGAAGATCAGGGCCTGCTGGAGGAGGGACATGCCCTTCTCATCGCACAGGCGCCAGTCTGGGGACAATCGGGCAGCGGCGGGTAGAGTAGGGCCCTGGCGCGCCCTGGAGCGCTCGCCGTGGAGTCCCAAGTTCTCATGGAGCCCCTGCCTACTGCCTTCCTGCTCGTCATCGCCGGCGTGCTGATGGCGTCGAGCGTCCTGCTCAGCCGCGCCTCGGGGCGCTCCGGGCTGCCCGTGGCGATGCTGTTCCTGGCCATTGGCATGGCCGCGGGCTCGGACGGCCCGGGAGGCATCGAGTTCAACGACTATGGCGCCGCCTACCGCCTGGGCACGGTGGCGCTCGTCCTCATCCTCTTCGATGGTGGCCTCAACACCCCGCTGTCCGCCGTCCGCGCCACCATCCGCCCGGCCGCTGTCCTCGCCACGGTGGGCGTGGTGGCCACGGCGGCCCTGATGGGGGTCGCGGCGCACCTGCTATTCGGCTTCCCCTGGCCCGTGGCCTTGCTGCTGGGCGCCACCGTCTCCTCCACGGACGCGGCGGCCGTCTTCGCCGTGCTGCGCGGCAGCGGGCTGCACCTCAAGCGGCGCGTGGGGACGACGCTCGAGCTGGAGTCGGGTCTCAATGACCCCATGGCCGTGATCCTCACCGTGACGCTCACGCAGAACCTGGTGCGAGGAGAGAGCCTGGACGGGTGGGCACTGCTGCTGGAGTCCATCGTGGAGATGTCGGTGGGGAGTGTCCTGGGTGTGGGGCTCGGGCTCGGGGGGCGGCTGCTCATCAAGCGCCTGCGCCTCCAGGTGGCGGGGCTCTACCCGGTGATGACGCTGGCGCTGGCCTTCCTCGCCTTCGGGCTGCCTACGCTCCTCCATGGCAGCGGCTTCCTGGCCGTGTACGTGGTGGGCATCCTGCTGGGCAGCGAGACGCTGCGCTACCGCACGGGTCTGCTGCGGGTGCACGACGCGCTCGCGTGGCTCGCACAGGTGGCCATGTTCCTGGTGCTGGGGCTGCTCGTGTTCCCCCGGCAGCTGCTGGACGTGGCGTGGGTGGGGCTGGGCCTGAGCCTCTTCCTGGCGTTCATCGCCCGTCCCCTGGCGGTGCTGCTGTGTCTGCTGCCCTTCCGCTTCCCGGCTCGGGAGGTCGTCTACACAGGCTGGGTGGGGCTGCGCGGCGCGGTGCCCATCATCCTCGCCACGTACCCGGTGCTGGCGGGGGCGCCAGGGGCTCACGATCTCTTCAACGTCGTCTTCTTCATCGTCGTGGTGAACGGCTTCCTTCCCGGGATGACGGTGCCGTGGATGACGCGCAAGCTGGGGCTGGCGGCCAACGTGCCCGAGCCGCCGCCCGCGGTCCTGGAGATCGCCTCCACCCAGATCCTCAACGGCGAGCTGAGCGCCTTCTACATCAATCTGGCCTCGGCCTCGGCCGGTGCGCGCATCTCGGAGCTGCCGTTTCCTCCCGAGTCCGCTGCCATGCTCATCGTGCGAGGCCAGGAGCTGGTGGCGCCCAAGGGGGACACGGTCCTCAAGGCCGGGGATCATGTCTACGTGTTCTCCCACACGGAGGATCTGCCCTTCCTGCGCCTCATGTTCGGCCAGCAGGAAGACGAGTAGGGCGCGAGCGGGGGCTCCTCCTCGGAGTTTGCACGCCGGCGTGCTGAACCCCTTTACTTGGGACGGAGCCGCGTAGTACCTGAACATTCATGCGCTCCGGGCCTCTCACAGCACAGCAGCCCGCTCATGGGCCAGAGACGCTCGGGTCCGTGCTCGTCTCGAGCGCGGCCGTCCTGGCGCTGGCGCTGGCCGCTGTCACCGCGGGGCTCGCGGAACCTGCCGCCGTTCGGGTCGCGCCGGGCCATGCGCTTGGCGGGTGCGGCAGGGTCGCTCGTGGGGTGGCGCGCGCTCATGGGACTCCTGAACAGCGGCAGCAGTGCAGGCATCCACGGACGGCAGCCCTGCTCGAGTGGGCTGCCGTCGCAGGGGCGGCTCCCACCGTTCAGCTGCACCAGCAGGGATGGGCCGGCCGTGGGCGAGCGAGGCTCCAGCCCGACACGCAGTCGGTCATCCGCCTGATCCGCGAGCGGCAGGACGCCATCATCACCGCGTTCACGCATAGGATGCGCGACGCGTCCACCCCGGGCTGTGTCAGCCACAGCGCGGATCGGCCGCCGATCGTCACCCGGCCACTGCGCGGACCTCCTGCATGCGCTTGAGTGCTCCTGAAGCGCGCGGCCTGCGGGCGCCGCGCTCCCTGCTTGGCCCAAGGGCCCGGCTCTCGCCACGCAGGGGCGCGGCGGCGACCGGCTGACTGCTCTGCTTCCTCGCGGCCATCGTCCTCGAGTCCTTTCGTTGATTCCGTTCTAGCGACGGAGTCCCTCTCAGGCTCCTTCCGTCACGAGTCCTCGCAGGCTGGCAGGTCTTGCCTGGCTGGGAGACCGGCGTGAGGCAGGTGCCTCGTCTCATCTACACCCTTACCTCTGGAGGTGCCTTCATGCATGGCGCACACGATCTTCTGAAGGCCATTGCGGTGGTGCTGTGCGTCGCCGCAGTGACGACGGTGTTGTTCCAGCGGCTGCGCCAGCCCGTCGTGCTCGGCTACATCCTCGCGGGCCTCATCGTCGGTCCCTACCTTCCCATCCCGCTCGTCGCGGATGCGGGCATCGTCCAGACGCTCTCGGAGCTGGGCGTCATCCTCCTCATGTTCTCGCTCGGGCTGGAGTTCAGCCTGCGCAAGCTGTTCGCGGTGGGGCCCACAGCGGGCCTTACGGCCGTCATCCAGTGCAGCGTCATGGTGTGGCTGGGCTTCGTGGTAGGCCGCGCCTTCGGGTGGACCGATCGCGAGAGCATCTTCGCCGGAGCCCTCATCGCCATCTCCAGTACGACGATCATCGCCAAGGCGTTTGACGAGCAGGGAATCCGCGGGAGGTTGCGCGAGCTCGTCGTCGGCGTGCTCATCGTCGAGGATCTCATCGCGATCCTCCTCATGGCCATGCTCACGGCGATCTCGACGGGGAGCGGCCTGTCGGCCGGAGACATGGCCCTCACCATTGGCCGCCTCATGGCGTTCCTCGTGGGGCTCGTCGCCATCGGGCTGCTCGTCGTCCCCCGGGCCATTCGCGCGGTCGTCCGGCTCAACCGCCCGGAGACGACGCTCGTGGCGAGTGTCGGGCTGTGCTTCGCGATCGCGCTGCTGGCTCAGGCGTTCGGCTACTCCGTCGCTCTGGGGGCCTTCCTGGCGGGCTCCCTGGTCGCGGAGTCCGGTGAGGAGAAGGTGGTGGAGCACCTCGTCCAGCCGGTGAAGGACATATTCGCGGCCATCTTCTTCGTCTCGGTGGGCATGCTCATCGACCCCGCGATCATCGCGCGCTACTGGGTCGCCGTCGTGGTGTTCACGCTGGTCGTGATCATCGGGAAGATCGTCAGCGTCACCCTGGGGGCCTTCCTCACGGGGAACGACACCCGCACCTCCGTCCAGTCCGGGATGAGCCTGGCGCAGATCGGCGAGTTCTCGTTCATCATCGCCAGCCTGGGCCTGTCGCTGAAGGCGACCGGGGACTTCCTCTATCCCATCGCGGTGGCCGTCTCCGCCATCACCACGCTGACCACGCCCATGTTCATCCGCGCCTCGGGCCCCGTGGCGAACTTCGTGGACCGGAAGCTGCCCAAGCCGCTCCAGACCTTCGTGGCCCTCTATGGGAGCTGGGTCGAGCAGCTCCGCGAAGCCCCCCGGCGCCAGACGCTCGGCGCCAGCGTCCGGAAGCACATCGGCCTGCTGCTCGTGGATGCAGCGCTGCTCGTGGGGCTGGTGATCGGCACTTCCCTCTCGCTCGAGAGGATCGCCGTGCTCATCGAGGAGCAGGCCGGGCTCAGCCGGGCTTTGGCGGAGAAGCTCGTCATAGTTGGAGCCATCACCCTTGCGCTGCCGTTCCTCGTGGGGATCGTCCGGGTCGCGCGGCGCCTCGCGGGAGAGCTGGCGGCGGTGGCGCTCCCGCACCGGGCCGCGGGGAAGACTGACCTGGCGGCGGCTCCGCGGCGGGTGCTGCTCGTCACGCTGCAGGTCATCATTGTCCTCCTGGTGGGAGCCCCTGTGGTGGCCATCACGCAGCCGTTCCTCCACGGCTTCACCGCGTCCCTCATCGTGCTGGCGCTCCTGGGGGTGCTGAGCGTCGCGCTCTGGCGCAGCGCCACGAGCCTGCAGGGGCATGTCCGCGCGGGCGCTCAGGTCATCGTGGAAGCGCTCGCCGCTCAGTCCCACGCGAAGGTGCCGGGCACGGAGCCCAAGGCGCTGGAGCAGGTGCAGGTGCTGCTCCCCGGCCTCGGAACGCCCACGCCTGTCCGGCTGGAGGAGACGAGCCCCGCCGTGGGAAAGAGCCTCGCGGAGCTGAACCTTCGGGGCGTGACGGGAGCGACCGTCCTCGCCATCCACCGGGGAGGGGAGGATGTCTCCGTCCCCACGGCGGGGGAGGTGCTCAAGCCGGGGGACGTGCTCGCCCTGGCGGGGACTCATGCCGCCGTGGAGGCCGCGAAGAACCTGCTGGCGCCTGCGCCTGCGCCTGCTCCTACTCCCTCCTGAGGCGAGCGCCTCGGGGGAGGACGCTCAGTCGAACATGGCGCTCAGCGCCTCACCGAGCGTCTCCACGCCCACCACCTTCAGCCTCGTCTCTTCCATGCGCCGAGCACTACCGAGAGGGAGCACCACGCGCTGGAAGCCCATCTTCACCGCCTCGGTGAGCCGGGGTTCCATCTGTCCCACTGCGCGCACCTCTCCGGCCAGCCCTACCTCGCCCAGCACCAGTGTCTTCGGATCCATCGGCCGGTTCTGCAGGCTCGACACCAGCGCCGCGCAGACGGCCAGGTCGCACGCGGGCTCGGACAGCTGCATGCCGCCCGCCACATTCACGAACAGATCACACCCCACGAGCGGGATGTCCTCCTTCTTCTCCAGCACCGCCGCCAGCAGCGCCACCCGGTTTCCATCCACGCCGATCGCCGTGCGACGCGCCGTGCCATA
>NZ_DASPHO010000488.1:0-3409 GCF_035629615.1 Hyalangium sp. | reverse complement strand
GATCCGCGTATTGTTGTCCTCCAGCGCCTCGGCCACGGCATTGGCCCGGTCCACCCAAGCGCCCACGTACCACTGCCTGTTGTTCACCTCCACCAGGCCACTGACGCTCACCGGGACGCACCGGCCCGGGCCCAGGTTGTTGATCAGAGCAGCGCCCACGAGGGGGTCCTCGGGGGTGAGGCTGGTGTCCTCTGACAGGTAGAGCTCCACCTGGCTGGAGGCGGCCGCACGGCCCTGGTTGCAGACCGTGGCGGTGAGCGTCAGAGGAGAAGCAGTCGAGAAGGTGGCCGGCCCGCTCACCTCGGAGACGGTGAAGTCCGGCCCGGAGGCCACGATCAGGCGGTTGCCCACGAGCGTGTTGTTGGTCTCCACCAGCTCCGCCACGCTGTTGGTCGAGTCCACGATGGCGCCCACGTACCACTGCCCGGGCGCTACAGCCGCCTCGGTCCAAAAGGCGACGAGCGTGGAGCACTGGCCCGCGGCCAGCGAGGCCGCCGAGGCACCTCCCACCCGCGTGTCGGCGGTCGTGATGGCGGAGTCCGAGGACAGGTAGATGTCGACGTAGAGGGTTCCGGAGGTGGCCGCCGTGCCGGTGTTGCACACCGTGACGAGCGGTTCGAAGGTCTGGGAGGGAAGCAAGCTGTCCGGCGCACTCACCTGAGAGAGGTTGAGGTCCGGCTTGAGACCGAATGCCATCCGAGTCCCAGAGCGCGTGTTGTTCGTCTCGGAGAGCTCGCTCACCGTATTGGCGGGATCAATGATGGCGCCCACGTACCGCTGCCCGCTGGTGAGGGTGGACGGGCCAGAGGTCTGCACCTGCAGCGTGGCGCATTGGCTGGGGTGGAGTGTCCCTGTCGGGGCGCTGCCCACCAGGGTATCCGCGGGGGTGATGCCCGTGTCGGTCGAGAGGTAGAGGCTCACCGTCGAGCTCGTGCTCCCAGCTCCCTGATTGCAGGCCGTCACCGTGACGACGAAGCCGCTGCCGGAGGTGGGTGCGCTGGGAGGACCGCTCACCGAGGACACCCACAGATCCGGCGTGCCCGTGGCGGTGAGCGCGCTCAGCATGGAGTCCAGGAAGGACTCCTCCTGCCCTGGGCTTCCTGGGCCACAGCCCGTGAGCACTCCCCAGGTCACGAGCAGGGACGCCAGCAGCCTTCGATTCCATACCGTCATGAAGCTCCTCCAGTGTGTGAGGGCCCCTGACGACAACATCTGAATGGTATTTAGCCGCGATTTGATTCTATCTCTGTCGATAACTGGCAGTGTATGAACCCCTCCATATGACACGGTGCGGCGCTCTTCCAGTTTGACTCTTGTTTTGCTGATTTGTCAGAGTAGACGCATCTGCTCGCCGAACCCGGAGGCACACCATGTCGCAGCTTGCCGAAGCCACACGCCCAATCGCCGTGCTGCTGGAGATTGAGACCGAAAACCACAACGCCGAGCGGTGCTTCCAAGGCCTGGATTCGCACTTCACGCTCTCGGTCAAAGCCGATGAGGTGCGCGATCCTTCCAACCCCCGCATGACGGCCGAGCGCATCTTCCAGCAGATCATGGCCCACCGTCAGAAGGCCAGCACGCAGGGCTTCGACGCCGTCGCAATCGCCACCCACCAGTGGCACGCGTGGCGAGATACCATCGGCAGCGAGGTCCAGGAGCCATTCGCCGAGCTGCTCCGGAGCCATGGCGTGCGGTTCATCGAGCTCGGCACCGAGCGCTGCAACGAGCAGTTCCGGAACCTGCTGAGCGAGCAGTTCGCCTGCGTGCTCAACTGAGTCGGCTGCGCGCCCCTGGGACATGATGGGTGCTGGGCAGCCGACCGGGCGGGAGCTGGCTCGGCAGTCCCTGGCTCACCGAGCGCCATCCGCTTCACCACCCTCAGGGGGCGGAGGAGTGAGATGCAAACGAAGTCAGCCCCCAGCGTCTGGTCAGAGGAACCCGCGCGGCACGATGAGGCTGCAGTGGGCGCTTGGTGGGGGAGCGGCGGTGCGTGAGCCTGCCGCGACCTCGTGGGCAGTCTCCTCAGACGAGATTGCCCATGCCCATCGCGGTGAGGAGTCCCTTCTGCACCTCGTCGTGGGCCTTGTTAAGGGCGGTGATGCCCTCGGGGTTGTACTTGTCCACGAGCAGGCGGCCCGGCCGAGTGCCGGCGGGGGACTCGATGAGCTTCACCAGCGCCTCCGGCACTGCGTTCGCGTCCTGCGCAGCCGGCCCGGTGAGCATGCTCTCGAAGGCCTTCTCCATGAACTCCAGGCCGTTCGCCAGCGGCCCATACCCGGCGGCGCGGTCCTGATCCTTGCCTGGCGTCAGGCGCGAGCGGAACTCCGTGGGGTGCGGCCCCGGCTGGAGGACGGTGAGCTCCACACCCGTGGGCTTCAGCTCGTAGCGGTACGCGTCCGAGAGCCCCTCCAGCGCCAGCTTGCTCGCCACGTACGCGCCCATGAACGGGAACACGAGCCGGCCCACCATACTGGAGATCTGGATGAAGTAGCCCTTGCCGCGGGCACGCATCGAGGGGAGCACGGCGCGCATCACCCGGTGCGGGCCCACGACGTTGACGTTGAGCTGCTCCAGCAGCTGCGCCGGGGTCAGCGTCTCCTCCAGCCCGAGCGCCGAGTAGCCCGCGTTGTTCACCACCACGTCGAGGTACTCGGAGCGGCCGAGGACGTCCTGCAGCGCAGATTCCACCGACGCGTCGTTGTCCAGGTCCATCTGCACCACGTGGAGCTTGAGGCCCTCCTTCTCCGCAAGGGTCCGGAGCTCGTCAGCGGCCGCGCGGTTGCGGCCCGAGATGTCCCGCATGGTGCCGAACACGGTGTGGCCCCGCCGCGCCAGCGCCAGTGCGGTGAGACGGCCGAAGCCACTGTTGGTGCCGGTGATCAGGATCTTCTGGCTCATGTTTTTCTCCCGGTTGAAGGCAAGGAGAACCATAAACCCTTGCCGGCCTGAGAGGATGCGCAGCACGACCGACACGGCTGCCGTGCCTCGGTACTCCGCCGGGCCACTTCGGCTCATGCATGGATGTCCTGGGCGATGAGTGGGGTTGCGACTCCTGTTGACTCGACTACTCTCGCCTGACAGTCGAGGGTACCGCCTGAATGGGGACCTGGAGGGAAGCCGTGGACCCGCGCATGAGCCAGAAACCTCCGTCTTCTTCACACAGGTGGCCGCGTGCCTGGATGTGGGTGGGTGCAGCTCCCTTGCTGCTCTTCCTCGTCTGCGGCTTCTCGCTCAACCAGGCGGCTCGCGACAAGTACGAGCCGGTGATCGCCAGGACACGGACGGAGGCGGCCGGACACCTCGACTTCTTCTGCGAGCAGCAAGAGCTCCTGTCCCGGGATCCGTGGTTCCACCTGCCGCGCACCGAGGGAGATGCGGGGCCCCTCCTCAATGCCTGGCTGCCGTGGGA
>NZ_DASPHO010000487.1:0-15341 GCF_035629615.1 Hyalangium sp. | reverse complement strand
GGTGGACGCCATCTCCGCCTGGTGGCCGAGCGCGCCGCGCATCCCGCTGCTGCGCCACGACTCGCTGGAGAAAGCGGTGGCACGCGGGGCGGCGTACTACGGGCTGGTGCGGCGCGGCCATGGCCTGCGCATTGGCGGCGGCGCGGCGCGTGCCTACTACGTGGGCCTGGAGCGCCCCGCGGACAGCGGCGATCAGCCCGTCCTCTGCCTCATCCCCCGCGGCTTCGAGGAGGGCCAGGCGGTAGACCTGGGCGAGCGTCCCTTCACCCTCACGCTCGGGCGGCCCGTGCACTTCACCCTGTACTCGACGACGAGCGATCGCATCGACAAGCCGGGAGACATCGTCCCCCTGGCCGAGGACCTCAAGCCCCTGCCGCCCATCCACACGCTCCTCAAGGGCGCCTCGGGGAAGAGCGCGGAGGTGCCCGTGCACCTGCGAGCCGCGCTCACCGAGATCGGCACGCTGGAGCTGTTCGCCGTCTCCAACGTCGCGGACGAGCGCTGGCGGCTCGAATTCGAGCTGCGCGGCTCAGGCTCGGGCCAGGACCTCACCGTCACCGAGTCCATGCCCGCGCGCTTCGCCGAGGCGAAGGAGAACGTGGAGCGCGTCTACGGCAACAAGCCGCTCCCCATCGGCCCCAAGGACGTGAAGCAGCTCTCGAAGACGCTCGAGAAGGTGCTCGGTCCCCGTGAGACGTGGCGTGTGCCCGTGCTGCGCGAGCTGTGGAGCTCCCTCTTCGCGGGCGCCAGCAAGCGCCGCCGCTCGTCGGACCATGAGCGCGTCTTCTACAGCCTCGCCGGCTACACGCTCCGGCCCGGCTTCGGCTACCCGTTGGATCACTGGCGCGCGGAGCAGACGTTCGGGCTCTTCGATCAGCTCGTCCAGTTCCACCAGGACAAGGCCGTGTGGATCGAGTTCTGGGTCATGTGGCGGCGCATCTCCGGCGGCCTCACCGAGGCGCAGCAGGCGAAGCTCTGGGCATACCTGGAGCCCCACCTGGCCCGCCGCGTACCGCCGGACGCACCGCCCGCAGGCAAGCTCAAGGGCATCGTGCCGGAGGGGCTGGACGAGATGGTGCGCGCGGCCGCCTCGCTGGAGCACCTGCCCGCCGAGGAGAAGGCAAAGCTGGGAGGCTGGGTGGCCACCCGGCTCAAGGCCGAGGCGAAGTCCGGCGGACCCTGGGCGTGGGCGCTCGGACGGCTGGGGGCGCGCGTGCCCCTCTACGGCAGCAGCCACAAGGTGGTGGACGTGGGCACGGCCGAGGCCTGGCTCACACTGCTGCTGGAGTTGGATCTGCGCCGCATCGACGGAGCCCCCTTCGCGGCGGCCCAGCTGGCGCGGCTCACCGGAGACCGGACCCGAGACATCGATCCCACCCTGCGCGCCCGCACGGCCCAGGCCCTCACCGCGGCGAACGCGGCCGAGGCGTGGGTGCGGATGGTGAACGAGGTGCTCGCGCTGGAGGCGGCCGATGAGGCCCGGGCCCTCGGCGATACGCTGCCGGCGGGCCTTCGGCTCTCGATGTAACCCCGGGCAGATCCCTCCCCGCAGGTTGGAGCTCACCCCAACCTCAGAGGAGATCCAGGCTCGTGGGCGCTCAGCCCTCGGTGGAGGCGGGAGCGAGCTCGGCCTTGGGCTCTTCCTCGCCCGGGGCCTCTGCCTCGTCAGCCTCAGCCTCAGCCACCGCGGCCTCGGCGACCACCACATCCGCCAGCGCGGCCTCGGCGGTCATCACCTGGAGCGCGGCCGTGGACTCCTCGGCGGCGGAGCTGGGCGCCCCGGCCTCGGAAGTCGCCTCGGCGGCCTTGCCCTTGGGCTTCTTCGTCCCGGCGCCCGAGCGGCACGTGCGGCACCACGGCTGGTTGCGGATCGCGCCGTCCGCCATCTTGCGCAGCCCGAACTGCGCCAGCGGCTTGAGCGTGCGGCACTTCAGGCACATCAGCGAGATGAGCACCTCGTGCCCTTCCGCGTCATAGACCGCCGACTTGCGTTTCTTGCGCGGCTGCCCCTGCTCGCGCGCCTTGACCTTCTCAGGCGCTGCAGGCGCCATCATCGGGGTCACCTTGTAAAGCATGTCCGTCCCTCCCAGACTTCCGGCACGCGCCCTGGTCTCCCAGGCTCAGACAGAACCCTCCGACCGAGCACGGCAGGCCCTAGAGTAAGGAGGAAATCGGGTTTTGGAAACTGCTCCCGAGCCGAAAAATCGGCCTCGGGCCTGATTCCGCTGAAATCTCGCCGACTTGCGCGGCTCCCTGCCCCGGAGCGCCTTCAGACCCTACCCCACAGGGAGTACAGCCTCCTCAGGGTGCCTGGGACGCAGGGCATGGAGCGCCGCTGTCCACGTAGGTGATACGTCCCAGGGTGGGTGCGGTGAGGGGCGCCTTGCGGCCCTGCCAGTAAGTGATCAGCGCATCCCGGAGGGTCACCTGCCCCAGATCAATGCGTCCGGGGGGGAGTGGCTCGAGGGCTGGAGCCAGCCCGTCTCCGCCGCGCGCGAGGAAGTCAGGCATCGTGAGGCGGTAGAGCTTCGCCGGCTCCAGCGGCCGGCCGTTGGCGAGCGTGGCGCTCTTGAAGCGGTCCGGCCCCGGGCACCGGTTGAGCGTCAGCCGGAGCCCTGAGACCTGGAAGACACCCTTCCTCGCGCCATAGGCCACCTGGAGCAGGCGCTTCAGCTCGTCCCCGGACAGGGTGATGAGCGCCACGGTGTTGTCGAAGGGGAGCACCTCGTAGACATCTCCAAAGGTGAGGGGGCCCGCGTCGATGTCGGCGCGCAGGCCGCCGGGGTTCAGCAGCGCCACTTCCGCGCCCGCGGCCCCCCTTAGCGAGTCCGCGAGGAAGTCTCCGATGGTGCTCTCGGCCTGGTAGTCGCGCTTGAGCGCCACGGGGACGGTGAGCCCGAGCTCCCGGTGCTGCTCTTGCTCGACGCGTGCGAGCACGGGGGCGATGAGCGCCTGCACCGCGGGGTCCGGCACCACCGGCGCCCCCAGGAAGGTGGCCGGCACGAGCCGCACCTCCGCCTGCTCCCGGAGCTTGCGCGCCTCACAGGTTCCGCTCGTCGCGTCCACCTGGGTGCAGAGGGGAATGCCGGCATGGATACGGGTGCGGTCGGGCAGCACCTGGTGGCTCGCCGGATCCAGGAAGAGCTCGATGTAGCCGAAGGAGCGCCCCAGTCCGTATGTCTCGATGACGGGCACGCCGTGGATGAAGTGCCCCATGACCTGATGGGTGTGCCCCGCGATCACCGCGTCCAGGGTGCCGGGGGGCAGCGGCTCGAGGGCCGCGAAGATCTCCCCCTCCTTCTGCTCGCAGCTGGAGAGATCCCGAGGGTTGTCCAGGCGCGGGCACTTGCCGCCCGCGTGGGCCACGCCGATGACCACCTTCGCCCCGCGCTCGCGCAGGCTCTTCGAGGCCTCCACGGCCGCCGGTGCCAGCGGATCGAAGCGGAGGGCCGCGACGTTGGTGGGGTTGGTCGTGACAGGCGTGGAGGGCGTCGTCAGCCCCACGATGCCCACCTTCACACCGTGCAGGGTGACGAGGAGCGTGCCGTCATTGCCCAGCCACGCCGGGCGCTGGCCGGTGGCAGCCTCGCGGGTGTTGGTGGACAGCAGCGGGAAGCGGGCCTGCCGGATGCGCTCCTTCAGCGCGCCCAGCGGATCATCGCCCGGCTTCGTGGGCACCGGAGATGGCCCCACGGGGCCGTAGTCGAACTCATGGTTGCCGATGGCCGCGGCCGTGACTCCCAGGTGGTTGTAGACGTCGATGACGACGGCCCCCTCGGTGAGGTTGGACGCGAGCGTGCCCTGGAAGAGATCTCCTCCATCGAGGAGCAGCACGCCCCCGGGGTTGTCCGCGCGCAGCCGGGCGACATAGCCGGCGAGGGCGGCGAGGCCCCCCTCCTGGACCTCGACTCCCCCCTTGAGCGGGGTGCGGTGAGGGGCAACCCAGCCGTGCAGATCATTGAGGCCCACCACGGTGAGCCGCAGGGGCTCGGCGGGCGCGGACGCGACAGGCTGCGCGAGCGCAGCGGCCGCCGGTTCCGAGGTCTGGGGAGCGCTGCGGCACGCGGCGGCAGCGAGGGCAACCAGCGCGAGGACGAGTCGGAGTCGAAGCATGGGGGCGGGCACTTCAGCGCGGAGCACGGCCGCTGGCAACCATCATCAACCCTGCCGCCGGCGGCCGCGCAGCGCCAGCCCCGCCAACACAAAGAGCAAGGTGCCAGGCACCGTGGCTGCAGAGCAGTTGCAGCCGCTGTCGGGCTCGACAGGCAACGTGGGGCCCCCACCACCACCACCCCCTCCTCCCCCACCCCCACCATCCGTCCCCGTTCCTCCGTCGGCGGTCCCGGCATCGGGAGAGCCTCCCGGCTGGCTCACCGCGAGCGGCGGGTTGAAGGCGTTGGCCACGGCCACCCAGGAGACGAGCTTGTCGTTCTGCATGGGATCGTTGATCGCGTCATGCACGGCCACGAGCCCGGCCGGGAAGTTCGGCCCGAGTGAGCGGGACGAGGCCTCCACGGTGGTCGGGCCGGTCACCGCATCGATGCCACCATCCTGGACGACGGCGAAGCTGCCCAGCGCGGCATGGGGCGGCCGGCGGTTGTAGACGACGACCTGGTCGCCACCGGCGCTCGCGGCCAGGAGGTAGCCGGTGCCGTCGGCGAGCGTATAGAGCGACACTCCGCCCAGGGGGGCCGTGAGCGGCTCGGTCGTATCGGCGACGCTGACGCGGCTATCGTTGGCACCAGGCTCGGCGTCATAGCGCCAGATGCCGGTGTTCTGCTGGACGACGAAGAGGTAGCCCTGTTGGTCGTCCGCGACTGCCCCCGCAACGGCGCCACCGACCGCGAAGCTGCGAACCGGCACCCCCTCCACCCCACCATCCGTGGGGCGCAGCTCTAGCTGCTGCATGGTGCCCGTGGCATTGGACATGAAGGCATAGAGGGCCCCGTTCACGGCGCTCCGGTACAGCGTCACGGTGCGCGGGGAGAAGCTCGCCACGGACAGGTTGCCCGTGTCCACCCGGCGCAGTTGCAGCGTGAGCGGATCCACCATGTACGCGGTGAGGGCCTGGATCGTCCCATTGGCCACCACGATGAGCGGCGCGGTGCCGCCGGGCAGGGAGAAGCCCTCGCGCACGTCCACGCCGTGCGCGACGCCGTCCGCCAGGAGGGCCTGCTGCTCGCTCCCATTCAGCCGGAAGGTGATGAGCCCCACCACCGAGTCCGCCACGAGGAAGAGGCTCTGCTCCGCGTTGCCGGAGTTGGGCCAGAGCGCCACATCCTGGGGGGCATTGCCACCCCGGACGACCGGCTGCGTCTCGACCGTCGGACGAACCTCGGCCGGCTGGGCTCCCACGGAGTGGGCCGTCAGGAACACGAGTAGGACGAGACAGGTTTGAATCCGCATGACGGCCTCCTGGGTCGCGCTCCTACGTAGCCACCGGAGGCGGGGGCCGCAAGAACTCCTGTACTCCAACGGTTGGCGCAAGGCAGAGCGTCGGGTACAAACGCGCGGCTTTCGCCCAGGGAACACTCGGCATGCACACATCCGGCGCGCACATCATCGTCACCCCAGAGCAGGACCGCGGCACCCCGAAGAGGGGGGGCCGTTAGATGCGCATCCTGGTCACGGGAGCGGATGGGTTCGCGGGGCAGCACCTCTGCGAGCTGCTGCGGGCGGCGGGTGACGAGGTGGTGGAGGCGCACGGGCCTCGTGCCGAGGGCATGAGCAGTGCCGCGCTGAACTTTGACATCGCGGACGAGGCCGCCGTGCGCGCGGCGATGGAGAAGGCCCGGCCGGAGGGGATCATCCACCTGGCCGGCTTCAGCTCCGTGGCACGCAGCCATGGCAACCCGGCGCGGGTCTTCGCGGTCAATGCGCTCGGGACGGTCAATCTGCTGACCGCGGCCCGCGAGAGCGCTCCCGAGGCACGCGTGCTGTTGGCCAGCTCGGGCGAGGTGTACGGCCCGGTGCCCGAGGGGACCCGCGCCACCGAGGAGCAGGTGCTCATCCCGCTCAGTCCCTACGCCACCTCGAAGCGGGCGGCGGAGCTCGCGGGCCAGCAGTTCCACCACAGCTACGGACTGCAGGTGGTGGTGGCGCGAGCCTTCCACCACCTGGGCGACGGGCAGGATCCCACGTTCGTCGTGCCCTCCTTCGCGGCGCAGCTGCGCGCCATCCGGCAGCGAAAGGCGGACCCGGTGCTGCGGGTGGGCAACCTGGACGCCATCCGCGACTTCTCCCACGTGCGGGACGTGGCGAGGGCCTATCGGCTGCTGCTGACGGCGGGAGTGGCGGGGCAGATGTACAACGTCTGCAGCGGCACGGGCCGGACCATCCGCTCCGTGCTGGAGGAGATGCTGGTGCTGTCGGGCCTGTCGGTGCGCATCGAGCTGGATCCGGCGCGCCTGCGGCCCTCGGACATCCCGAGCCTCGTCGGCGCCCCGGACAAGCTGCGCGCCCTGGGCTGGGAGCCGAGGCACACGGTGACGGATGCGCTGCGTCAGGTGCTCGGGCTGAGCACGCCCTGAGGGCCGTCCCGGACGAGGCGACGGGCACAGGACCGCAGGAAGTCTGGGCGGTGACCTCCGACCCTGAGCGCAGGCCTCCGCTCAGTCCTCTGGCGGGCCTCGCTGCACGTTCTTCGCAGCCATAGAGATGGGGTAGAGCGCCCGAAGGTTGACCTTGTAATGATACACTGCGAGGTAATATTCGCCTGCGACCGTGATGAAGACTTGACGCGGA
Organism: Hyalangium sp.; assembly: GCF_035629615.1. GTDB lineage: Bacteria > Myxococcota > Myxococcia > Myxococcales > Myxococcaceae > Hyalangium. Next base: position 8,597 of record NZ_DASPHO010000487.1, on the reverse strand, counting down.
GGCTCGGGCTGGCTGTTGAGCCATTCCATGGCTTCGTCATAGGTGTTGAAGGCGGCCACCGGGGTAGGAAGCCCCATGTAAATCATGTCCTCCAGGTAAAATTCAATCATGGGGTCCTGGATGAAAGCGCGATGATTGAGGTCTGGAATGTGGGCAATGACAAAATACTTCCCCGCGATCAGGACTTTAGCATTGTGCGGCGGTTCGGTCTGACTGTTGAGCCAGGCATCCGCCTCCTCACGTGAGTCAAAGGTTGCAATCACGAGCGGGGGGCCGTTGGCAGCGGAGTGTTCGCGGTATTTTTCAAAGCCATAGGCCAGGCCCATATTAGAAATGAACAGGAGCGCGTCGAAAGCCAGTTCCAATCGCTCCTTCTCTTCGGGTGAGCGGGCCTCTTCGCCCAACCTCCCAAGCAGCTCCAAGGCCTCCACCACACGGCTGCCAATGGTCATGGCGACACCCCAGCCACGAAAGGCTCAGAGGTCTGCCTCGAAACGAGCAATAGACCGAGGAATAGAGCAATCGCTCTTCCTCGAATCGTATGGGCTTTCATGCATGCTTTCTCGTGAGTGCTACCTCGTAGGCTGCCAGGGTCTGCTCAGCGGCGCGCTTCCAGGTGAACTCCGCAGCGCGGCGCCTCCCCTTCTCCCCCCAGTTCTGCCGCTCCCCCGGTGAGCGCAGCAGCTGGTCGATGAGCTCCGCCAGCCCCTCCGCGTCGTCCGGGCGCACCGCGGGCGCCGCGTCCCCGCACACCTCCGGTAGCGAGCCCGCATTGGAGACAATGGTGGCCGTCCCCATCCGCATCGCCTCCAGCGGTGGCAATCCGAACCCCTCCCCTCGCGACGGGAAGACGAAGAGGGCCGCACGCCGCATCAGCTCATAGAAGACCGGCGCGGACTGATAACCCAGCGGGCGGATGTCGAAGCCCTCGGCGCGCATCCGTCCCACCCGTGTCTCCACCGGCCCCGAGCCAAACCAGCTCTGCCCCGCCAGCACCAGCGAGGCCTTCTTCCCGCTGGCCCGCAGGTGCTCCAGCGCGTCCAGTACCAGGCCCACGTTCTTGCGGACGTCCAGCGAGCCCGCGTACAGCACGAAGTCCTTGGGCAGTGCCAGCGCGCGCAAGAAGGCCTCGCCCGTGGCGTCCAGGCGCTCCGCCTCCACGTGGTCCACGCCGTTGTGCACCACCTGCGTACGCCCGGCCACCTCGGGGAAGCGTGCCAGCAGCGCGTCCTCGGTGTACGCGCTCACGCAGATCACCCGGTCCGCGACCCTCACGCTGCGCGCCAGCCACAGGCGAAACTGCCACCGGAACGCGGTGGACACCGTCTCCCTCATCGTCAGCGGGAGCAGATCATGCACGGTGACGACGTACGCCTTGCCTGGCACCCGCACGAGCGGGAGGTTGAAGTTGCCGAGCGCATGGAAGAGCCGCGCCTGCGAGCCCGCCAGTTCCTGTGGCAGGCGAGCCAGCGCATAGCCCGTGCGGCCCATCCCCTCACGGGGGTGCTCGCCCGATACCCGCGCGCCGAAGAGCTCCAGCCGGACTCCCAGTCCTTCCAGGGCCGAGGCCAGACAACGGGTATACAGGCCGATCCCCGTGGTCGGCTCGTCCCAGAGGCTCGCGTCGAAAGCAATGGGACCGATGGACACGGGGCGCCTCATACCACGGGCGTGTGATAGGCAAGACGCCCCATGGCGGTCCATCAGTTGATTCCCAGCTTCGTCACGGGTGATGCCACCGGCCAGGCCGCGCTGCATCTGCAGCTCCTCCTGCGCCGGATGGGCCACTTCGGCGAACTCTATGCGGGCGAGGTGGGCTCCGGCCTGGAATCCCTGGCGCATCCCCTCTCCGCCCTGCGACCCGCCCCGGACGACCTGGTCCTCTATCACCACGGCATCGCCTCGCAGCTCAGCGGCACCCTGATGCACCTGTCCTGCCGCCGCGGGCTCGTCTTCCACAACATCAGCCCCGCGCGCTTCTACACGGGCACCCCGCTGGCCGAGGCGCTCACCTCCGGGCGCGCCCAGCTCGCTGCGATGGCGCCCTTCGTGGAGCTGGCGATCGGCGTCTCGGACTTCAACTCCGCGGAGCTGCGCGCCGCCGGCTATCGCAACGTCCACACCGTTCCCCTCTTCATCGAGCCCGAGCGCTTCGCGCAAGCCAGCGCGGACCCGGCCCTGCTCCAGCGTCTTCAGGGCCCAGGCCCCACCGTGCTGAGCGTGAGCCGGGTGGCGCCCCACAAGCGCTTCGAGGACCTGCTCGCGCTCCATGCGGAGCTGGTGCGTCTGCGCCCCCAGGCCCGCCTGCTGATAGTGGGCGGCTACGAGCCCGGGAGCCGCTACTTCAAGTCCCTGCAGCGCACCGCCAAGACACTGCCCGGCGTCCACTTCCTGGGACGGCTGAGCCACTCCGAGCTGGTGGCGGCCTACCGCTCCGCCCAGGTCTTCGTCTCCATGAGCGAGCACGAGGGCTTCGGCGTCCCCCTCATCGAGGCCATGGCCGCCGAAGTGCCTGTCCTCGCCTTCGGCGCCGCCGCCGTCCCAGAGACCCTCGGAGGCGCGGGGATCGCCTTCGACCGGAAGCACTTCTCCTTCCTCGCCGAGTTGGTGGTGGAGGTGACCGAGAACCGGGACCTGCACCAGCGTCTGCTGCAGGGACAGGCCCGGCGCCTCACTGACTTGTCCGCGGAGAACAGCCAGGCAGCCCTGGCCCAGGCGCTCGGCAAGGCGGCCTCCCCCCGCCCCCCGCCTCGCAGGCCCGCTCGCAAGCCCAAGCGCCCGCGCGTGGCCATCGTGGTGCAGCGCTTCGGGGAAGTGACGGGAGGCGCCGAGCGCCACGCCCAGCAGCTCTCCGAGCACCTCGCACCCCACTGGGATCTCACCCTCCTCACCACCTGCGCGAAGAACCACCTCTCCTGGGAGAACGTCTTCCCGCCAGGACCGGACACCGTCGACGGGCTGCCAGTGCTGCGCTTCCCGGTGACACGCACGCGCAACATCCGCCCCTTCAACGCCCTGTCCAACACCGTCTTCCACCGCGCCAACGAGCGGCTGCGCGAGGAGCACTGGGTGGCCGAGCAGGGCCCCCTGTGCCCGGGGCTCCTCGCTCACCTCGAGACGTCACGCGAGGCCTACGACGCCTTCATCTTCTTCACCTACCTCTACGCGCCCACCGTCTGGGGCCTGCCCATGGTGGCGAACCGGACGCTGCTCGTGCCCACCGCGCATGACGAGCCCCCCATCCGCTTCGGCACCTATGCGGACGTCTTCGAGCGCCCTCGCGTGCTGATGTGCAACACCCCGGAGGAGGTCTCCCTCATCCAGCGCTTCTACCCGAAGCACGCGCGCGCCCGCGTGGTCGGCGTCGGGGTGGACCGACCCCAGGGCTCGCCCCAGCGCTTCCGCGAGCAGCACGGCGTCCACCGCCCCTACCTGCTCTACGTAGGGCGGCTGGAGCCCGGGAAGGGCATCCCCGAGCTGCTCTCCCACCACCGCGCCCTGCGGGAGCGGTACGCGGACGCGCCAGACCTCGTCCTCGCGGGCGAGGCCCACATGGACCTGTCCGGCGAAGGGGTGCGCTACGTGGGCCGCATCGACGAACAGGACAAGCACGACGCCCTGGCGGGGGCGCTCGCGGTGGTGGTGCCCTCGCGCTTCGAGAGCCTCTCGCTGCTCACGCTGGAGGCCTTCGCCCAGTCCACGCCAGTGCTCGTCAATGGACACTCGGACGTGCTGGTGGGCCAGGTGGAGCGCAGCGGGGCGGGCCGGGCATACAAAGATCTGGAGTCGTTCATCACGGGCCTGCGCGAGGTGGGCCAGGAGCGAGCCCCCATGGGCAAGAAGGGCCTCGCCTACGCGAAGAAGTACTCGTGGCCGAAGGTCGTGGCCGCCTACCAGGAAGAGCTGGATCGCATCCTCGAGGAGAAGCGCCAATGAAGCTGTTGGGACGAGACATCCCCGCGCGTGAGCTGATCGCCCGCATCGAGGAGCGCCTGCGCCTGCGCGGCCTCCCCACCTCCGAGGCCGCCGAGGTCCCCGAAGAGGGCGTCGAGCCTCGGGTCGATCCGCTGTCCTTCAACCTCCAGGCCCTGGAGGAGAACGCGGACCCGGCCCAGCCGCTGCCGCTGCACACCCACCGAGGCGGGGTGGGTCAGCTCGTGGTGGTGGCGAAGTGGGCCTTCCGCAAGACGTGCCAGGTGCTCATCAACGAGACCCTCTCCCGCCAGCGCATCTTCAACGGGCACGTCCGGGACTCCTACGCCCAGCTCTCCGCCGAGGTCCTCCGCCTGCGGCGCGAGGTGGAGGAGCTGAAGGCCGCGAAGCCCCCCACCGCGGCTCCCCCCGAGCCCCCCCCCGAGCCCCGAGTTGTCCCCGTCCGCCCGCGCCGTCCCAAGGCGAAGTAACCTCCCGCCCATGGGCCGGGCAGGAGGGCAAGGGCCACCTCCCGTGAACACAGGCCGTTCCACGCAGCTTGAAGCGCCCTGCATGGGACGGCTATAGACGGCGCTCCGAGGCCCTCTCATGACCGCGCCGTCGAAGCAGCCACGGCTGCTCATCTTCGTCATCGCCTACTACGCCGAGTCCACCCTGCGCTGGGTGCTGGAGCGCATCCCGGCCTCGGTCTTCCAGACGTACGAGTGCGAGGTGCTCGTCGTCGACGACGCCTCCCAGGATCGGACCTTCGAGATCGGCCGCGAGTACCTGGAGAACCATCCGGACATCCGGATGACGGTGCTGCGCAACGAGCACAACCAGGGCTACGGGGGCAACCAGAAGGTCGGCTACGCCTACGCCATCGCGGAGGGGTTCGACTTCGTCGCCATGGTGCACGGCGACGGGCAGTACGCGCCCGAGGAGCTGCCTCGGCTGATGGAGCCCCTGCACACGGCCCAGGCGGACGCCGTCTTCGGCAGCCGGATGATGAACCGCTTCGGCGCGCTCAAGGGCGGCATGCCGCTCTACAAGTACGTGGGGAACAAGATCCTCACCACCGTGCAGAACGCGCTGCTGGGCACCCGCCTGTCCGAGTTCCACAGCGGCTACCGCATCTACTCGGTGGCGGCGCTGCGCCGCATCCCCTTCCAGCTCAACTCCAACGACTTCCACTTCGACACCGAGATCATCCTCCAGCTCCTCAACGCGAAGGCGCGCGTGCTGGAGCTGCCCATCCCCACCTACTACGGAGACGAGATCTCCCGGGTGAACGGGATGAAGTACGCCAAGGACGTGATGCTGGCGACGGTGCGCAACGTCCTCCACCGCGCCGGCCTGCTCTACCAGCGCCGCTACGATCCGATCAGCCACGACAACCGGCACTATGATCTCAAGCTCGGCTACGCGAGCAGCCACTCGTGGGCCCTGGACGCGGTCCCCCCCGGAGCCAAGGTGCTGGACATCGGCGCCGGGCCGGGAGGCATGGCGGCCGAGCTCGTCAACAAGGGCTGCACCACGGCCGTCGTGGACCAGCACCCGCCCGCCGAGCCCGATCCGCGCATCCAGGTCCACGTCCAGAACCTGGACGAGCCGCTGCGATTCAACGTGCGCGACTACGACCACCTGCTCCTGCTGGACGTCATCGAGCACCTCAAGGATCCCGAGCGGTTCCTGAGCGAGCTGCGCCAGCAGTTCGACTACACGCCGCGGAAGCTGGTGCTCACCACGCCCAACGTGGCCTTCGTCGTCCAGCGCCTCATGCTGCTGGCGGGGCAGTTCAACTACGGCAAGGCAGGCATCCTCGACCGGACGCACACGCGCCTGTTCACCTTCCGAAGCCTGCGCCACCTGCTGCGAGACAACGGCTTCCGCATCAAGGACCTCCGTGGCGTCCCTGCGCCTTTCCCCAAGGTGCTCGGCAACGGAGTGCTCGGCAAGGCGGCCCTCGAAGCCAACCTCGCGCTGATCCGGCTGAGCAAGACGCTCTTCTCGTACCAGATCTACGTGGAGGCGGAGACGACACCCGACGTGAGCTTCGTCCTCAAGGACTCGAAGGAGCGCAGCGCCCTGCGCGCCCAGCGGCTCCGGGCCTCTCCGCCCCAGGAGCCTCCCAAGCCCCCCCCGCGCCGCACCGCCTGAGCCCCACGCTTCACCGCCCCTGGGGAGCAGGCGCGTCCGGGGGCTGCCGTGCCGCCACCGCGATACAGAGCGCGCCCACCACGAAGTAGTAGTAGTTGGAGAAGGCCTGCTTGTTGAAGGCGAAGAAGACGGCGTAGACGAACGCGACCCCGGCCGCGAACCCCGCGGGCGTCCGGGGCGCGCGCCAGAGCACCAGCGCCGTGGCCACGGCCACCCCCACGAAGGAGATCCACACCGGCGGCTGCGGGTGCCCCTGTGACACCCACCAGGCCAGGTAGCTCAGTGAATCGAAGCGGAAGGGTTGATGGAGCTGCAGCGTCACCACGCTCCGCATGAAGGCCGGCACGTTGATGACGACGAGGGGCAGGCTCACCGCCAGCGCGGTGACGCCCGCACGCCAGAGGAGCCCCCAGAGCTGCCGTCCTCGCAGGGGCGTGAGCAGCGGCAGCAGCGGCAGCATGAAGACGGTGTACTGCTTCACCGCCAGCATGAGGCCGAACACATAGGGCAGCGCGCGAGGGTACCGGCACGCGCAGAACACGGTGGCCGCCAGCAACAGGACGAGGAAGGGCTCGGTCCACGACTGCTCGAGCACGAAGAGCCCGCGCGGAGTCAGCAGCAGCAGCGCCGCGGCCCCGGCCCCCAACCTCCCGCCGCGCGCATACGCCATGAGGCCCGCCGCCAGCGTGATGGCCACGAGCCGGGCGAAGCGAGGATCCCCCCCCAGCACCTTGCCCAGCGTGGAGAGGTAGAGGCTGAGCGGCGGGTACGGGAAGCCAAACAGCAGCCGCCCGTTCTCCACCAGCCCCTCGCCATAGAACCCGCCATCCCCGTAGATGTTGGGGAAGGTGATGGCGTACGGGTTGCGCCCCTGGAGGAGGGCCTCCACCCCCTGCGTCTCGAAGACGAAGACGTCGATCCAGGGCGTCGGCGAGGTGCGCAGCAGCCAGGCGCCCAGGGAGAAGTGCACCCCCAGCAGCGCGAGCATGAGCCAGCGCCGCGAGCGCTCCGAGCCCGCCAGGAGTGCACCCGCGATCAACGCCTCCGTGGCCAGCCTCCAGTAGAGGGGGGCATAGGGCCAGTTGCCGCTGAGCCGCAGGTACATGCCCGGGTGCTCCAGCATCATCACCTGGAGCTGGAGCAGCAGCGCGCCCCCCAGGAGCACGGCCAGCATGTCCTCCACCCGAGGCGTCCACCGCCCAAGTCTCGAGGCGGCAATGCCCATCAGGCACAACAGGAGGGCCCGGGTCAGCCCCACGATGGCATCCTCTCGCAGGTTGCCGTTGGTGAGCTGCAGCGTCAGCCCCAGCACCGTGGCTGCGGCCAGACAGCCGGCGGCAAGCCCCCACCCCTCGGTGACCGGGGAGGCGACAGTCCCCGCGTCGGAGCGAGAGACGGCGGGAGCGTGCTCGGTGGACACATTCACTCCTGGTGATTCGGGAGGCAGGGCGCGCCTTTGTAGCACCCTCCCCTGGCAGGCCAAGCGGGCGTCCGGGTGAAAAGCCAGGGGAATCGCTCCCATTGGCCGGCCCCATGTAGGGTGTCAAGCCCGCTTGCTTTCCGAGCGGCAGCCCGCGAAATAGGCATTTTTCAAGGGCCGTTCCCCCAGGTTGCCCTTACACCACCCGTGATATGCGCGCTCCGACTGCTCTCCCCAACGACTCCAGCCCCAAGCTGACCCTGGGCCTGCCCGGGTTCACCTTCGAGGACCTCTACCGTCCCCGCGGGCTGCGGCGACTCTCGGAGCGCTTCGACGCCTGGCTGACCGAGCATGAGCCGGAGCTCTTCCAGGTCTTCGATGCCTACCGGAAGTCCGGAGGCTCGAACCTCTCCGGGGCCATCGAGTCGAACGTGCTCATCCGCGTCTCCCGCCATGTGGCCCGCTTCCTCGCCTGCCTCTTCAACATCGAGAGCGAGCAGGAGGACCTGGCTCGCCGCCTGACGGGCGAGCTGCCGCTGTTCGACTTCAAGCGCGACTTCATCACCCGCCGCGTCTTCAAGAAGGGCGCCCCGGATCGGCCCACGCTCGCCGAGTTCCCCTCGCTCGACGCCCGGATGCGCCTGCTGCTGCAGCTCGGCTTCCCGGAGGCCTCCTCCCTCGAGGATCTGGAGCGCAGCCTGGCCGAGTCCATTCTCACGCTGATGGACTTGGAGCGCCTCTTCTCCGGCGCGCTGCCCGCGGAGCAGCAGCCGCGCGCCGCGGCCCTGCGCGAGCGCTGGACAGCCCTGCGCACCGCCCTGCTCTCCACACCCGAGGGCCGGGACGCCTTCGGCTCCAGCCTCGTCACCACGGGAGATGACGCCGCGGAGCTGCAGTCCGTTCGCGCCCTCCTCTCGCTGGCGGATCGCTGGACGTTCGCCCGTGCGCTCCACCCCCAGCTGAAGGAGCTGTTCCACACCTGGACCACGCACCGGCTCCCCAAGCCGCTCGTCTTCGACCAGCTCGTGCAGCTCCACCGGCCCGATCCGAACCTGCCGGAGATCGCCGAGAGCCCCGAGCACCACCTGCGCCACCGCGATGGCTT
>NZ_DASPHO010000486.1:0-16067 GCF_035629615.1 Hyalangium sp. | reverse complement strand
ACAGAGGGGGTCTTGTGGCAATCCCCCGGTCGTGGCATACAGCTGGATGTAGCAAGGGGGAGATGTCGCGTCCCGCATGCGCCTCCCCGAAGCGAAACGCCCCCTCCAAAGCTCAATGCCACTCAGCTGAGCAAGATCGGGTCGCGGCACGGGCCGCTGCTCCGGAACGCACAAGCCACATCCCGTCCTGCCTGAGGTACGAACGCAGTGAGCCTCGAAGGCAGAGACGGGCCTCTCAACGACGAGACAGGTTCCACTACGCGAGGATGTCACTCAAGTGAGCTGCGCCAGGCGATGCGCCAGCGGCGAATCGATCTGCGCAAGTCGCTGCGGCTGACGGGGAGACAGGCGCGCGAGCGTCTCGACCAGATGCCGGCGGTTCGCCGCGCGCGAGCCCGGCGGCGGCTGCGGCGCGCGTTGGGCGTCGCGCTCCTGTTGGTGCTTGCATCCCTGGTGCGTTGCGAGTGTGAGCGGCCGTCTCCACCGGAGCTGCCGAAGGTCGAAGCGCAGGGTGCGGCGGAGATCAAGGTCGAGCGCCCTGTGCCGACGCCGCCCCGGCGGCAGCCCCTCCGTGCGCAGATCGAGCCTCAGGCTTGCGCCAGCTATCAAGGACCTGCGCGGGCTTCACCGGCCTGGATCGACGAGTTTCGCCTTCAGGTGGCCGCGCGGAGTCCAAGGCTCGCGCAGTGCTTCACGGGTTCCGACAGACCCGGCACCCTGCGCTGGACAGCCTCGGTGAATCCGCAGAGCGGCGCGGCTTCGGATCACGAGCTGGAGCCTGTAGGAGCCGGTGCGGAGCTGCGGCGCGAGCAGCGCGAGTGCGTCGTCCGCGCCCTCTCGAGTCCCCCCTACAGGTTGACCGCGCCACCCGAGGAGTCCTTGCCCGATCGCGTCAGTGTGGTGATCGAGTTCTAAATGGAGTCCTCTGAAGCAGCTTGCCGCCGAGCCCACGCTCGAGGCCCGCTGGCTCAACACCCTGTCGCTGCTGGAGTTCATAGGAGCCAGGAAGATCAGCCGCACAGTGGCTGACCGGCACCCGTCACTGGAAGTGCTCGCACACCTCGCGGACGAGACGCGACATGCCCTGGCCTTCAAGCGGTTGGCGTGCGAGGTGGCAGGCACCGAGGTCTCCGAGGATCTCTGCCCCCAGGAGGCGACGACGTGGTTCCAGACATTGGACCGCGAGCTGGCCACGTGGACCACGCAGGCCGTGGGCCGCGAGGACGTCCGGCTGAACTATCTGCTGACCACGACGCTGGTGGAGCAGCGGGCCATGGTTCTGTACCCGCTCTACAAAGCCGCCACGCACCACGCCGCAGTTCGCGCCGAGCTGGGCAGGGTCGTCACCGAGGAGCAGTCACACCGGCGCGACATCGAGGAGACCTGTCTGCGGTTGCTGGCCCAGGCCGGAGCGCCGGACCTCTCCGGGCCGAAGGCCTTGGAGGAGCGGCTCTTCGACGGGTTCCTCACCGCGCTGGAGAATGGGCCGGGAGGCTCGCGGGCCGCCGGCAACGCACCCGAGCGGAGCGCCAGCTGAGCGGCCTGTAGCCCGGTCCGAGCAGAGGTGGGAGCGCGTCGGTCCGGCGCTGCGCCTGGCACTCTGGGGCTGGACTGCTTATCCATCCAGATCCAGACCTGCAGCTCCAGGTGGGAGGTTGGGAGGAGCTTGCCCCGGCTCACGAGGAGGCTGGGGCGGCCTTGGGGGCACTCGCCGACGGTGCGTCCCCGGAAAGCTCGATGCCGATGGACTTGGGGTAGGGAATCTCCAGGTTGTTCTCGCGGAAGCCCTCCACCAACAGCCTGTGCAGCATCCTCTTGACTTCGAAGTGCGTGCCGGGCGCCACCTTCGTCTCGATGCGGACTCGCAGGCAGCTCTCGTCAATCGTCTCGATCCCCATGACCTTGGGAGGCTCAATGGTCTTCTCCGGGAGCAGCCCCGGCAACTTCGCGCTGACATCGGCGATGACCTGGAGCGCCTTCTTCAGGTCATCCTCGTACGCGACGCTCATGTCCACCACGGCCAGTGTCCACCCCCGGCTGTAGTTGATGACGTTCTTGATCTCGCCATTGCGCAGGATGTGCAGGCGCCCGTAGCGATCGCGGATGCGCGTGACGCGGGGTGTGATCTCCTCCACCATGCCCTCGGAGTCCCCGATCCGGAGGTAGTCTCCAATCAGGATCTGGTCCTCGAAGAGGAGGAAGATGCCGCTGATCAGATCCTGGACGATCGCCTGGGACCCCAGCCCCACCGTGAGGCCCACAATCCCAGCGCCTGCGAGGATCGGTGTGGGATCGATGCCCAGATCGCTGAGGACCATCATGCAGACACAGAAGTAGATGACGTACTTGCTGATGCTCTGGAGCAGGTTGACGAACGTGCTGCGCCGCCGCTGCACGTCGTCAGCGACGGACGCGCCGGTCGAGGCGAGCCGTGAGACCATCACGCGGCTGAGCTCGACGACCACGCTGGCGGCAAAGAACATCGAGACGATGCGGATCAGCACCGGCCCATAGGGCGCGAACGACTCCAGGGACTGGAACCTGCGCACGATGAGGGTCGCTGCCGAGATGTAGATGATCGCCTCGAAGCTCTTCTGCCCCACGGGCAGGAGCCTGCGCAGGGCCGCATAGTACTCCCCCAGCAGCGTGCCCTGGCTCTTGTCTGCCGAGGACTCGATCAGCCGCTGAGACAGGAAGTAGAGGAGGACCACGAGCGCCCGCCCACCGGTGACGATGAGCAGGATGTACAAGGAAGTGGTGATGAACCACTCCACGGGCGCTGGCACCCCCAGGGCCGCGACCGCCACGTTCGCCACGGCGTTGGCCAGTGCGAGGTTGATGACGGAGGGCAGGTGCGTCAGGAACTTCTCGACGTGGACGCGCTGCGTCTCCGGGAGCTGGCGCTCTTGGAGCGCCTCCTCGACCCGGCCCATCAGGCGCCGGCCGCTGCGCTGCAGCACGTAGAAGCCGAGGAGCAGCAGGCTCATCAGGCCTACGCTCCGCCCCAGGCTCTTGAGAACCTCGGGGGTCACCTCCGCGAGCAGTGAGTCGACCTGCGGCTGCAGATCCCCTCTCCTCCACAACGTGTGGCCGAGAAGCCCGATCCCCAGGATGACGATCAGGGAGGAGAGGACGACGGCCGACAGCCGCGCTCTCTTGTAGAGGCCCTCACCGAAGGCAACGAGGGTCTGGATGCCGCTCGCGCGGATGCCCTGGTAGACCAGGAAGCTCGAGATGACGAGCACTGTCCAGATTGCGAGCAGGGCCACCAGAGTGATGGCGCCCACGAGCATGGCGTTGTTCAGCTCGGGAGTATCAGCGAGACGGGAAGTCACCATGTCTGGGAATATAAAAGAGAGAGACGTGACAAGTGGAGGCCACAGCGGCCGAAGAGCCGAGCGGTCGGTACGAGCAGGCAGCAGGAGGCCCTCTGCAGGGCCTCCTGGTTGAAGCGCTGGAACATCAGGTGAGAAAGCCTTACGGGCTCGAGGGCTCTTCTGCCTCCAGGCTCTCGAGGATTGCACGCGCGTTGCGCAGGCCCGCCTCATGGGCCCCGGCGAACGAGCCGTTGAACATGGGCCTCGAGGTGGCCTCACCCCCGAAGTACAGGCGCTTGATGCAGCCTTCCTCCGTCGGCTCCTGCTGCCGGGAGAGATCGTAGGAGCAGATCGCCTTGCCCAACTCCTCGCGCATGGTCCAGGCCCCCGGCAACGCCGCGGAGTAGGCCCCCAGCGTCCAGGGCTCCAGGCTCCACCGCGTGAGGTAGATATCCGCCTTGTCAAAAGCCTGGGCGATGTCGAGGGGAGGCGCCGAGGGCTCGGCCCCCGCAATGGCCCCCGAGCGGTACATCCGGCTCAGGGCCGCCTTGGCCCTCTGAACGGGCTCCTCGTCGCAGGGCTGGCGCGCGGGGGGCAGGGGCTTGTCACCCATGGCGCTCGCGCACTTCTGCTCGTACTGCCGCGCCTGCTCTCCGCCGTAGAACCCGATGGCGATGTTCTTGCCGAGCGGCTTGATGACGAAGGCCATGACGGAGTTATCAGGCGCCTGGTAGAGGACCCACGAGTTGGGCAGCGTGTCTCCCATGAGGTTGGGCTGGTCCTTGAAGTCGATGATGACCTTCTGCATGTTGCCCATGGGCAGCCCGTCGATGGCGGCCTGCTTGCTGGGCGGCAGCGGCGGCTCGAACTGGATCTTCTTTGCCTGGAGGACACCGGTGGAGACGGTCACCAGCGCCTTGCGGGCCTGATAGCTCTTCCCGTTCTTCACCTCGAGGACTACCCCGTCGTCACGGTAGGTAACCTTCGTCACGGGGGAGTTGAGGCAGACAGGCTCGCCCTGGCCAAAGGCCTCGACGAACGTGCCCATGCCCTCCTTGAGGAGATCATCGGGCCCCGCCTCAAACTCGGCGGCGTCCACCGTGGAGTTGCGCGAGGTCTCCACCGCGCTCTCCAGGGGCCCGACGTTGCCCTCGAACAGGAAGCGGAAGGCGGAATCCTTGGGCAGAGCGTTCGAGACCTCGTCGTTGGCGATCTTCTCCAGTTGCTGGCAGAGCGCGTCCCGCTCCGGGTTCTTGGGTGCGTTGCCCTCGGCGGTGCCCCGGCACTCCTTCAAGACGCGCTGCCACAGGCCGGCCTCCACCAGGCGCTGCTCAAAGCCTTCGTACTCCAGGCCGTACTGCTCGGCCTGAGCGCCCGAGAGGGTGGTCACCTCGGTGCCATTGTCGAGGTAGATGGGGCCTTCCAGCTGGGTGGCGACGCGTTCGAAGCCCATGGCGTCCGCCATGCCGGTGAGCGGATTGACCGTCACCCCGTGAATCCAGGCGCCCCCCAGATCGATGGGCGGCCCCTTCTTCAGGGTGTTGCCGCGGCCACCCATGCGGTCGGTGGCCTCGAGAATGAGGACGTTGTTGCGGCCCGCGCGCCGGAGCTCCTTGGAGGCGGTGAGACCGCTGAAGCCCGCTCCGACGATGATGACGTCATACCCGGTGGTCTTCGCGCAGTCCGCCACCGCTGGCGGGGGAACCTTGCGCCCTCGCGCGCCCGTGGTGACGCACCCTGCAGGTAACAAGAACAGAACCGCAGCCCAGGTCATGAAGTGGGCCTTCCGCACCTCAAACACAGTCATCTCGATCAGCTCCTTCGCTCGGGTTCACCGCGCGCCATTCGGCCCATGCCGGAAATCGATGCACCAATGATCCAGATGTGGCTCCCTGCAAAGGGTGTTCCCTCATGGAGGAGGGGGGCAAGAGCGGCTCCCTCAACCGCCGCCTGCGAGCGCTGACACGTCAATGACATGTCATTGACATGTCATTGACGTGTCAGCGCGCTCCCGGGTTTTGAATGCTCCCCGCCCCCGTCGTGGCGCGCTGCCACCTTTCACGAGGCCTCCCGCCCGAAAACGGCGCTCGACCGGGCCGGAATACGCAGGCTCTCGACCTGCGGTATGTCGCTTGCACGACAGCTCGCCAGGGATCGTGGAACCGCTCCCGCGGCCCGCAACATTGCGTAGGTGAGAGCAGAACCGCTGGACTGGAGAACACCCAAGATGAAGAAAGCACTGGTCTGTGGAATTGTTTCGGCATTGCTGTTCGGAGGAGGCGGCGAGGCGAGGGCTGAGGAGCCGCTGTACTCCGAGCGCAACGGCATCGGGCTGAAACCGAAGCCGACGACGGCGGGGCCGGTATCCGGCCAGGGGGTGACGGTGGATCCTCGCCGCTCGCTGGCAGTGACGGAAAAGGCCATCCTGTCGAAGTTCCTCTTGAAGGATGTGTTGGACAAGCTCGCCCTGCAGAACGGGAATACGGGGCTGACGAGCGCGCAGCTGTTCCGCCAACTGTGGGACACGCAGAACCCGTCAGGCAAGGGCCAGGCAGACCTGACTGCTGTCACCTCCTACCCGCGCTGCTCGGACAACGCGAACAAGCTCAATGGCTTTCCCTACGCCTGCCGCGAGGCCGAGGGCGCCCAGGCGAGCCCCACGTCGGCCATCACCATGGACAGTTATCAGGCGGTGGGCCTGTTCAACCGCTTCGACCTGATGGACGTAGAAGGGGCGGTAGAGTGCGGTGAGTACCGCATTGTCTTCGCCAAGAAGGATCCCACGGCGGGTCGCAACTTCATCATCTTCGAGGGGGCGCTGTCCCTCCCACCTGCAGGTTGGCCCTTGGGCCACGAGGGCTGCCGGCCGGTGGCCAAGTTCTGGGCAGACCTGACGAACGACCCGGACGTCAACTCGCGCGCCACCAAGCTCAAGAACTTCTACTTCAACGGGTTGCCGGGCTTCTTGCCGGTCATCCATGTGAAACACTATGGCGTTGACAATCCCATGGGCCAGGTGCGCACCAACCAGTTCATTGCGCCGACGTGGATGCTGCGCGAGTTCAAGCTTGCTCGCAATTGCCCCACCTCCACCACGTGCACGCTGAAATTCGTACCGCAGACGGCGAAGAACACCCCCGCGGGCAGCCTCTTCAACCCCAACAACACCAGCACGCTGGCCAAGAGCTTCCAGGCGCACCTGGTGACCCAGGTGAAGGCGCTGGCCGAAAAGGATGTCAACCGGTTCCACTATCTTGTGCTGAACCAGTTCAACATGGGCCAGAGCGACGCGCAGACAACCCCCAGCACGGAGGATGATTATGTGACCCAGTTCAAGACCGTCACCACGAGCACCTTCCGCACCAATATTGTGAACGAACTGAAGCGCATCGGCAGCACACTGACGCCCGAGGATATCGTCGCCCGCGCTCAGGCGCTCTCGTGCGGCGGTTGCCACCGGCGCAGCGGCGGAGCCCCTATGGGCGGCTTCAACTTCCCCAGCCCCGCCGGCTTCGTGCACAGCAGCGACAAGGATGACCCGGCGGACACCACCCGCTACCAGCTGTCCTCGGCACTGGTGGACACTTTCTTGCCTCAGCGCAAGGCGGTGCTCGAGCACTTCCTCAACACGCCCGCCCTCAACTCGCAGTTCACCTCCCAGTCAGTGCCCTCCACGGCCACGCCGGGCCAGACCTTCCCGGTGAAGATTACGGTGAAAAACCTGGGCACCCGGCTCTGGCAAAAGCCCGACGCCACACTCATCCCAGTGTCCAGCCAAAAATGGGGCGTCCCCAAGGCAGATGTGAATACGAAGGTGTTTCTCGAGAAAGAAACGACCTTCACCTTCAACGTGGTGGCGCCGACCGTGCCTGGCACCTATCCCTTCCAGTGGCGCATGGCTCTCAACGGGGGGGGCTTCGGTCCCAGTAGCACGCTGGTCAACATTATCGTGAAGTAAGGCGCCTGGCTCGGGGCGCTCCCTCAAGCGGGAGCGAAGCCGAACGAGTATGGCCCTGGCCCCCCACGGGGACTCATCCTGTGGGGGAAGAGCAGGCCATTTTGCTCTCGCCTTGCTGTGGGTTCGATTCCCGCCGCCTTCAGCATCTGCTGCTACGCCGCATCGGCCACTGCCCGCTCAGCCTGCGCCACATCAGCTCCCGAGCGCCCCTTCGCAGGCCGGGAACTGGATTCCTGAGTCCTTCGGAGCGCCTCAGGTGTACGAGCCAGGCACCCTGCCGCTCAAATACTTCTCGGCGTTGGCGAAGGCCCGTTGGTAGTCCTCGGGGGCACCGGAGCGGACGGCGTGTTCCCCGAGCGCTCGGAGCCAGTCCTCCTGACGCTTTGGCTGCGGCTGCAGGCTCTGCACGTTGTTCAGGAGGAGGGAGAGGGCATAGCTCGGATCCTCGGTACCCTCGGTGATGGCCTTGAAGAGCCCCGCCGCGCTGTCGCCCTTGAGGCCGAAGGTCTGCGCCATGTCCACGAAGCTGCGCATGATCAACCCATTGCCCTCGTGCCGCGTGAAGAGGAACGGATGGGTGCGCGCCAGATCGTGGATCTGCGCGCTGGACAGCCCCAGCTCCTGCGACAGCTCCTTCACGCGGCGAGAGTCCGCCTTGGCGATCACCGCCTGGAGATCGGGCGGTGCGGAGCTCACGGTGTGGTTCCAGTCCTGCACTCGAGCGTGCTCGGCCAGGTAGTGCTGCAGGCCGTGCACGCCGTCCGGGCTGAGCAGGTCCGCGCCCGGCGCGCCCGCATCCTCGAACTCGTGCACGCGAGCGCCCCGGCCTGCGTGGCCGAAGAAGCCGTTCAAGCCGCCCAGGCCCGCGAAGTTGGGCACCGGGTCCTTCGAGTTCACGTAGTGATCGTAGCTGGGCCCATCCGGGAAGTTGGCGCCCGCGCCGGCAAACGTCGTGACCTTGATCTGCCCCATCATCCGGTCGAGCGCGCGCCGGTTCTCATCACCCACGACGGGCAGGTGGCCCAGCACTCCGCCCGTGTCGTTGTAGAGCCGGTCCCGCACCTGGTGCAGCGCGCGCGCGGTGATGGCCGCACCCTGGCTGTAGCCCGTCACGCTCACCTGGCGCCCCGCCTTCACGTCCTCGTAGATGGCGTTCGCGAGCGTGTCGGCCGCCGGGTTGCTGCTGCCCTCCGTGAGGAGCACATCATTGGTGGCCTGCACGAAGTCGGCGGCCTCGCCTTCGGTGGCGTTATAGATGAGCACCACGTTGGTGCCCGTAGCGTTGGCGATCTTCTGCGCCTCGCCGTCGGCCTGGATGCTCACCTCGTTGTTCTGGAAGGAGCCGTCCGCACCTCGCGGGCGGTCGTCGGTGGCTTCGGTGAGGATCCCGTTGACGTAGTACTGTGTCGGCGCGGGCTGTGCCACGGGCGGGTTCGGCTTGAAGGGCGGCACCTCAGACGCCTTGAACTTGTCCGGCGGGTACGCGTAGCCGTCCGCACCAATGTACATGCCGTCATACGTCTTGGCCGGCTTTGAGCGATCAACGAGCAGCGCGTGCTGAGCCCGCCGTGTGGCGAAGTCATCCCCGGGCGCGGTGGCCGCTTGGGCCGCCACCTCTGCAGGAGCCGCAGCCGGAGATGCAGCGCGAGCGGTCGACACGGGGCTCGCGTCGAACCCGTCGACGACCGGGCTGGAGGACTTCGCCTGGGGCGCTGGCGGCACCTGGGACGCTGGCGGCGCCGGGACAGGCTGGGGCGGCGGGGGGGGCTGGGGCTGAGAGACCTTGAGGGGATTGTGCTTCTGGAGATTGAGTCCCATGGATTCCTCCGGGGTTGATGGAGGAGGTGTAAGGCAAGCGCCATGCCATCAGCCCCCAGAGGGAGCGCAGCCGAGGGGGCGTTCAAAGGCTGAGCGGGTTGTTCAATCTTTGAGCAAGCTGTTCGAAGGCGGAGTTGAGCAGCGCTACCGCTTCGTCATCGACGCGGCGACCCTGTGAGCCCTGGCCAGCGGGTGTGCTCGTCTTGGAGGACGCCCTCCAGCATCGCGCCCTGCAGGCGAGCCTGGCTCAGGTCGACGCCACGCAGGTCAGCGCCACGCAGGTCTGCGTGCTCCAAAGAAGTCTGGACCAGGGTGGCTCCCGCGAGGTTCGCGCCGCGGACAATGGCATCACGGAGCTGCGCGCCGCTCAGGTCCGCTCCCGTCAGGTCCGCTCCCGTCAGGTCCGCCCCCTGAAGGCGGGCATGCATCAGCTTCGCGAAACGCAAGTCCACCTCCTGCAGGCAGGCCTTGCGCAGGTAGTTCGTTCGCACGGAGTACAGCGGCGAGCTCACTTCGGGGTTGCGGAACAGGCTGCGCAGAACGATGTAGGGCGCCGGAAGCAAGGAGAGGCTGAGGACGATCAGGGGCAGGGGAGCGTCGAACGCCACCATCACAAGGTCTCGGTTCTCCGGCAGCAGGATCAGAGAGGAGGCAAGCGCGGCGACCACCACGAGCGGCCCGAAGGTCGCAATCAGGCGCAGGCTCAATCCCCCCACTCCTTTGCGCTGCGCGATGAGAATGAGCCGATCGGAGAGCGCCGCCATGATGAGGGTCATCGTCGTGACGAAGACGCAGAGCAGCAGCGCCAGGAACTCTCTTGAATCAAGGAACACTCCCCGATTCACCAAGAGCGCCATGGCACAAGCTCCGCCATAGGTGGCAATGACCAGGCCTCGCTCGAGGAGAGTCCGTGGAACGGAACCGAGGGGGTCAAGCAGTCTGCCACCGGAGACGCTGAACGCCACGAGCAGCTCTGAGGCTCCCGCGAGAGCGGAGGTCCCCAGGACGAGCATCGCGGCGGGTCCAGCGAAGTCGAAGAAGGATGTTGCTGGCCAGAAGACGAGAGAAGCCAGCAATACCAACACCAGGAGCGCGGTGGTCCCCAGGCTGCTGAGGATGAGATTGCGGAACCCCTTCTCTCTCAACGCCTCGAAGGCACGCAGGAAGAGGCGAGGCTTCTCTCCAGAGAGGTTCGCGTGCGTCAACCTCGCGCCCTTGAGGTTCGCGCCATCGAGCATCACCCGTTCCAGCCGGAGCCCGGACAGATCGATGCCCGCAAGGTGCTGGCGGAGGCTCCGGATGCGCTTCCCGGCGGCCTCTCTGTTCTGTGCCTGGCACTTGCGGCTCAGGCCCAACAGCAACCCATCGCTCTCGTCCGCGCGGAGTGAGGCCCCCTTGCGCCGCTCCACGAGCCGGAGGAAGAAGCGCTCCTGGCGCAGATCGTAGTTGGGTGTCCCAGCGGAGATGTCGCTGCCCCAGCGCATCAGCAGGCTCGCCACCACGGGAAGCTCCCACGATGGGCGTAGGAACCCGAAGCCACTCGCGCCATGAACGGCGCGCAGATAGTCCATGAGCAGCCGGTGGATGCGGAACACTCCCTCCGCCTGCCGCTCCACGAGCCCGTGATCCAGCAGCAGCTCCACGTACCGGCGGGTCCGTGAGAGGTCGCCTGTGCCGGAGACGTGATGGGCCGCCTCGAGAGACCAGCCCAGGGGAGACTGGGAGGCGGTGGAGATCAGGAACGGGTAGGCACCGCCCCGGGGAAGGGCCTGGATGGACACCTCGAAGCAATCCGCCAGGGACGCTGGGACGTGGGTGAGGGCTGGCAGTGGGCTGTGCTGATGGCCCGTGTCCCGCATCCTCCTGAGGATCGTGGCTGGCGCGAGCTGGGGATCCCGCTTCAAGAGCGAGGCGATGAGCCGCAGGGCCAGCGGGTGGTCTCCCACCGAGTCCAGGAGGCTCTCCAGCTTCTCCGTACGGGCGTCAGCACCCAGCTCCTTCCGGAGATACGCGACACTGGCTGGGCGGGGCAGGGCGCCCAGGTCGATCCGGCTCATTCCCTCTTGCGAAGCGAGCGCCGTCTGCCGCGTGGTGATGAGCATCGCCGCGAACGAGAAGCCCTGGAGCATCGGGCGGAGCGTCTTCTCGGTATCGACGTTGTCGAGCACCAGCAAGCAGCGCCCGAGGAAGCGCTCTCTCTGCGCCAGATCACGGCGGACGAGCCCGAGCACCTCGTCAAGGGAGGTGTGCAGGGGAAGGGGAGCGCTGCCAAGCTCCACCGCCCACCTGCGAAGCACCTGGAGCAGGACCTGCGCTGGATTGGTATTCGCCCCGCGCTCGCCCACGTCGCTGTTGGTGCCGAGATCGGCCCAGAGGATACCTCCAGGGAAGCTCGAGGCGTGGCGCTCGGCGAAGACCATGGCGAGCGCCGTCTTGCCAATGCCCCCGATGCCCCGCAGCCCCACCACGGCCGCCCGCCCAGGTGCTTCGTGGGAGCGCTCCACCAGGTGTTCCCGCAGACGCTCGAGCTCCTCGTCCCGGCCCTCGAAGGTCATGCCCGAGAAGGAGGGAGGCGCGGGAAGGGCCGGGAGCGCCGGAGGCTGTGCGGCAAGTGGAGGAGCCTGGGCCACAGGAAGCGCTGCGGGGGCGATGAGCCCACTGCGGATCAGCCCCACGGTGTAGGCAGCCGCCACGGCACAGGCGTACTCGCGCCACCTTCGAACCTCCGCGGAGCCTTTCTGCTCGTCCGCGAGATCAGAGACGCCGCGGACCATCAAGAAGCGAGGACGCTCCTGGGTGTTGTGCAGCGCCAGGGCCACTCCTCCCCCTTCCATCTCCACGCCCACCAGCTTGTCCCAGGTCTCCAGGTGGAGCTGGAGGGCCTGGGCGTCGGCGATGACGTCTCCGCCAGAGAGGATGACGCCGATGCGGCGGCGTGGCAGGCCCGCACCGGGCCGTTGCAGCGTCAGCAGGTCCTCCCAGCCGTGCGGGAAGTTGAAGGCCGCATCGAGCAGGTCCGCATCCGCACGATGGACCTCCCAGCGGATCTTCCGCCGCTCCGGAGTCTGCTTCCCCTGGGTGGAGTCCGCGAGCTGACTGGCGACCAACACGTCGCCGAGCTCGGCCATGGAGCCAACCCCCCCTGCGATTCCCACCATCAGCACGTGGCGGGGATGCCAGCGGTGCACCGCGGAGCTCGCCTGGGTGGCCGCCTGGACGGGGCCCATGCCCACCAGGCTGGTCACCAGAACGCGGTAGACGGCGCCGTCCGAGCGCGCGGAACGCACCTGCGCTTCGTAATAGGTATGCGGGTCCTGGCCATCGCGCTCGAGCAGCCGGTGGCCCGCAAGCAAAGTCAGGACTGCAGCTCGCTCTTCCTCGAGAGCGGTGATGATCAGGAAGTCGACGATGGGCACGGTGGGTTGCATTCAGGTCGGTTCTTGAGAGCCACCTCTCGAATGAAGTGAGACGGCGAGGTGGAGAAAGATGCAGAAAACCGATGGGGTCACCGCTGAACCAGCCCTCGGGCTGAAAAGCCCATCAATTTCAAACACCTACCTGTCGAGGATCCACCCTCCCAGCTACCGGCGCTGGCGGGTGGCCCACTCGTGGTCGAGGATGGCGTGGATGAGCGAGTCACACCACTCACCCTTGACGAACACGTTCTCCCGGAAGTGCGCCTCCCGACGCATGCCGAGCTTGCGCTGCACCTTCACGGAGGCCTCGTTGCGTGGATCGCAGTCTCCCCACACGCGGTGCAGACCCAGCGCTCCGAAACCGAAGTCCAGTATCGCCTCGGCGGCCTCGGGGATGTAGCCCTTGCCCCACACGGAGCGGTTGGCGACGTACCAGAGCACGCCCTCGCGCTGCTCGACGTCCACCACCTTCAGCCCACAGCGGCCAATGAGGCGCCCGTCCTCCCGGAGCACCACGGTGAGATCATAGATGCGCCGGGGTGACTCGCGTGCCATGGCCATGGAGTCCTGGACTTTCTTGCGGCTCTCCTCGGGCGTGCGGACGCCAGAGGACTGGTAGCGGACGACGTCCGGATCGGACTCGTACGGCCAGGTGGCGTGCCAGTCTTCCTCGTCGAACTCACGCAGGCGCAGACGGGGGGTGAGCAGCTCCATGGTGCCTCTCAGCCCAAGGCAGTGCGGCCAGAACGTCAAGCACCAAGGACCTGGGCCCTGGGCCTGGGGAGGCTCTGCGCAGCTCCGGGGGTCAGGCATTGAGAACAGGCTGGGCATCAAGCAGGCACACGCGCTATGACTCGTCTCAAAGCTGCAAAGCAAGAAAGGTCGTAGAGATGCGCATGCTTCCCCTTGACCTTCTCGGAGCACTCTCGTGCCTTCTTGTCTCCGCCTGTTCATCTCCCGGTCCAGAGGCCGTCGTTCCGTTCGTCATGGCCCAGGAGACGGTGAGCTTCTCCTTGCCCTAGTTCAGGCCAGGGCTCCCGGCTGAGGCGGGGACTTCAACATCCAGGCGAGGGAGACAGCTGAACGTCCGCCATCACAGCGAAGTGGTCCGACGGGAACTGTCCCAGGTCATCGGGTTGATCCAGCACCACCCGGCACGAGCGCACCTCCCCCCGTCCGTTCGACTCGATGGACGACACGAAGATGAAGTCCATCCGGCGGTCGTTCTCGAGCCAGCGCCACCGCCGTGTGAGCGGGTTTCGCTTGGCCCAGGTCTCCCCGGATGCATCCTCGATGGGATGCACGCGTGCGTAAGCGTCGTGCAGATAGGCGCGCCTGCCCTCGAGCGTATGCCGGCCTCGGAGGAAGCGGATCTCATCGTGCTCGGGCGTGGCGTTGAAGTCACCAGCGATGAGCGCGGGAAGCTCGCGGACCTGCGCTCGAACGATGTCCGTCAGCGCCACAACCTGTTGCTCGCGCATCACGCCGTTGTCGGGGTGGTGGTCCAGATGCGTGTTGAAAAGGCCCAGGGGTCCTACGGGGGATTCGAGAACCACCTGCAGGACGATTCGACCGCCCTCCGCCGAGGGAAGCGGCCACACGCGATGCTCACGGATGGGATGGCGTGAGAGAACGGCGAGCCCCTCCTGAACACCGTCGGCTTCGCCCTTCGCACGGGCCCAGAGGTGCTGGTAACCGAGCCGCTCCGCCAGTGCCGCGGCCTGGTTCGGAAGACGACCCTCGTGCTCGCACACCTCCTGGAGCGCCACCGCATCCACGGAGAGGTCCGCGAGTCCACGGCCGATGAGCTCCATCCGTCGCTCGATGGGCTCGCCCATTCCCATGAGGTTCAACGTCACCACGCGGAAGATCTCCATGCGCGAGAAGTCTTATCCAGACCCGCCCCGCAGGAGTCAGCTTGACGTGAGCGCAGTTCGTGAAGTGAACATCTCCTGGACGGCGAGCGCACTGCAAGCCGACGGTAGAGAGGGCGAGCCGAACCTGTCCAGCAGGATGGCTGCCACCAAAGTGGTACAGGCGCTCAAAGCTTTCTCACGTATAGCCATTGCCCAGATCCGGTGGATCGATTCCAGGCGCTGAATGGGCATTGAGCAAACTTGGCAACTCCTGCTGGGCCTCCAGCGAGGGCCCGGCTCACAGTGAGGAGCGCGGTGATGAGAGTCAATAAATTTGGTGCGGTGATTCCACAACAAGCACTCGAGAAGCCAGCAACTCAGCAGAGCCGGGCGACGAGCCTGCCCACTGCTCTGGGAGGCTTTGAGCCGTCCCGTCCCGGCCTCCACGGCGACAACTTCACCCGAGGCGCCAACCCCATGCTGGGCGCCCTGGGCGTGGGCATGGATCCCAGCTTCATGCGCGGCGGCCCGAATGCCATGCAGAGCCGTCCGCTGGATGTGTTTGGCGGCGCGCTCATGTCCAGCATGAGGCAGACGGGGCTCCGCCCCAACCTGCTCCAGTTCCAGTCGCAGATCATGGCCGCGATGCTGCAGCAGATGCTGGGCCAGATGATGTCGCAGCTCATGGGCCAGATGGGAGGGGGGATGCAGATGCCCGGCAGCGGCTTCCCTCTTCCGGGCACCAGCCCCTATGGGGGACCGGGGGGGGCTCCTCATGGCAACCCGTATGGTGGCGGTCCGGTGGGTGGCAACCCGTATGGTGGCGGTCCAGTGGGTGGCAATCCGTATGGTGGCAACCCGACAGGTGGCAACCCGACAGGTGGCAACCCGACAGGTGGCATCGTTCCGCCGGACTTCGTGCCCGTGGGCTTCGCTCCTACCGGCAATCTCCCGATCCCCGCCGACCGCCGCGAGTTCGAGAGCTACCTCTCGGCGGCCACCCGCAAGGGGCAAGGGCAGAACGGCAACATCGCTCAGGCGGATGCCGTGGGGGGCACGCGCTTCGCCCAGGTCGCCAACGGCGATCTGTTCGACGCGGCCATCGCCCGCAACTACGCCTACCAGTTCGCCGCCAAGGCCAAGGGGTATGACGCCAGTACGTCGAACGGCCTCGCGGATGGTGCCAACGCCTTCTACCGCATGAACCAGTCGGCGCAGGTCTTCATGCAGGTCGCCTCCGTCTACAAGGGCGACCTCGAAGGGGGGGCCAAGAACTACGACAACGGCAAGCTGAAGGACCTGCTCCAGGCGAAGGGGTACGATGGGGTCAACCGCGCGGGTGTCGGCACCACCGACATCGAGACCCTCGGCGCCGTGGCCGATGCTCTCGACAAGGGCGTCGTCACCCTGGATGAGGTCATGAAGAGTGGCTCCATCCAGGACTCGGCGAAGTACCAGAAGGTCATCGACTTCGTGCAGAACGGCAAGTTTGCTGAGCTGCTCGGGAAGTACGACTCGACCCCGTTCCAAGGGGACAATGTTGGAACCGGTGGCACTGGCAGCGCTGGCACTGGCAACGCCGGCAACGCCGGCAACGCTGGCAACGCTGGCAACGCTGGCAACGCTGGCAACGCTGGCAACGCTGGCAACGCTGGCAACGCTGGCAACGCTGGCAACGCTGGCAACGCTGGCAACGCTGGCA
>NZ_DASPHO010000485.1:0-6200 GCF_035629615.1 Hyalangium sp. | reverse complement strand
TCACCTTCACCTGGGTGTCCAGGCGGCCGAGGAACTCGAGGGAGCCATCGCCCCGCCAGCGGACCCGATCCCCGGTCCGGTAGAGGCGACCCGCGGGCTCGGCGCCGAAAGGGTTGGGCACGAAGCGCTCCGCGGTGAGCTCAGGCTGGCCAACGTAGCCGCGTGCCAGTCCATCCCCACCGAGGTAGAGCTCGCCAGCCACGCCGATCGGCACCGGCTGCATGTGCCCATCCAGGACGTAGACGGTGGTATTGGAGATGGGGCGACCCAGCGGCACCGGGTCCTCCACGCGGGAGTGTGGCTCCATGCAGCAGGCCACCGCGAAGGTAGTGCACTCCGTAGGGCCGTAGCCGTTCGTGACGGCCACTCCCAGCTCCACCATGCGGCGAGCGTGGAGGGCGGACAACACATCCCCGCCGACGACGATGCGGCGCACGCTCGCCAGCCGCTGTGCAGCCACGTCCACCACCTGGCTGAAGAGGCCGGACGACAGATAGAGGCAGGTGACGCCATGGCGAGCGATCACCTCGGTCAGCTCCAGCGCATCCGCGGGAGGGTGAGGCGGGAAGACGGCCAGGCTGGCACCCGTGAGCAGGCTGCCCCAGAGCTCGAAGGTGGAGGCGTCAAAGGAGAGAGGCGAGGCCAGCAGGAGCGTCTCCCCTGGGCCCAGCTCTGCGTATCGGATGTTCTTGACCAACCGCAACACCGATCGGTGCTCGATGCAGACCCCCTTGGGCCGGCCGGTGGAGCCGGAAGTGAAGTCGATGTAGGCGAGGTTGCGAGCTGTCACTCCAGAGTGCGGGGTGGAGTCAGGTTCTTCTTCCAGACGGGCCTCGTCCAGGAGCAGGTGATGCAGCCCCTGCGCGGGGAGCTTCGGCAGCAGGGCCATGGTGGTGACGAGGGCGTCGGGTCGCGCATCCTCGAGCATGAGGGCCAGGCGCTCGCGAGGGTAGTCGGTGTCGAGAGGGACATAGGCGCCGCCTGCCTTGAGAATGCCCACCAGGGCGACGACGAGCTCCAGGGAGCGCTCCACGGCGATCGCCACGCGCGAGTCCGGGCCCACGCCCATGCGGCGCAGTCGCCAGGCAACCTGGTTGGTACGCAGGTCCAGCTGCCGGTATGTGAGCTGCCGCAAGCCGAACTGCACGGCCACGGCCTCTGGAGCCCTGAGGACCTGTTCGGCGAAGGCTTCAGGAATCGTGGAATCGCGAGGGAAGTCGACGGCGGTGTCATTCCACTGCACCAGCAACTGCTGCCGCTCTTCTTCGCCCAGCATCGCCAGTCCTGAGAGCCTCGCATCCGGCTGCTTGACGGCCCCCTCCAGGAGTCTGCACAGGTGCCCCGCCATGCGCTCGAGGGTGCTCTGCTCGAAGAGGGCCGTGGAGTACTCCCACTGGCCCGCGAGCGTGTCTGGCTCCTCCCAGGAGAGCAGGGTGAGATCGAAGGGGGCGCGACCCGGATCCACTGCGAGCGGCTCTACTCCCAGCCCAGGCAGCTTCAGCTGTCCCAGCTGGGAGACCTGGGGGGCGAACATCACCTGCACCAACGGGAGCGTGCTGAGGTCTCGCTCGGTCTGCAACGCCTTCACCAGGCGCTCGAAGGGGAGCTCCGCGTGCTCATGAGCGCCCAGGCTCGTCTCTCGTACCCGCGCCAGCAGGGTCCGGAAGGACGGCTCTCCAGAGAGATCGGCCCGCATCGGCAGGGTGTTGACGAAGAAGCCCACCACGCCCGCCAGCTCCGACCGCTCCCGCCCAGCGTGAGGCATGCCGACGAGGAACTCCTCCTGGCCGGTGTAGCGGTGGAGCAACGCCTGGAACGCGGCGAGCAGCACCATCGTAGGCGTGACGCGCTCCTGGGCTGCCAGGGCCCTCAGCGCCAGGGTGGTCTCCCTGCCGAGCCGGAAGAGCACTCGTGCGCCGCGGAAGTCCTGGACGGGGGGCCGAGGCCGATCCGTTGGAAGCTCCAGGATTGGAGGGATCCCCGCGAGCTGCTGCTTCCACCAGGTGAGCTGCTCCTCCAGCGCTGGTGTCTCGGCCCACTGCCGTTGCCAGACCGCATAATCGGCATACTGCAGCGCGAGAGCCGGCAGGGCGGGAGGCTGACCCCTGGCCAAGGCGCCATAGAGGGCTTCCAGCTCGGTGTAGAGCACATCCATGGACCAACCGTCCGTGACCGAGTGGTGGAGGTTGAGCAGCAGCACGTGCTCGTCCTCACCCAGCGCCAGCAGGCTCGCTCGCAGGAGGGGTGCCCGATGGAGGTCGAAGGGGTGTCTCGCGTCGGCCTCAGCGCGTCGATGGACTTCCTGCTGCTGCTCTTCTGGCGGCAGAGCCCGCAGCTCGACGCGCTCGAGGTGCAATGGAAGACGCGCCGCAATCACTTGCATCGGCTGGCCATCGAGCTCGGAGAAGCGGGTTCGCAGGGACTCGTGACGGGAGACGAGCACCTCGAGACTCTTCTCCAGTGCGTCGGCGTCGAGCGGCCCGTGCACCCGGAAGAACGCCGGGCAGTTGTACGCGGCGCTCGCAGGGGCAAGCTGTTGAAGGAACCAGAGCCGCTCCTGGGCGAAGGAGAGCGGCACGACAGCGCCACGGGATGCGGAGATGATGGAGGGGGTGGCCTGCTCCCCGCCCTGAGCCTGGCTCAGCTGGGCTGCCAGCCCGGCCAGCGTGGGATGGGAGAAGAAGGAGCGCAGGGAAACGTCCACCTGGAAGTGCTGGCGTATCCGCGACGTCACCTGCAGGGCGCGCAGCGAGTGCCCTCCCAGCGCGAAGAAGTCGTCGTGGAGCCCGACACGGTCCAGTGAGAGGCTCTCCTTCCAGAGGGCCGCCAGCGCCTGCTCCGTGGGGGTGCGTGGGGCGACGAACTCTTGCGCCAGCTCCGGACGTGTCCCATCTGGGACTGGCAGGGCCCGGCGGTCCACCTTGCCATTGGGATTCAAGGGCAGGGCCTCCAGCACGACGAAGAAGGCCGGCACCATGTAGGACGGCAGCTTCCGCGACAGGTATTCTCGCAACTCCATGGTGGAGGGGTGCGGACTCGCCTGCGGGACGACGTAGGCTACGAGCTGCTTGTCACCCGGCCCGAGCACGCGGGCCGCGACGACGACCTGCCTCACCGCCGGGTGATCGCCGAGCACGGCTTCGATCTCTCCGAGCTCGATGCGGAAGCCTCGAATCTTGACCTGATGATCGATGCGTCCGAGGAACTCGAGCAGTCCCCCAGAGAGGTACCGGACGAGGTCCCCCGTCCTGTAGAGCCGGGCTCCGGGCTCTTGCGAGAAGGGGTGGGGGATGAAGCGCTCCTCCGTGAGCTCCGGCCGGCGCCAGTACCCTCGGGCGAGGCCTTCTCCTCCGATATAGAGCTCGCCTGGCACGCCTCGAGGAACGGGCTGCAGGTGGCGATCGAGCACGTAGGCCTGCACATTCGGTATGGGTCGTCCGAGCGGGATGGAGGTGGCTCCCTCCGGCACCTCCGTGATGGGGTGGAGGTGGGTGAAGACGGTGGTCTCGGTGGGACCGTACCCGTTGAAGAGCTGCGGGTGGCTCTTCTCCTGGAGCGCCACTCGGATCCAGTGGGGATCCAGGACATCGCCAGCGACGATCAAGGCCCGGAGGGGCTGGAAGAGCAGAGGCGCCTCCCGGATCAGGGTGTTGAACATCGCGGGGGTCAGGCAGCACACGGTGATGGCCTGCTGTCGCAGCTCCTCCCCGAGTGCCTTCGTAGACAGGGTGACATCTCGCGCGCCGATGACGATACGGGCTCCATTGAGGAGCGAGGCCCATATCTCGTACACAGACATGTCGAATGAGTAGGTCGCGCCCTGCAGGACGCGATCGTCGGGGCTCAGGTCGGCATGGAAGGCGAGCTGGACGACGGAGCGCTGGACGATGCCGACACCTTTCGGAGTGCCCGTCGAGCCCGAGGTGTAGAGGAGATAGGCGAGATTGGCGCTCCGAGCCTCGCTCGGCAGCGGGGCCAGCTCCTCGTCAGCAGAAGAATCTCCCGCCGCGTCGACGCGGAGGAGCTCGACGCCCTCGAGCGGAAGCGGGAGCGGGGACGAGCCCACTGCCACCACCACCCTGGCTTGGGCATCCTCGATCATCCAGGCCAGGCGCTCGGCGGGAAGCTCTGGGTCGAGGGGCACATAGGCTCCCCCTGCCTCGAGAATGGCGAGCATGGCGATGATCGTCTCGGGCGAGCGCTGGGTGAAGAGGGCCACTCGGTCCTCGGTCCTCACCCCCCGCTGGCGGAGCGCATAGGCGATCCCATGGACTCGGCGGTCCAGCTCCCGGTACGTGAGCTGTCGTTCGCCAGAGACCAATGCCACGGCCTCTGGGGTGCGACGGACCTGTGCCTGGAAGGCCTCGTGTATCGTCACATCCTTCGGATAATCCGCTCGTGTCTGGTTCCACTCGTACAGGAGCTGGTGCTCCTGCTCGGGGGACAGCAGTGGAATCGCAGAGATCCGCTGCTCCGGTGTCTCGAGGGCCCCGCGCAGCAGCGCCTCCCAGTGCCCGAGCAGCTGTGCAGCGGACTCCGGCAGGAACAGCTCGCGGTTGTATTCGAGCTTCAAGCTCAGGCCGGTCCCCAGGTCTCGGGCAGACGCGATGAGCTCATAGGCGACGAACGGGAGCTCAATATCAACAGGTGTGAGGGTGAGTGCCGGGCTCGTGAGGGGGGAGGGCCACGGGGCTCTCAGGGAGAAGAGCACCTGGAAGAGCGGAGGCCGGCTCAGGTCTCTCGCGGGTGCCAGCGCCTCGACGAGGTCCTTGAAGGACAGCTCACCCTGGGCCTGGGCTTGGATGAAGTCTTGCTGAGTTCGGAGGACGAGCTGACGGAAGGAGGGATCATCTCCCACTCGCCCGCGCAACACGACAGGATTGCCAAAATAGCCCAGGAGGTGTCGCACGCCGGGAAGCTGCCGCCCAGCCAGGGGGGTCCCCACGGGGATGTCATCCTGGTGGGTGTAGCGGTAGAGCACGGCCTGCAGGCCCGAGAGCAACACCGCGAAGAGCGTGACACCCTCCCTCTTCGCCAGGGCTCTCGCGGCCCGTCCAAGCTCCGGAGATACGGCCCGCTCCGCCGTTCCTCCTGCAAAGGCTTGTATGGAGGGGCGAGGCCGATCCACTGGGAGGTCCAGGGCAGGGGTTGCCCCCTGGAGCTGTTCCCTCCACCAGGCGAGCTGCCGCGCGATCTTCTCTCCCCGAAGATGCTCGCGTTGCCAGCTCGCATGATCCCGGTATTGGAGCTCGAGTGCCGGCACGTCTGCCGTTCGCCCCTCACAGCGCGCCGTGTACAGCGAAAAGAGCTCGGAGAAGAGCAAGCCAAAGGTCCAGTCCCCATCCGAGATGAGGTGATGCATCGTCACCACAAGCAGATGCCGGTGGCGATCCAGCCGCACCAGACAGACCCGCCAGAGGGGGCCGTGCTCCAGGTTGAAGGGGCGGGAGGCCTCCTCGCGAGCGAGGGACAGTGCCTTCGCCTCGAGCCCTTGAGCGCCCTCCTCCTCGGCCGCCCTCACGTCTGCCTCGCGCCAGGGCAGCTCGATCTCAGGCGCAATTCGCTGAGCGGGCTGCTCGCCCGTCTCGACCAAGGCTGTCCGGAGAATCTCGTGTCGCCGCGAGACTTCAACGAGTGTTTGTTTCAACAAGGGCACGTCGAGCTGCCCATGGAGCCAGGCACCCGCACGCTCGTGGAAGGCCGGAGCGGCACCGTGGAGCTTGGACAGGAACCACATGCGTTCCTGCTCGAATGAGAGAGGAAAGTGAGAGGGATTTTTCATGGTCAAGGCTGAGAGGTCAAAGCTGGTGCCTGAATTCTAACTTTTTTGAGATCTAAGTGCTCTAACACCTTCCCATTTTCATTTTCGTGCAGCGCGGGTGTGAAAAGAGCAACCGGGTTGCATTTGCTGGGCAGGGGTGCTCCATGGGCGCTCGACTCCTCACTTCTGGGGGTCGCCAGCCAGAGCCTCGTCCGTGGGGCCAAGCTCGAGGCTCTGGCAGAGTATGGCCCCGGATCGTCACCCACATGACAGTCGAGCACGGACTGGCGTATATTGGCGCACCTCGGGTTCTTGGGGGGTTATGCCACACTTCAGACACACTCTGCGGGCACCTGTGTGCCCGTGTCGGTCCGCTCACTCAGCAGGAATCGCTCCAGGCGTCGCCGTGTGGAGGAGGCCATGACCTCCACCGGGCCCG
>NZ_DASPHO010000484.1:0-2066 GCF_035629615.1 Hyalangium sp. | reverse complement strand
CCGGGGCGGTGACAGAGGCGGTGACAGAGGCGGTGACCGGGGCGGCGAGCGCGGGGGCGAGCGCAGCGACCGGGGCGGTGACAGAGGCGGTGACCGGCGCGAGGGCCGGCGTCCCGATCAGCATCGGGGCGACCGGAACCGGGGCGGTGATCAGCGCCGAGACGATCGTCGCGGCGATGACCGCCGGGGCGATCAGTCCCAGCGCCCACCTCAAGCGCCCGCCAGCGGTGAGCAGTCCCAGCGCCCAGCTCAGGCTCCCGCCAGCAGCGAGCCCTCCGCACCTCCTGCCTCGCCTCCCCCCTCGAGCGCAGAGGGCGGGTCCAACACGGGCGGCAGCGAGTCCTGAGAGCGCGCCCGAAGGCTCGCCTGCCGGAGGAGTTGCCTGGCAGGCGGCCCACTCGGGGGCCGAAGGGAGTAGGAGACTGGCCGAAGGGGCGCGGGATTGACTAGCCTTGCCCCTCTCCTCGAATGACCAGACTTCTCACCCTGCTGCAGAACCTGCGCACGACGCTGGTCGGATGGGCCCAGAAGAGCTGGGATCCGGTGTCACAGACCTCTGTGGGCCGCTTCGCGACGGACGTCTACCTTGCCGGGCGAGCGCTCGTGCGCGACTTCCAGGGGGAGAACATCAGCCTCCGGGCAGCGTCGCTCACCTACATCAGCGTCTTCTCGCTCGTTCCCCTCATCACGGTAGGCCTGGCCCTCCTCCGCACCCTCCACCACGAGGGGTTCGAGCGGCGCATGCGCAGCGCCATCTACATGGCCCTCGCTCCAGGCTTGCGAGAGGCGTCCGCCGAGTTCCTCGATCGCTTCCTCACCCCGGCCAACTCGATCGCCATCGGCAGCGTGGGCTTCGCGGCGCTGCTGTTCTCCGCCGCCTCGCTGCTGCGCAACATCGACGGGGCCGTGAACGAGGTCTGGGGCATCCGGCGCCAGCGGCCGATCCTCATCCGCGCGCTCATCTACCTCGGTCTGCTACTGCTGGGCCCCGTCTTCCTTGCCGCCTCCTTCTCAGGCACAGGCGCGGTGCGTGCCTTCATCGTGAATGCGGGCTACTCCATCGCACCCCAGATCGTCCTGGTCACCATGGCGGGCCTCGCCGTCATCGGCTTGACCCTGCTCTTCTACTGGACGCCCTACGCCCAGGTGGCAGTGCGCTCGGCACTCGCGGGGGGCATCGTCGCCGGCGTGGGGTGGGTGATCGCCAAGGTGCTCTACCAGGAGTTCGCCGAGCAGATCTTCCGGTACGACAAGCTCTGGGGCTCCCTGAGCGTGGTGCCACTGTTCCTCGCGTGGATCCACGTGAGCTGGCTGCTCGTGCTCAGTGGTGCGCGCTTGTCCTACGCGGTGGAGCACGCCTCCTTCCGGGACTCGCTGTGGGCGTTTGGCAACCACCCCCGGGCCTTGGAGCTGGTCGCGGCCCGGATCGCCACGGAGGCCACCCTGGCCTGGGTGGACGGGCTGCCGCCCCCGCTCCCTCAAGAGCTGGCCAGCCGCCTGCGTGTCCCCGAGTCCTTCGTCTTTGAAGCCATTGATCGGATGACGAACGCGAAGCTGCTGGAGTTCGGCCGGAAGGGGGGCATCCAGCCCGCCCGGGATCCGACGGACCTCTCGCTGGCAGAGATCTCGAGCGCCATCCACGGGGTCACCATCCTGGGGGGGCCGGAGACCTGGACAGGCCCCCGGAGTGCCCCGGGCTTCGAGCACGTGGAGACGCTCTTCCACACCGCGGATGCCGCCACTGCCGACGTGCTGCGCCGGACGAAGTGGAGCGATCTGATCGCCCACCTGCGCCCGGCGCTGGTGGCTCCGGCGGCGCCTGCCCCCTCGGGGACCGCGGCCACCGGCTGAAATCCGTAAGGTTTCCAAGAGGTTCGCGACCGTGGCTGCTTGCAACGGCCGGTCGTTCTGTTATGTTTTCTGGATTCGATCACGGGCCAAAGCGCCCTCTTTCCGAGGGGTCACGCGGTTTGCCGGAGCGTCCGATGCTCAAGTCCGATTTGATCAACATCCTCGTCGCCAAGCGAGGTGTGACGCAGAAGCAAGCCGAGGCCACAATCGAGACG
>NZ_DASPHO010000483.1:0-13218 GCF_035629615.1 Hyalangium sp. | reverse complement strand
TCCACGTCCACGTCGGGGCGAAGCGTCACCGCCATCATCGAGGAGGGGATCGAGCGCTCCCCGACACGCAGCGAGCTGCCGCTGAAGAAGTACAGCGTCCGGTTCGAGCCCGCCGCGGCGCGCGGCAAGGTCCACCGCGCCTCGGGCGCCATCGTGATCGTCCAGATGGCCACATCCGACTCGGGGCGGGACGCCCACGACTTCGGCGGCGGTGGTGGCGGCGCCTGCACCCCGGCCAGCTGCCCCGCGATCAGCGTGATCTCCGTGGATCTTCCGGCCGCGTCCTTCGCGGTGTGCCGCGGGATCTGGTGGCTCCACATCATCGAGAAGTGGGGCTCCACCATCTTGTTCGCGGCGGGCAGATTGAGCCAGATCTGGAACAGCTCGAGCGGGTTCGGACCGTCCCGGTTGAGCAGCGGGAACACCTCGGCGTGGCAGATGCCCCTGCCCGCCGTCAGCCATTGGACGTCCCCTCCGCCGAAGCGGGCGGTGGCACCCAGCGAGTCCGAGTGATCGACGAGGCCGCGCCGCATGACCGTCACCGTCTCGAACCCCCGGTGCGGGTGGTGCGGGAAGCCAGGGATCGTTCTCCCGTGGTACATGCGCCAGCCGTCTTTGCCCTCAAAGTCCTGCCCGATCCGCCGACCGGCCAGCGACGCAGCAGGCCCCATCTGCTCGTTCCCCTTCGGGTACGCGTCGTTGTGGTAGGCGCAGAAGAGGAAGGGATCAGGCGGCGACCAGGGGAACCCCAGGGGCTTCACACTCAGCACGGCATTGTCGTTCACAGGCACCTCACTGCTCCATGTGTAACAAGCTCCCTACCCGGTGCCAGCGCCGGGCGCCAGAGCCCTCCGCAGTTCCCAGGCGAGGACACATGGAGTGCACCTCTCCGCTCCCAGGCCGTCAGACGCTCGCCCAAGCCCTTGAAATCCCAAGACTCTGGCCTGGAATCTGGGATGCCCGGAGGGGTGGCATGCGAAGCGCTCCAGTCCTCTGCCTGGAGCGCGAACCTGCTACCGCCGGGGAGCCACTCTCACGTTTTGAAACCCGTGGGGGACTGTAGGATGGCCGCATGAGCAAGTCGCCAGCGGACCTGATTCCCTCGCCAGAGGCGCGCCGTGTGAGCCCCAACTTCATCACCGAGGTGATTGACGCGGACCTGAGAGCGGGCCGGCACACCCGCGTCGTCACGCGCTTCCCACCGGAGCCCAACGGCTACGCGCACCTGGGGCACGCGTTTGCCAGCTACCTGGACTTCATGACGGCGCAGGACTACGGCGGCATCTGCCACCTGCGCATGGATGACACCAACCCCGAGGGGGAGACGCATGAGTACGCGGACAGCATCATCCGCGACATGCAGTGGGTGGGGTGGGACACCCGCCACCTGTTCTACGCCTCGGACTACTACGAGCAGCTCTATGGGTACGCAGAGCAGCTCATCCGCAAGGGCCTGGCCTATGTGGAGAGCGTCAGCGCGGAGGAGATGGCCCGCCTGCGCGGCACCGTGGAGCAGCCCGGCACGTCCAGCCCATACCGCAACCGCGGCATCGAGGAGAACCTGGAGCTCTTCCGCCAGATGCGCGCTGGGAAGTTCAAGAACGGCGAGCACGCGCTTCGAGCCAAGATCGACCTGGCGAGCCCGAACTTCAAGCTGCGCGACCCGGTGCTCTACCGCATCGTCCACGTGCCCCACTACCGGACCGGGGACACGTGGTGCATCTACCCGATGTACGACTTCGCGCATCCCATCAGCGACGCCATCGAGGGCATCACGCACAGCATGTGCAGCCTCGAGTTCATCGACAACCGCGCCATCTACGACTGGCTGATGGATCACCTGTTCTCCGCCCAGGAGACGGGCCGGACGCCGCCGCGCCAGTACGAGTTCGGGCGGCGCAGCATGGAGTACACGGTCGTCAGCAAGCGCAAGCTGCGCCGGCTGGTGCGCGAGGGCGTCGTGCGCGGCTGGGATGACCCGCGCATGCCGACCCTCAGCGCCATGCGCCGCCGCGGCGTGACGCCCGAGGCCGTGCGGGCGTTCGCCTCGCAGATCGGCGTGAGCCGCACGAACCGCACCGTGGACCTGGCCATCTTCGAGAACGCCGTCCGCGAAGACCTGAACGTCCGCGCGCCCCGCGTGATGGCGGTGACGCGCCCGCTGAAGGTCACGATCCAGAACCTGGATCAGGAGCGCATGCTGAGCCTCCCGTACTGGCCGCAGGAGGCGATCGGCGAGGGCGCCCACGCGCAGGTGGCGCTCCCGTCCGGTGAGCGTGTGGCGCCCGAGAAGGCGGTCCGCGAGGTGCCGCTCACGCGAGAGCTCGTCATCGAGCGCGATGACTTCAGCGCGGACCCGCCGAAGGGCTTCAAGCGGCTCACCCCGGGCGGGACGGTACGGCTCCGCGGCGCGGGCATCATCCGCTGTGACGAGGTCCTCAAAGGGGCGGACGGCGAGCCGGCCGAGCTGCGCGTCACGCTGCTCGGCGAGGAGGCGAAGGCGGGCGGTGTCATCCACTGGGTGAGCGCCACACGCGGCGTGAGCGCCGAGTTCCGCCTGTTTGACAGGCTCTTCACCGTGCCGGAGCCCGACAGCGAGGCCCAGCAGTTCGACCCGGAGCAGCCCGGCCACGAGGACGACGCGCAGCCGCTCAACACGGACTTCATGCGCTTCGTGAACCCGCAGAGCCTGGTGGTGACACGCGGGCGGGTGGAGCCGAGCGTCACGAAAGATCCCGCCAGCGCCCGCTACCAGTTCGAGCGCACCGGGTACTTCTGGCGGGACCCGGTGGACAGCCGCGACGACGCGCCCGTGTTCAACCGCATCATCACGCTGAAGGACACCTGGGCCCGGAAGGCGGACGTCGCGGAGCCGAAGGCGGAGAGCAAGCAGAGGCCCGAGAAGAAGGCGGATGCGGCGGCTCCCGTCCGTCCGGCGCTCTCGAGCGAGCAGGAGGCTGTCCACGCGCGCCTGCTCAAGCACGGCGTCACCGAGAATGACGCGCACCTGCTCGCCCGCGAGCCGCAGCTCGCTGCGTACCTGGAGGGGGCGGGAGACACGCGGCTCTCAGAGCTCGCGCCCTGGGTCGTGAACGATCTCGCCACGCCCATCCACCAGGGCACCAACCGCGTGGGCGTGAAGGAGCTCGCGGCGCTCGTGGCGCTGGTCGCGGAGGGCAGCATCAGCGTCCGCATCGCCAAGGACGTGCTGGCGGAGGCGCAGGCGTCCGGCGAGGCGCCCGCGAGCATCGTGGAGCGCAAGGGCCTGCGCGTCGTCAGCGACGAGAAGCAGCTCCGCGCCGCCATTCAGGGCGTGCTGGACGCCAACCCCGCGAAGGTCGCGGAGTACCGGGGTGGGAAGAAGGGCCTGTCCGGGTTCTTCACGGGGCAGGTCATGCGCGCCACCCAGGGCCAGGCGGACGCGAAGACCGTCGCGCGCCTCCTGACCGAGATGCTCGGGTAGACAGTCCCTCTCATGATGTCCTAGGGAGCCTCCATGACCTCAAGCCGCCGCGTCGTCTTCTTCCACGCTCCCAACTCCCGCGCTGCGGGCGTCCGCATCCTCCTCGAGGAGCTCAACGCCGACTTCGAGCTGCATGTGCTCAACCTGAAGGCCGGAGACTCACACAAGCCGGAGTACCTGGCGATCAACCCGATGGGCAAGGTGCCGGCCATCAAGCACGCAGACGCGCTGGTGACCGAGCAGGCCGCCGTCTACATGTATCTGGCCGAGCTCTACCCGGAGGCCGGGATGTCTCCGGCCGTCGGCGACCCGCTGCGGGGGCCCTATCTGCGCTGGATGGTGTTCTATGGCTCCTGCTTCGAGCCGGCGATGGTGGATCGCTCGATGAAGCGCGATCCTGCCCCTCCCGGAACCTCGCCCTACGGCGACTACGAGACGGTGCTCAAGACGGTGAGGCAGCAGCTCGCCAAGGGCCCTTGGATCCTCGGCGAGACCTTCACGGCGGCCGATGTGCTGTGGGGCACGGCGCTGACCTGGACCACCGGGTTCAAGCTCGTGCCGGAGCTCCCCGAGATCAAGGCCTACATCGATCGCTTCAGCGCCCGTCCCGCGGTGATTCGAGCGAAGGCCAAGGATGCGGAGCTCGCGGCGACGCAGGCCTAGCGTCAGCCTTTCAGGTTGCCAACGCCGAGGTTCTTCAGCTTGCTCGTGGAGGCGTCGGTCTGCGAGTCCGCCTTGCCCTGCTTCGCGGCCACCGGCTGTCCGCTCACCGGATTGAGGTCCACCGAGCTCATGGTCCTGGGCCGGCCCTCGAAGCCATCCTTGGCTCCACCGGCCTTGGCTCCACCGGCCTTGGCTCCACCGCTTGGCGCTCCACCGGCCTTGGCTCCACCGCTTGGCGCTCCACCGACCTTGATCTCACCGGTCATGGTGCGACTGCCCTTGGCTCCACCGGCGCTGGCGGCCCCGGCCGACGCAGAGGCGCTGCCCGCCACGGAGCTCACCATGCCCGGAGGAGGCGGTGGCGCGCCCTTGGGAAGCTGCATCTTCCCGGTGTACCCCATCGCCACTGCACGCTTCTGCATGAACTCGATGGTCTGCATGAGGACGGGGGGCACCGGCAGGACGGGATCCTTGGCGAATCGCTCGATCGCCACCTTGGCGTCCGCGTAGAGCTGGAAGTCCACCGGGACGCCGGGCCGCATGTGCACCAGCACCTCATTCAGCTTGCGCAGCACCACCTGCGTGGTTCCCGAGGTGGACTTGGCCGCCTTATCGAGCTCCGGCAGCAGCCGCTCACGCTCCGCCCCGAGCTCGGGGGGCTCGGGGAGAAGACCACCGCTCGGGTTCTTCGGGTTCGACATGCATGCATCCTCTGCGTAGGGGGCAAGGCCTCGTGGCTGGCGCGGGCCCCTACGCTACCAAGAATGGGGTTCCCCGCGTAATCCAGGCCTCAGTGGGGTCGAGCAAGGTCCTGGATGCGCGTCTCCGCTGCTCCGGGCGCCAAGGGAGCAGGCGGGGTGTAGGGCTGGTTCAGGCGGGGCGCGGGCGAGGTCTCGTCCTCCTTCTTCAGGTCGAAGTACTTCTGGATGAGGGCCATGCCCGTAGGGGCCGCATCCGTGCCACCGCTGCCCCCGTGCTCGTTGAGGACGACGACGGCGATCTCGGGGGCCTCAGCGGGTGCGAACCCGGCGAACCAGGCATGGTGGCGCGTGAAGAAGTCCATCTGCTGGATCTTGCGGCGCACTGCGCCAATGCGGGCCACCTGGGCGGTGCCCGTCTTGCCCGCGACCTGGATGTCCTTGAGACGTGAGGTGTAGGCAGTCCCGCCCACCTGGTTCACCGTGGCCACCATTCCCTCGATGACCGCGCGCCAGTGTGCCTCGGGGACGCTCACCTGGCGGACCACCTGTGGCTCGAACCGCTCGAGCAGCTGGCCGTCCGGGTCCTCCAGCCGCTCTACCAGCTGCGGCTTGAGCAGGGCACCGCCGTTGGCGATGGCCGCATACAGCAGCGCCATCTGCATCACAGTGACGTTGTCGTCGCCCTGCCCGATGGAGCTGTTGAGCGCCAGCCCCTTGAAGTAGCCGCCGGGGGTAACTCGGTCATGGTACTCGGTGGAGGGCATGATCCCGGGCACCTCTGCCATCACCCCCACGCCGGTGGGCTGCCCCAGGCCCAGCGCGTGGCCCAT
The DNA here is from genome assembly GCF_035629615.1 of Hyalangium sp. Classification (GTDB taxonomy): domain Bacteria; phylum Myxococcota; class Myxococcia; order Myxococcales; family Myxococcaceae; genus Hyalangium. The sequence goes on along the minus strand of NZ_DASPHO010000483.1, from coordinate 7,561 downwards.
CTCCGCGATGGCGTCCAGCCCCAGGGTGTCCGCGACCTTGTAGAACCAGACGTCGCAGGAGGACTGCATGGCCTGGATGCCGTTGCGCGGTCCATGGCCGCGGTCCAGGTGGCAGCGCCAGACGCGCGAGCCCAGCTTGTAGCCACCCGGGCAGTTCACCACGGTGCCGGGGCTGAACGCCCCCGACTTGTAGGCAGCCAGCGCGGTCACCACCTTGAAGATCGAGCCTGGCGGGTAGTGCTCGGCGGCCACCCGGTTGATCATCGGCTGCATCGGATCGCCCGTGAGGGCAGCCAGCTGCGCCGGGGTGATGCGGCCGGTGAGCAGGTTGGGGTCGAAGCCGGGACGGCTCACCAGCGCGCGGACGAAGCCCGTCTTCACGTCGATGGCCACCACCCCACCCGCGACGCCCGGGAAGGCCCGCTCCGCCTCCTCCTGCAGGCGCATGTCCAGGCTGAGCACGAGGTTGGCCCCCGGAGTGGGCGGCGTCACCGCGTCCGCCCCCAGCATGCCGCTGAGCTCGTCGAGGGTCCGTCCGCGCGCGTTCACCACCTCCTTGCGCACCCCATCCACGCCGCGCAGCTTCGCCTCGTAGTAGCGCTCCAGGCCGCGGCGCCCCACGTAGTCCCCGAGCGCGTAGCGCGCCCCATCGCTGTTGAGCCTCTCGAGCTCCTCCGGGGTGATCTCGTTCATGTAGCCCAGCACGTGGCTGAGCACCGTGCCCGCGCGGTAGTTGCGGTGCGGCACAGGCACCACGTCCACCCCGTCGAGCAAGTCTGGGCGCGCGTTGAGCCGATCGTACTCGTCGCGGTCGAGATCGATCTTCACCGGCACCGCCTGGAAGGGCCCGCTGCGCCTGCCGGCCTTCACCGCCGCGTCCACCTTGAGCCGCTGTGCCTCGTCCCAGCTCAGCAGCTCCGCGAGCCTGGGCAGCACCTTCTCCGAGCAGTCCAGACAGAAGGCCGGAGTGATGAAGGCATCGAAGGAGGGGCGGCTGTCCACCAGGATGGTGCCGCGGCGGTCCTTGATCACCCCGCGATCCGCGCGCAGCCGGACCTCTTTCACGAAGTTCGCCACGCTCTTGGCGGCGTACTCCTCGCCCCGGGTGATCTGCAGCCGGTACAGCTGGATGACCAGGAGGAACAGCCCCGCGAGCATGGCGAGGCCCAGGTAGAAGAAGCGGCGCTTGAGATCGCGCCCTGGCGTGGTCTGTCCGAGCGTCTGGCTCACTGGGCGAGAGGGCTCACGGAGGCGGAGCGACCGTCGGCTTCTGCCCGGGCTTGGGCTCGGGCTTGGGCTCGGGCTTCGGGGCCGGAGCAGCGGCGGCCGGCTTCGGCTCGGGCTCGGGGGGCAGCGCCAGCCGCTTGCCGGTGTCCCGGGCGATGTGCCGGTACCAGTTCTCCGGGTACTTGGGGTGGTTCACCTTGCCCTGCTCGTCCCGGACGTTGCCGTCGATGTACTTCACGAGGAGCTGCTCGCCCAGCCGGCGCCAGCGGGAGTGGACCTTCTCGCCCTGCTGCACCGAGTACTCCGTGAGGTAGGTGCGCGCCTCCTCGGGGCTGCGCTTGTACTGCTCCAGGGCCCGCTTCTCGATGTCGGACTGATCCGCGAGGAACTGGCCCTCCAGTGCTCCCTGCTCCTTCCGGACGTCCACCGACATGTCGCTCCAGCGCGCGTAGGCCTGGTTGGACACCCAGTTGAACACCCAGAAGGACGAGTCCCAGGAGAACGTGCCGCGGCTGCCCAGCCCCTGGGAGAAGTTCCGCGGCACCTGGCGAATGCCCGCGTACATGGGCGTGTACACCGTCATCGCCGTGTCATCCACGCCGAACCAGAGCACTCCGCCGACGGGCGCCGGCATCCACTCGCGCATCTGCGCGACGAAGGAGAAGCCCGTCTGCTGCGTGGAGATGGCGCGCTCGTTGAGGTACTTCTTCCCGTCCACCTCCCACGTCAGTGGCCGCCAGCGATAGGGCGCCCCGTACGGCCCGGCCCCCACGTCCTTCGACATGTCCAGCGGGGTGCCATCAAAGTGGTCTCGCATCAGCGCCATGGCGGCCTGCACGGACAGCTTCTGGTCCGGCTTCACCCACAGCGGCAGGCGCTTGTCGGGGGCCGAGCCATCCGCGTACTCCGCGCCCAGCTTCAGCGAGGGGGCCGCGCGCCGGAAGATGCTCCACACCCGTGCCTCGGAGAACCGCTGCGCCTCGAAGTCGAGCGGGTTGTACGCGTCCGCGAAGCTGAAGTCCTTGTCCACGCCGGAGTACCAGCCCTTCTCGCGGGCGAAGGAGATGACGTCGGGCGAGTAGAGCGTGGTGGCCGGCTCGTTCAGCGGGAACTGGCGGATGCGCGCCTGGTTGGCGTGCGCGGAGACGTACCCCTCTGGCAGCCGGCGGGCCACCCACACCGCGCCCTTCTTCCCCTCGCCCTTGCCGATCAGCTCCAGCAGCCACACCTCCTTCGGGTCGGCGATGGAGAAGGACTCGCCGGTGGAGGCGTAGCCATGCTCGGCCACCAGGCGCGTCATGACCTGGATGGCCTCGCGCGCCGTCTTCGAGCGCTCCAGGGCGATGTAGATGAGCGAGCCGTAGTCGAGGACGCCGTTCGGTGCCGCCAGCTCCTTGCGGCCCGAGAAGGTGGACTCGCCGATGGAGAGCTGGTGCTCGTTCATGTTGCCCACCACCGAGTAGGTGACGGGCGCCTCGGGGATCCGCCCGAGGAACTTCCCCGTGTCCCACTCGTAGATGTCGCGCTGGGCCCCGGACGCATGGCGCCGCGCGGGGGTGTAGTACAGCTCCCCGTAGAGCTCGTGCGAGTCCGCACTGTAGGTGATGAAGGTCGCACCATCCGTGGTGGCCCCCTTGGAGACCAGCATGCTGGTACACGCGAGGGCGGGGGGAGCAACCAGCGCCGCCGTGATGGGCAGCGCGGTGAGCAGGGTCCGAATGCGTCGGGTCATGCGGCGGATGTTACCTGGCAGGCTTTGGAAGTCGCGGTGTATCGTCGGCGCGCAGGCCGTGGGAGCGAGCGAGGCAATGGCAGGGCGCAAGGATGGGCGAGAGCCAACCGTCGAGTTCGCGAAGGACCCGCTCCTGTTTCTCGACCAGGCGTTCCCCGCCGCCGGCGACTCCCTCTGGCTGCCGGGCCGGCAGCTGTGCCTCTCAGAGCCGGCGGCTTCCAAGGCCGTCCTGTCCAACAGCGAGGGCCTGTACGAGGATCACGCCGACTTCTTCTACTCCCGGCGAGGCGCGTTCGGCCCGCGCGAGGCCCAGGTGCGCATCAGCCGTGCATCCCGGACGCTGCTGCGCGCCTACCTTGATGCGCACGCGAGCGGGCTGGAGGAGACGGTGCGGCAGGCCCTGATACCGGCCCGTGAGTGGCCTGATGCGGGCAACTGGCTCATGTACCGGCACCTCGCGCACGCGCTGCTCGCGCCCGACAGCCCGGTGCGGCTGCGTCAGACGGTGGAGGAAGTCATCCAGCGCGCGGTCCTCGCCGGGGCCCGGCAGCACGTCTTCCGCTCCTTCCGCTTCACCCGCGCGCTGTTCCGGTTCCGCGTGGAGCGCCAGCTGATCCAGGCGATTGAGCACCGGCGAAAGCAGGGCACCCGCGAGCCCACGGATCTGCTCGACGTCGTCGTGACTGGGGCGGAACCCGGCACAGCGGCGGTGAAGTTGGCGGAGGTGTTCCTGTCGTTCGTGTTCTCCGTCGCGGGCTCGCTCGGCTTCGTCCTCGGTTGGTCGGTCTACCTGCTGGGCACGCATCCGCCCACACGCGCCGAGCCCGCCTGGGTGGTCCGAGAAGCGCTGCGACTGTGGCCAGTGGCATGGCTGCTGGTCTCCCGGCCTGCGAGGAGCCACGAGGTGGCTGGCGTCCCCGTCACTCCCGAGGACCAGGTGCTCGTCTGTCCCTACGCCGTGCAGCGCCACCCGCGGCACTGGGACGCGCCGGCCCGCTTCGAGCCCGAGCGGTGGGCCACCCTCAAGAGCCCCCAGGCCTTCCTCCCGTTCGGGTGGGGTCCGCACTCGTGTCCCGCGGCCGTGCTCTCCCTGGAGCTGGTCGAGGACGTCCTGCGGATCCTCCTGGACGGCCACCGGCTGAGCGTCACCCCTCATGACACCCGGCCCAGCGTCACCGCGGCGCTCGCTCCGCCCCGGTTCACCCTGCACCGGGTTCCAACCCGGCTTTGACCCGTATGACAACCAGGAAAGGGAGGGAGGTGACTCGAGTGAAGAAGATCATGCGTGCCGTGATGGCGGCGCTGTCCATCCGGCGCAAGGACAACGTCTACGGCTGGTGGGGCTACCGCAGCATGTAACTGACACCCAGGTGGGGCGCGGCCAAGCTCCGCGCCCCACCGCTCCTGGCGAAGGACGTATGGCCACCCCTCCCGAGGAAACCCCCTTCGTTCATGAGATGCGCACGCGGTGCCATGCGGAAGGGAGCGTCCTCTGGGTCCGCGACGGTGAGCTGGGCGTGTTCGATCCCGAGGCCGCCCAGAAGATCCACGCGCTCAACTTCAGCGACCTCACCCTGCCCGACAAGCTCGCAGATCTGCTGCGGGGCCGCAGAGGGAGTCCTGTCTCCTGGAAGGAGGTGCGCACCGCCTGGCTCTCGCAGCTGCGCCGCCTGTCGGATGCCGAGGCCGTCGCGCGACTCGCCGCCCGCATGAGCGAGCTGCTCGAGGAGCGGCTCGACCGCCCCCTCGACTGGGTCTGGGTGGCGCAAGAGGTGTGTAGCCAGGCCCTGGTGCCCACGGTGGTGACGGGCCTGAAGCCCACTGACGTGTCGCGTGTCCTGCGGGATCAGACCCTCAAGCTCACCCAGCTGCTGGCCATCGGACCGGGGCGTGACACACTCTGGCAGGAGCTGCGCGCCATCTGGATTCAGGTGGGCGCCGGCTCGGCAGTGCGCCGCGAGCTGAGAGGCCGTGCCACCGGCCGCAGGCCGCGCCAGCTCGACCTGGCCGACCCGATCGTCGAGCTCTTGCCGGTGCTCGGCATGGACCGGGCCGTTGACGCGGTCACCGCGGTATTGACGGCCATCGCTGGTCCACCGGGGGCCGCGGCCACTTGCCTGCTCTACGAGCTGACTCGCAGGCCCGAGTGGGCCCAGCGGCTGGCCCGCGAGCTCTCGCCGCTGAAGCTGGAGGACTTCTACAGCGCACCCACCCGCGTTGCCCCGGTGACCCACCGCTTCGTCAAGGAGACGCTGCGGATGTGGGGTCCCCCCATGTTCATGACCCGGCTCGCACGCACGGACATCCAGCTCGAACAGGCGAGCCTCAAGACGGGCCAGCGCTATTACGTCAGTCCCTACCTCGTCCACCATGCCCCGGAGCACTGGAAGGACCCTGACGCCTTCGACCCCGACCGCTGGCTGGCCGACGCGCCCCATGGGCCCTGCTCCGGCGCCAGCTACGTCCCATTCGGCTGGGCCCCGACCACGTGCATTGGAGCAGGCCTGGGCACCGCGCAGCTGATGCTGTTGTGCCACTTGATGTGCACCCGCTATCGCCTCCAGCTGTCAGCGCCCGAGGAGGTCCGCATGATGCTGGCCAACGTGGCCTTGCCCCTCGGCTTTACCGGCACGCTCACCCGACGCTGAGAAGCCCGGGCGGGTTTTGCAGCTCCCGTATCGTGCTCAGCCCGTGAGGCTCCGGGCCAGCATCAGCAGTGCGGTGCCGTTGATGGTGACGTGCAGGAGGATGGGTGCGCGCAGCCCCCCGCTGGCCAGCCGCGCCCAGCCCAGCAAGAGCCCCAGGAAGAGGATCCACCCGGTGAAGACTCCATAGAAGAGGTGGAGCGACGCGAAGACGCCGGCGCTCACGGTCAGCGCCGCCACGTGCCCCATCCACCCGCTCAGCCAGGGCAAGAGCACCCCACGGAACAGCAGCTCCTCGCCCACCGGAGCGAGCAGCACGACCGGGACCGCGAGCAGCACCCAGCCTGCCGCGCCCAGCGGCCCCTGGCGGGCCATCTCCATCATCGGGTGCTGGCTCTGCTCAGGGGAGGCGGCGAACACCTGGGAGAACCAGGACATCAATATCAAGGTGCGCATCCCCAGGGTGACGAGGAGCCCCAGGCTCGCGAAGTAGATCCCGAGCCACCCCCGGGCCTCCGGTGACGGGGCCTCGGGAGCGCCGCGCCTCACGAGCACCGCCGCCACGAGGAGGAGCAGCAGGGCATTCACGGACACCGTGAGCAGCGCTGTGCCCCGGGAGGGTCCGCCGAGCAGCGCGGCCAGTCCCCTGGACGTCGCCAGAGCGCCGAGCCCCGAGACCCCGAGCACCCCCAACACGAAGAGCGGGCGCGCGTCGGCCCCCCGTCGCCGGCCCACGGCCCAGAGCACGAGCAGGGCCACCGCCGCCAGCACCGTGCCGAGCCCGCCTCTCCACACGTCCCGGGCGAGCACGGGCTCCCCAGACGGCTGAGGCTCGAACAAGCCCCGAGCAGGCGGAGCGAGGGAGGACGCCTCCACCGGCACGACGCCCACCTCTCGCCGTGCCCCCTCACGCGCCACTTCCAGCTGAACCGTTCCTCCCGCAGGCGCGGCCTGGAGCACGTCGCGCAACGCCTGGATGCTGTCGACAGGCTGCCCCTGGGCATGAAGCACGACGTCGCCCCCCTGCAGGCCCGCCGCCGCCGCCGGGCCCCGCTCATCCACCTGGAGGAACCGGAGCCCGGGTCCCGGGTGGTTCGGGTCCACGACGGCGCCCAGCGCCTTGGGCGGAGCGAGGGGCGGCGGCGGCCTGCCCATGTTCCGCCAGGTCGTCAGCGTCATGCTGAAAAAGGCGGCGGCCACCACCGTGTCCAGGATCGCCAGCGCCACGAGCCGCCGGTACCAGCGCTGATAGAGGGGGCTCGGCTCCCTCTTCCGCCCGAGCGCCGCGAGCCCCCAGACCACGGGGAGCCCCAAGAGGGGAACGAAACCGGCCACGAGGGCCGAGAGGAAGGCCTGCCGCCCCCCTGCCGCGGAGCCACCTTGCTCTTGTGAAGCCGTCACCCGCCCTGCCCTCTCGTGCCAGTGCCGCTCGCGGCCGGCTCCACGAGGACCGGCAGCATCAGCTGAAACGTGCTCCCCTGTCCTGGCGTGCTGCGAACATCGATCCAGCCCCCCATCAGCTGGGCGAGCGCCAAGGAGATGGAGAGCCCCAGGCCCGTGCGCCCCTTGTCCTTTCGCGTGGTGAAGAAGGGATCGAAGATGCGCTGCCGGACCTCCGGCGTCATGCCCTGGCCATTGTCCTCCACCTCGATGGAGATCCACCCCTTCTGGCTCCGAGTCGAGATGCGGATGAGGTTCTGCTCGGCCTGCCGCTGGGGGAGCGCCTCGAGCGCGTTCTTCACCAGGTGGACGATGATCTGTTCCAGGCGGGCCTCGCTCCCCAGGACAGCCTGGACAGGCGCCAGGGACCTCTCGAGGCGGGCGCGGTGGGGGAACTCGTGCCCCATGAGCCGCAGCGCGCTCTCGATGGCCCGGTGAAGGTCCACCGGCTGCCGCTCATCGTCCGCGGCGCGCGCGAAGGAGCGCAGATCCTTGACGATGTCCCGCACTCGGCCAG
>NZ_DASPHO010000482.1:0-4236 GCF_035629615.1 Hyalangium sp. | reverse complement strand
GACGTGGGATGTGATCCGCGGAGACTACGGACCGGACGTCACCTTCATCGATCAAGCGCTGGCCTGGGTCTTCGCTCACTACGCCGTGGACCCGGCGCGCATCGCCATCGGCGGTTTCTCCGATGGGGCCTCGTACGCCCTCTCGCTGGGGATCGCCAATGGGGACCTGTTCACCCACGTCCTCGCGTTCTCGCCGGGGTTCGCTGCCCCCGTGGAGCAGCACGGCGAGCCGCGCCTCTTCGTCTCCCATGGGATCCAGGATGCCGTGCTGCCCATCACCGCCTGTAGCCGGCGCCTCGTGCCCCGGCTCCAGAGAGCTGGATACGATGTGCGCTACCACGAGTTCGACGGCCCCCACACCATCCCCCCTGAGATCGCACGCGAGGCGGCGGAGTGGTTCAAGAGCACCCCCCAGCTGCAGCTTCCGCCCAGGTGAGCTGCCAGGTCACTCTTTCTTGCGGAGGACCTCGGCCGGCAGGTTGCGGCGGTTGGGATCCAGGATGACCACCAGAGCCATCACCAAGGGCGATGGCAGCACCACCAGTCCAAGGATGAAGAGGAACCGCAGCACACGAATGAAGAACTTGAAGACGGCGCGCACACGGGCGCGCACCCCTCTGGGGTGAGTCATCACAGCTTGCTCCACGAGCTGAAAGGAAAGGCGTTCCAGGAATGGGTCCCTGGAACGGCTCAGTGGAGGAGCGCTCGGTGGGCAATGAAGAGGCGGCGCGGCGGGCCCGGAGGACGCGTCTCCGGGACGCTGGCCTCGGGCGAGGCCCAGGAGGAGAGGAGAGCGAAGTCTCTCCCCGCCTCATGGTGGACATGCGGGGACGCCTCACGCGCTGTGTCCTGCCTGGCGGACTTGCGCTGCTCGAGCGAGAGCGTCACCACGGCCCGGGCCGCTGGGAGCGCATGTGCTGGCATGGCGCCCATGACGAGCGCCAGGCTGGTCAGCCCCAGCCTCAGCCAGCGGGCAATGCGGTGCCAATGTCCGGACATGCGAGCTTCAACGTAGCCATGGGCGCACGTCTGTCAAAGTGACGGTGGCGCCTGGCCGCTGTCAGAACCGGACCTGGACCTCGTAGCGCCGGTTCTTCGCCTTCTTCGCCGCCGTGTCGTCGGGCTTCACGAGCATCTGCTCCGAGCCGCGCCCTACGGAGAGGATCTCGTTCTTGAGGACGCCGCGCGCCACCAGCTCCTTCACGATGACGGCCGCGCGCTTCTCGCTGAGCTGCTTGTTCTTCGCCGCGTCTCCGGCCGAGTCGGTGTGCCCGGAGACCTCGAACTTGTAGTTCTTCACTCCCCCCGAATCGAGCTGCTTCTTGGCGTCCACGAGCACGCCCGCCAGGTTCTTGAGCTTCTGGTCACAGCCGGGCTCCAGCACGTCCGTCCCCGACTTGAAGCTGCACTGGTTCTTGCTCGCCTCCTGCTTCAGCTTGGAGTTGATCTTCTTCTCCAGCGCGGCCTTGGCCGTGTCCCCCACCTGCTTGCCCGCGGCCTTCTTGAACCCATCGAGAGGGCTCTGCGCGAGCGCCACTCCGGGAACTGCCAGCAGCGACACAGCGACCCACAGCGCCTTCAGCCTCATGGCTACCTCCGGTGAGAGAGTACCTGCGCGCCCCAGGCTACCTCCCAATGAGGCCCTCGCGGGGAGGTTGGCGGTCCCAAGGCCGGCAGAGCAGGATGCGCCGCCCGCCCTACCGGAGGATGAGCAACCGTGAGCACGGAACGAAACGAGCGCTGGCAGCAGCTCCTGTCGGGGCACCGCCTGGGCTCCAGGCGCCCGCCCGAGTCCCACGACGAGCGCACCGAGTACGACAAGGACTATGACCGCATCGTCTTCTCCAGCGCCTTCCGTCGACTGCACGACAAGACGCAGGTCTTCCCGCTCTCCACGAGCGACTACACGCGGACCCGGCTGACTCACAGCATCGAGGCCTCGTGTGTAGGGCGCACGCTGGGGCAGCTCGCGGGCAAGGCCCTGCGCCGCCAGGGCATCTTGGATGTCGAGCCCTCCCACCTGGGCACGCTCGTGGCCGCGGCCTGTCTCGCGCATGACATCGGCAACCCGCCGTTCGGCCACTCGGGCGAGGCCGCCATCCAGCACTGGGCCGAGCAGAAGCTCACCCCCTGGTCCTCCCAGTCCTCTGGCGCGCCAGGCCCCTTTGCCTCCGAGGCCGAGTGGCAGGATCTGGTGCGCTTCGAGGGCAACGCGCAGGGCTTCCGCATCCTCAACCGGCTCCAGTCGCGCGAGCGGCAGGGCGGCCTGCGCTACACCGTCTCCACCATCGGCGCCATGAGCAAGTACCCGTGTCCCTCCGTCATCCCCGGCAGGGCCCGGGACAAGCGCCTCATCTCGGAGAAGAAGTTCGGGTACTTCCAGGACGACGCGGAGCTGGCGCGCGAGGCCTTCCAGCGGCTCGGCCTGCCCGAGCGCGGGCCCGGCGCCTTCGCCCGCCACCCCCTGGCCTTCCTCGTCGAGGCCGCGGACGACATCTGCTACGCGATCATCGATCTGGAGGACTCGGCCATGCTGGGGCTCATCCCCCTGGAGAAGGCCTGCGCGCTGCTGGAGGGCGTAGCGCGGATGCGCGAGCTCCCCAGTCCTCCCCAGGAGCTCCAGCCCGAGAGCCGCATGGGCGTGCTGCGCTCGGGCGCCATCGGCGTCCTCATCCAGGAGTGCGTGGCCGTGTTCTCCGAGGCCGTGGAGGCCCTGGAGCAGGGGCGCTGGGAGCAGTCGCTCGTGTCCTCCCGGGAGGCCATGAACCACCAGCTCGAGGAGATCAAGCGCATCACCCGCGAGAAGGGCTACGAGAGCGAGCGCGTCCTCCAGATCGAGAGCGCGGGCTTCAAGACCCTGGGCGGCCTGCTGGACATGTTCGCCTCCGCCATCGTCACGGACACCCCGAACAAGGAGGAGAAGAAGCTGCGCCAGCTGCTCCCGCTCGAGTTCCTCCAGCGGCCAGGCGCGCACGAGCCGGATCGCAACGAGGCCATCCGCCGCCTCTCCCCGTACCAGCGCCTGCTCTGCGTCACCGACTACATCTCCGGCATGACCGATGGCTTCGCCGTGGAGCTCTACCAGCGGCTCTCCGGCATCAAGCTCCCCGCCTGAACCCCGCCGGAAACCTGAGTCAACTGCCACCCGGTTGCAGATGCCTAAAACTGGAAATTTGCGGTATTTCAAAAATAGAAGTCATACATGTAAACCTCATGAATTTGCTTTATCGGGGATTGACCGCCACACGCGAGAGCCTGTAGCTTCACGCGCCGTTTCACCCTGGTGCTCCGAGGCGCCACGTCATCCCAATCCCCCGAGGTCGTATGAAGCGCATCAAGCAAGCTGCGTACACGTTCTCCTTCCTGGCGGTCACCGCGTGCGGTGGCATGGAAGGCCAGGATGTCGACGTCAACGAGTCGAAGCAGGAGATCGGTCAGGTGGCTCAGCTCCTGAGGAGCTCGAAGCCCGTCTTCGGCGAGTACATCGTCGTGCTGAAGGACAACCTCAAGGAAGTGGCGCAGGTAGGCACCCAGAGCATCGCCCAGGAGATGGCCCTCAAGCACCAGGGCCAGGTGTTCATCACCTACAAGTCGGCGCTCAACGGCTTCGCGGTGAGGATGAGCGAGGCGTCGGTCCAGAAGCTGCTCCAGGATCCGCGCGTGGCCTATGTCGAGGAGAACGGCTACGTGGAGGCCGTCGGCACCCAGAGCCCCGCGACGTGGGGCATCGACCGCACGGATCAGCAGAACCTGCCGCTCAACAGCACCTACAACTACGCCAACACGGCCAGCAACGTTCACGCCTACATCGTGGACACGGGCGTGCGGCTGACCCACTCGGAGTTCACCGGCCGCATGGGCAACGGGTTCGACGCGGTGACGTCTGGCGGCAACGCCAATGACTGCCATGGCCACGGAACTCACGTGGCGGGCACCGTGGGCGGAACGACTTACGGCCTGGCCAAGGGCGTGACGATCCACGCGGTGCGCGTGCTGGACTGCAACGGCTCGGGCTCCAACGCGGGCGTGATCGCCGGCGTGGACTGGGTGCGCACCAACCACATCAAGCCGGCCGTGGCCAACATGAGCCTCGGCGGCGGCGCGACGCAGGCACTGGATGACGCGGTGACCAGCGCCATCAACGCGGGCGTGGTGTTCGCCGTCGCGGCGGGCAACGACAACTCGAGCGCCTGCAACTACTCGCCGGCCCGCACTCCGGCCGCCATCACCGTGGGC
>NZ_DASPHO010000481.1:0-4525 GCF_035629615.1 Hyalangium sp. | reverse complement strand
GAGCGTCGCGCCCCAGGCCCCCCGCGCCGGCCGCCTCACCTTCGGGGAGAAGGGCTACCGCGAGCACGTGGAGGACTTCGAGCGGGAGCTCATCCGCGCGGCGCTGGAGGAGGGAGGCAGCATCGCCGGGGCAGCGCGCCTGCTGCACGTGGACCGGGGCAACCTCTATCGCCGCATCAAGGCGCTGGGCCTCCCAGTGCCATGAGGGCGATGTCACCCTCACATCGCGCCGTGACATCGGGATGTGGAAATGACATCCGCCCGTTGCTCCATTCCTCGTCCTTTCAGACACTTACGGCGCGCCATGGCTTGGAACGGCGCGTGCTCTCCAAGCCAGGCATGAACCGCTTCGTCCTCTTCCTCTCGTGTCTCCTCCCGCTCCTCGCAGGTGCTCAGGGGGGGCCGCCCGATGGAGGCCCTGTGGAGAGCGTCGGTGCGCCGGATGCGGGCTCCCCGCCAGACGCGGGGCCTGCAGGCACCGCGCCCACCGCGCCGGCCCTGCCCACCCTGGAGGCCGAGAGCTGTCAGGACACCGACGAGGCGTCGGAGGCTCTGCCCTCTGCACTCGGCACGCTCCAGCTCCGCGTGGACGGGCAGGCCCAGACGCTCGCGGGGATCGAATGGAAGGGCCTCCAGCGCCTCACGGTCGATCAAGTGCGCACGCTGAGCGGCCTGCCCGCGACGGGTCCGCTCACCGTGGAGCAGGCCACCCGAGGCTTGCGCCGCCTCGCGCGCACGGACCTCTTCGCGAACCTCACTCCCACGCTGAGGCTCGCGGAGGGCTCGGCTCCGACACTGGAGGTCACGGTCGAGGAGCACCCCTTCGTCGCCTCCCTCTTCTTCCAGGGACTGCAGGACCTCACGCCCCGAGAGCTGCGCGAGCACATGTTCCGCTCGGTGACCTGGGAGGCCGTGCGGAAGCACGATGACGATGACAATGATGATGACGACGACGACGAGGTGGTGGCCACGCTGCGCATCTCCGAGCAGCGCGTGACCGTGAGCGTCACCCCCATCACCCCCACCTGTCCGCCGCTCCGTCCACCTCGAGAGTGGTTCGTCCGCCTCGACGCACAGGGCGAGCTCCAGCCCGGCATTGTCTCGGGAGGCCTCACCGCGGCCCTCGAGCGTGTGCTCTCTGAGCTGCGCGATGACGGCTACCTCCTGGCCAGCCTCAGTGCGGTCCTGCACCCGGATGGCCGCCTGGAGGTGGAGCTCGATGAGGGCCACATCGAGGGCGTGGACGTGGAGGGTGTGGACGCGGACCAGGTGCCACGCATCCGGGAGGCGCTGGGGATCCAGGCGGGGGACATCTTCCTGCGCAGCGACATGTCCCGAGCGGTGGCTCGCATGGAGGAGCGGCTGCCCTACCTCCAGGTGAGGAACGTGGAGCGGCGAGCCCCGAAGGTCCAGATCGTGGAGGAGCGGACCGGGGACGGCGCGCGGCGCTACCGGACCGTTCGCGAGGAGGAACAGAAGCCCCGGCGCGAGCGTCGGCGCGTGGAGGTCGACTTCCCGTGGGAGGACATCGTCGAGGTGTGGTGGGGTGACGACGATGAGCACGGAGCGCGCGCGGGGCTCGGCCTCCGAGGCCGTCGCGTGGTGGTGAACGTGCGGCCACGCAGGCCCGACTTTGATCTGGGTCTGCTGCCGGTGCACACGCAGGTGACGGGGCTGGCCCCCGGGCTCGAAGGCAAGCTGCGCGTGTGGGATCCCGGTGACCGGGCCCACGTGACGCTGGAGACGGCGTTCTTCATTCCCCTGCGCCTGGGAGGCCAGCACATCCCGGATGACCCCGAGCAGACGCGGCGCCAGCGCCGGCTCAACTGGCTGCTCGGCGCGAAGGCCCGGGTTCCTTCGCTGGGGCTGGCGGAGCTGGGTGGCCAGATCCATGACTTCACCGACACCATGGACCGGTGGCGGATCAGCCCGATCGACTCGTACATCTACTCCGCCCTGCTCAACCGCCCGGACGCGGACTACTTCCGACGCAAGGGAGTGGCGGCCTTCGCGACGTGGCGGCTCGGGAACCGCTGGCTCCTGGGGGGCGAGTACCGCCGGGACTCCTACGCCTCGATGGTGAGCCTGGCGCGGCCGCTGTCCGTCTTCCGGCGTGACTCCCTGCCCTTCCCCAACGCGCCGGTGACCGAGGCCCGCTTCGGCTCGCTCGTTGGACGGCTCGAGTACGCGAGCGATGGGAGGGGACGCGACGAGCCGGGCTCGCTTTTCCGGAGCCCGGAGCTCCCGCTGCTCTCCCTCGAGGATGAGTGGCCGGCCCGCCTCGCGCTGCGGAGCTTCGTCACGGTGGAGGTGGCCCGCCCCTCCTTCGGCGGCGACGAGGGGACGCGCTTCTGGAAGCTGGTGAGCGACACCCTCCTCTACGTGCCCACGCGCCGTGACGACGCGCTGCGCCTGCGCCTGCGAGCCGCGGGCGGCGAGGAGCTCCCCCTGCAGAAGCAGGAGGGCCTAGGCGGGTGGAGCGCGCTGCGCGGCTACGCCTTCAAGGAGTTCCGGGGGGACGCCTCGGTGCTCGCCAGCGCCGAGTACCGCTGGGGGTTCTTCGGCGCCTTCGCGGATGTGGGCACGGTGCGGCAGGAGACGGGCTGGACGGACGCGCGGCTGGGGGTGGGCGTGAACCTGCACTTCGGGGACGAGGTGGAGCTGACCACTGCGTGGCGCGCGGACGAACGCGCCTCCTGGGTACCGGAGGCCCGGCTGCTCTTCACGCGGCCTTTCTGACACGCATGAGACGACTCGGAGCACAGGCCCGAGGGCTCGGCGCGGCGCTGGTGGCCGCGATGGGGTTCCTCGCGCCTGGAGCGTGGGCGGACGAGCCTCGGGCGCAGTGCACGGCCACCCTCAGCGGGCGGCGCGTGGTGGTGCGGCCCGAGGCGCAGGCCTTCGTGACGCAGGAGCTGGATCGGCTGCTGCGGCTGGGGCTGGCGGGGCGGCTGGAGGTGGAGCTGACGCTGCTGCGCCGCCGCAAGCTGTGGTTCGACGAGCAGGTGGACTCCGCGAGGCTCACCCAGGTGCTCTCGTTCTCGAAGGGTGAGTACCTGCTGGACGGGCGCGCCTTGCCCTCGGGGACTCCGGTGCTGGCGCTGGAGCGCACCGCGTGGACGCTGAAGGAGCCGCCCGAGTCCAACGAGTCCTTCGTGGTACAGCTGAACGTGCGCCTCCAGGTGGTGACAGCGGCGAGCCTGAGCAAGGTGGCCTCCTGGCTCACCCAGGGCGAGTCCGCCGAGGACGAGCGCTCCACCGTCACTCGCAACCTGCTGCGCACCGTGGCCGAGGACCTCACCCGGGACGCCTCGGGCCGGTGTGATGTCAGCCTGGTCCAGTAAAACCTGTCTTCCGTGACAGCACGCAACCCCTGCGGCTGTCGCCCGATAATGGGTTGAAGGCACTGACGCGACGCGTCATATCCTTGGAATCACTGGGCCGATCTGAGGAGTCACCCCCATGAGTCATCTCACCGCGAGCGTTTCTCCAGACCTTGGGTCACCGCTGCCGCACCGTGAGTCCCGGCTCGGTCTCGCACTGAGCAGCCTGCTGGCCTGGATGAAGGCCCACAGCCTCTTCAGGTCCGGTCCGCCGGCCGATGCGGCTGTCCTCCGGCGCTCGGAGCAGCGCAGTCTGGGTGCCCGTCCGATGATGGCGGCAGCTTGGTACGGCTCGCTCGGGCCGGGGCCGATGTGTCTGCCGGGCCAGCCGGCGATCAGCTTCGATCCTGGCTACCGGGACTGAACGTGGGAGCGCCAGCGATGAAGATGGCGACCGGGCCGAGGAGCATAAGCCCGACCCGGATCAGCTCGTGCGCTACTGGCAGGGGCTCAGGCTCCAGCCCGAGGTTGTTGACGGAGCGAGCTGCTCCCTCATGTATCTGACGTCACACGGGACACCGCCACTCGCGGAGTTGCTCGCCTCGGCCGGGCGCCAACCGGACATGAGGCTCGCATGGCTGAGCTGGCGAGACGCATGGCATGTCGCGCATCAGCTCCAACTCGCCATATGAGCTCTGCGAGCTCATCAGTACAGAAGTGCTGCGCCAGCGACTCCTGAATCCTGCCCTGACACGGGCCTCGGCTGTGAAGCAAGACCGCTCGCCGTAGACGTAGACCCGGACCGGAGGGCCGCCTGCCGGCGGAGCCTGCCGCAAACCTGTCTGACAACCATACAGGTTGGAGAAGACCGCCTCCGGAAGCGGCACCCGCTCTCCCCGCCAGCCCGGACGAATCGCGGGGTGTGCTGTCAGCCTGCTCCAGTAACGGGGAACAGCTTCGCCTTCCGGAAGCGGACCTGGAGCACCTGTCCTGCACGCGCCTCGATGGGTGGGCCCACGGCACGCAGGAGCGTGTCACCTACGGGGAAGCGGTACTCCGCCGCCTGGCCGAGAAACAGCCGCGCGGAGAGCGGCAGCGACGTTCCCTCCGTGCCGATCTCCACGTCCTCCGGACGAACCATCAGCGTGCCCGGCCCCGAGCTTCCTCGCAGCTCCGCTGGCAACGGAAACATGACGTCTCGT
>NZ_DASPHO010000480.1:0-13403 GCF_035629615.1 Hyalangium sp. | reverse complement strand
TCGAGGAGACGTACGTGAGTGGCGACGAGCTCGTAGCGTGGGGCTTGGGCGTTCCCTTCGCCTCCACTGATCTCGAGCTCGGCGAGGTGGGCCTCGGAGCCCAGGCCCCAGGGGTTGTCCATCTTCGGCGTGAACAGCGCGGCGGAGAACGACCTCACCTGACCGTCGAGCGTCTGGACCGCCATATCGGATTGGAACACGAGGCCCGCCGCCGGATCTGGCACCGCGAAGTAGACCAGCCGCGGGCTCACGCTCTTCGCATGGAGCTCATAGGTACGGATCCTCTCCGGTCCAAACGACGAATAGGATCCCGGTTGCACGACGATCGATTCGCCGATCCACTCCAAGCTGCGCCCCCACTTCGACTCGGCAGGGATGAGCAGTCCAACGACTCGTCCCGGGACCGGCGCGGGAGCCGTGGCCCAGTCGGGATATTCGCGAGCCAGCATGGCACTCGCCGACACTTGGGTCTCTTCGAGCGTTGGCGCGATGGGCGGGAGCTTGGGGCTCGTGGCGCAAGCCGTGCTCATTGCGGCAACGACGATCCACGCAGCCGACACTCGCCGGGGCCGCCTCGCTGTTCGTGTCATCCCGCCATGATCTCACAATGGAGACATTTTGGAGACGGCGCCAGGGATCACTATTCCAGATCCAGGGCCCAGGTGCCCTCCTCCCAGCGCTTCAGGGCCTGCTCCACCTTGAATGGAACCAGCCCCTCACCCTTCTTTGCTCGCACATCGGGCAGCACCTACGGCTTGTGGGACACCTGCCAGTCGCCCGGGTCTTGTGCTGAGCGCTACCCAAGGGAGCGGGTGTCAGACGGGCCACCTTTGCGGTAGGGTGTCTCCAACTCCCTGCCTGCTTCGGAGACCCCTCATGAGCGGTGAAGAAGAGACAACCGTCTATGCCCACGTCCCGGTGCCAGGCACCCCCGTGGGCCCCTGGCTCATCCTCGAGCGGCTGGACTCGGGCACCTTCGGCGTGGTGTTCCGGGCCCAGCGGGCCGGGCACCCCGAGGCGCCCCCGGTAGCTCTCAAGCTGGCTCGCAACCCCCAGGATCCGCGCTTCCCACGCGAGGCGGAGCTTTTGCGGCGCTGCGAGCACCCCTGCATTCCCGGGTACGAGGACATGGGCGTGTGGACAGGGCCGAAAGGCTACCGCTACCCCTACGTGGTGATGGTGTGGGTGGAGGGGCTCACCCTCTACGACTGGTTTCGGGAGCAGCCACGCTCCTCGCGGGAGGTGCTCTGTGTGCTGGCGCAGCTTGCCGGAGCCCTGGCCACGGCCCACGCGCGCGGCGCCGTCCACCGGGACGTGAAGGGGGACAACATCCGCGTCACTCCTGCGGGCCGCGCGGTGCTGGTGGACTGGGGAAGCGGCTGGTTCGCCGGCGCCCAGCCGCTCACGGACACCACGGCGCCCCCAGGTACCAGCGCCTACCGGCCCCCGGAGCAGAAGTCCTTCACCTGGCGCTTCAGGAAGGACACCGAGGCTCGCTGGCACTCCCGGCCCTCGGATGACCTATACGCCCTGGGAGTGGTGCTCTACCGCATGGTGACGGGGGTGTACCTGCCGCCGTGCACGGACGGGGGAGAGCCCGTGAAGCGTGAGGTGCTTGCCCCGAGCGCCATGGCCACGGTCAGCTTGGAGCTGGAGGCCCTCACCCTGCGGCTGCTCTCCGAGGACAGGGAAGCCCGGGGCACAGCGGAGCAGCTCGAGCAGGATGTCCAAGGGGTGGTGGAGACGGCCGGGCCCAAGGTGGACAGGCCCATCCTCCCCACTCTCAGCGCCGTGCCCACGGAGGAGGGCGCCTGTTTTTCGGAAGTGAGGAACGCCTCTTCGGATGGGCTGCAGGAGGAAGAGCTGCTCTCCGACACGGAACCGGCGCGCACGCCGCGCAGCAACTCCACGCGGGAGGATCGGCACCGACGCCCCTCCTTCCACGCCTGGCTCGCCCTGGCCAGCGCGGGACTCGTGAGCGGTCTGGTCGTGGCATTGGCGGTGCTGCTGGCGCTGCCCTCACGGCAGAAGCCAGAGCCGGACCCCGATCCTGCGTCCTGGCTCGCCACGCCCGAGGAACTGGCCCAGTTCGCCACGGACGGGGGCGTGGCCGAGGAGGCCTTGGCGAGCGTGGAGGTGCCAGGCGCAACAGTGCCCATCTACGCCCTTGGCAGGTCCATGCCGAAGCAACCCTACCCTGGCCAGAGCAAGCCCCCATGCGACCGAGGGCAGCGGGCCATCAATGGCGGCTGCTGGTGGGCACTGGCCACTCTCACGCCCCCCTGTGGGCCCAAGGCATTCGAGTATGAGGATGGGTGCTATGTGCCCTTCTTCGACTCTCCTCGCCAGCCAACCTCTGGGACGCCATGAAGAAGCTCATCGTCAGGTGTTCAAGGTGCCCTTCAGCGAGCCTTCACTCCGCGTGCTTCCAACCGCTGGTGGAGAACACCATGGACTCACGCTAGAAGCCTCAAGGGAGACGGAGCTGCCGATGGCCGCGGACGCCGAGTCCGAGCAGACACCCGCCCCCGTCACGAAGCGCGCCCGGAAGAAAGCGGCCTCCAAGTCCAGGAACTGAGCATGCGCTGTGTTTCCCGTGTACTCAGGGTCCTGCTCTGGGGCCTCATCGCGGCCTGCACAGGCTGCGGTGGCTGTTCGTCCCCCGCGCCCGAGCAGGGTATGGCAACGGATTCACCCCCACGGCAGGACGATGCCGGCCTGAAGGAAGAAGAATTTCCCTTCGGCGTGCTCGCCGACGGCGACAACCCCATTCTCTTCGAGATCGTAGGAACGCCCGACGCGGACAACCGCTACCCGGAGGCAGTCATGGTCGCTGCCCACCCGGCGAGCCGGTGACGCGAGTGGGCTTCGGCTACGACGATTCGCGTGGAGCGGTGGATGGCAGACGCCTGTTGATCCAGAGCAAGGTCCTGAAGGCCTTGGATCCCGCTGGCGGGAGGTTTCTCTTGGAGGAGCCGGATGGAGCCATCTTCCGGGGTGATGATGGCGGCCCCTGCTTCAGGCGGAGGGGGGCGGGGACCGAGCTGGCCGGCATCTCGGTGACAGGGCTGGGCCAGGAATCGGCCATGATCAGCCTGCTTCCCCATGAGCATTGGCTGCGCGAAGAGATCGCGCGCCAAGGACGGATCTGGGACGAGACAGGGAATTGATCGAGCATCTCCAGGCCCTTGCAGCCCAACACCGCCCCCAGAAGCTGAAAAGGCGAAGGGCCCGGAACCTTTGAGGTTTCCCTCTCGATTCCAGGCCCCTCTCGTGGCTTCGAGGTTACTTCTTCTTGATCGTGATCTTCGCGTTGTCGGTCTTGTCGCCGCTCTTCGCGGTGATCGTCACGGCGCCCGGCTTCACGGCCTTCACGTTGCCCGTGGCGTCCACGGTGGCGAGCTTCTCGTTGCTCGAGGTGAAGGTCGGCGTCACACCAGCGATGGCCGCCCCGTCCGCCGCCTTGGTGGCGACCTTCAGCGCGACGCTCTGGCCCACCTTCAGGGTCGTCGGAGCCTCCTCGATGGTGACCGAGGCCACCGCGGGCAGCTTCACCGTCACCTCCACCTGCTGCCGCAGCGCGCCCGACGTCGCCGTCACCGTCGTGGTGCCCACGCCCTTGGCCGTCACCGTGTTGCCGCTCACCTCGACGATGTTGGTGTCCGCGCTCCCGAGCTCCACCGCCGCGCCCTGCACCGGCCGGCCCGCGTCATCCTGCACCTGCGCGTCGACCGTCGCCGTGGTGCCCAGCCCCGTCAGCGTGATGGGGGTGCCCTTCACGACGATGGCCGCGGGAATGCTCACCTCCACCGGCACCTTGGCGCTCTTCTCGCTTCCCTTGATCTCAACCGAGGCCGAGCCGCTCTTCACCGCGACCACCGTGCCGTTCCCGTCCACCGTCACTACCTGCGGATCGCTCGAGGAGAACTCGAACTTCACGCCCTCCACCGGCTGGCCATCCGCCGTCACGGCCGTGGCCTTCAGCGCCTCCTTCTTCCCCGCCTCGGTGAACGCCACCGTCTTCGGCTCCACCTCGATCCGCTCCACCTTCTTACAGGCGGACACCAGCGTGATCAGCGCCACGGCCACTACCGGACTCATCAGCCTCTTCATGGATGTGTTCCTCCTGAAACTTGCAGTCCCAATGAAAGGGCCAGAGGCCCGTTAGCCCATAGCAAATCTGACAGGCTGGTGCCTACCTTCCTGTGCAGAGACCTGCGCCCTCCCGGTTCATGACTGAGATCACCGCCCCCACCACGCTCTCCACGCTCTGGGACGAAGTCCGCCTCCAGGAGCGTCCGCCGCTCCCTCTCGTCCGCCACGCCCAGGTGGTCGCCTGGCTGCAGCGGCTCCAGCAGACCGCGCCGGACCTCTTTCGCGTCGAGGAGGTGGGGCGCTCGGTGGAAGAGCGCGCGATCCACCATGTGGAGGTCGGCCAGGGGCCTCGGCACGTGCTCTTCTGGTCCCAGATGCATGGCGACGAGCCCACCGCGACCACCGCGCTGTTCGAGCTCTTCGAGTACCTCCGGCGCTACCGTCAGGAGGCCCGGGTGGAGCAGGTGCTCGCCGCGCTCACCCTACACGTCGTGCCCCTGCTCAACCCGGATGGCGCCGAGCGCTTCCAGCGCTTCAACGCGCAGGGCATCGACATCAACCGGGACGCGCTGATGCTCCAGACCCCCGAGGGGCGGACGCTCAAGGCTCTGCGCGATCGGCTCCAGCCTTCGCTCGGCTTCAACCTCCACAACCAGGACTGGCGCACGGCGGTGGGGAGAACGGGCAAGCCCGCATCGATCTCGCTGCTCGCGCCGGCCTTCGACGAGGCGCGGAGCGACAACCCTGGGCGGCTGCTCTGCAAGAAGGTCTGCGCCGTCATCCGGGATGCCCTCGATCCGCTCGTCCCCGGACAGCTCGGGCGCTACAGCGACGCCTTCGAGCCCCGCGCCTTTGGCGACAACATGGGGCTCTGGGGCACGCCCTCCGTGCTGATCGAGACCGGGCCCTGGCCCGGGCGTCAGACAGAGGCTCCCCTGCTGCGGCTGAACTTCGTGGCCCTGGTGTCCGCCCTCGAGGCGCTCTCGAACGGCCGCGCGGAGCTGGCGAGCCTGGAGCGCTACGACTCGATCCCGCTCAACGACTCGAAGGGGCTGCTGCACGTGATCGTGAAGGGCGCCCACGTCTTCGGCGAGGCGGGAGAGGCCTTCGTCGCTGACATTGGAGTGGCCGCCAGCCCCGTGGTGCGTGCAAGGGAGGGGATACTGCGGGCCCGGGTCGTGGGGATGATCGCAGAGCTGGGTGATCTGCGGGTCTTCGGGGCGATCGAGACGGTGGACGCCCAAGGGCTCACGGCCGTGCCGCTTCCGCCCGGCGACGTGAAGGAGGGGGACATCGTGCCGCTGCCTGCCCGGCGCGAGTGCGAGGTGGGCGTGGGGCAGCTCGCGAAGTTGATGCTGCTCCGGCCTGAGGAGCCACCCGGCGCCTGGCGCGTGGAGCGCATCCTCCGCGTCGATTACGCATCCTCCTGATCCGGGTTCAGCGGGCCTGGGGCAGGGTGGCTGCGAGGGGGCGGGGAGAGCGGTAAGCTGCCGATCGCTGGGAGGAGTGTCCTTGGAACGCGTGACCCGTCGGACCCAGTGGATCGTGTTCCTCGTGCTGCTGGCGGCGTGTGGGGACGGGGACCTTGAGCAGCTCGAGCAGGAGGCCGCGGACTGCCCAGAGCTTCCTCCCGTGCGGCTGGGTGCTGCGCCGTCCACGGCGGTGCTGCTCAACGCGTACTACCTGCAGGACGAGGCCGCCCGGGACGTCCGGGGCGGACAGGCGGAGTCTCCGGTGTTGGAGGAGACGCTCGCCAAGGCCGCCGCGCTCGGCGCCTGGGGCGTGCGCATTCATGGCTTCAATGACGGGCCGGACAAGCAGGGGGTGTCCACCATCCAGCTGGCGCCGGGGGTGTATGACGAGACCAGCCTCCGAGGACTGGACCGGGTCCTCACCCGGGCGGCCCACCACGGTGTGCGGCTCATCGTGACGCTCGGCAACTCCTGGGATGCGTATGGCGGCGCGCGTCAATACGTGGCCTGGGCCGGGCTGCCCGAGCCGCAAGAGGGAGATCCGCGCTTCTTCACCCACCGCGAGGTGATAGGGCTCTACAAGCAGCACCTCGTCACTTTGCTGTCCCGCGTCAACGCGTGGGACGGGATTCGCTATGGCGAGCACCCGGCCGTGCTGGGCTGGGAGCTGCTGAACGAGCCGCGTGGGGCCGGGCTGGACAGGGAAGGGGAGGCGATGCGGGCGTGGGTGGATGAGCTCGCCGCGGTGGTGAAGGCGCAGGCCCCCGGGCACCTGGTCGGCACGGGCGAGGAAGGCTTCGACGTCTCCCGAGAGGGCTATGACGAGGCGTTCTGGAGCGGCGTGCCTCCCGCGTCCCTCTTCGAGGCGTCCACGAGCTTCCGGCGGAACACGGCCTCGCCGCTCATCGACTTCGGCAGCGCGCACTTCTACCCGGAGCGCTGGGGCATCCCCAGCGAGGCCACCGCCCGGAGTGGAGCTCGCTGGATCTCCGAGCACGCCGCGCTCGCGAGCCAGCTCGGCAAGCCGCTCTTCCTCGGAGAGTTCGGCCTGCGCAACGAGGGGCACTTCCCGCTCGACGAGCGGCGTGCCCTGTACCGGGGGTGGCTCCGCTGCGCGTGGCGCGCGGGGGTGGGAGGCATTGCCCCGTGGATGTTCGCCCCGGACTCCCGTCCGGAGGCGTGGGATGACTTCACGTTCTACTTCCGCGATGGCACCGCGCCGGAGGATCCGAGCAATCGCTATGCCGATCTCCTCATCGAAGCCGCGGGGCGCGCTGGCACGCGGTAGACGTCGGACGAGAGCTACCCTCCAGGGTCATGGATGGGATCGTGACCTGACAGGGCGGCACCATTCTGCTGTTACTAGAAGGCAGTCTGTTTTTGACGAGGAGTGCTAGAACTCGCGCCTGGATGATGCACCTCGGGCCAGATCTCTCTCAGCCCTCGGCCTCGCTCGCAGGCGCGCTCCCATCGGAGGAGGAGCGGGCGTTCCTGCAGCAGCGGCTGGTGTTTCTCTTCAAGACGTTCTTCGTGCTGGTGGCCGGGTTCTACGTCATCTCCAGCATCGCCGCGCCCCTGCTGATCGGCGAGCCGTGGAGCAAGCTCCTCTTCGCGCCCGGGTACACCTTCCATCTGGTCGCGGTGATCATCGCGTTCAGCCTCTGGCAGGCGTGCCGGGGCGGCTCCCGATCCCTGAGGACCCTGCGCCTGCTGGAGAGCGCGGGGCTGCTGGGAGCGCTCTACCTGCTGAAGGTGGATGCGTGCTTCGACAACGACTCCCACTCGCTCCTGCTGGGCACCAACGCCGTGTTCATCTGCCGCGCGGTGATCGTCCCTACCTCGGTGCGCCGGACATTCTGGATCACAGTAGCCGGCGCGTTTCCGGATGTGCTCTTCCTCGCCCTGATGCGGCTCCAGGCACCCGATGGCTTCCTCCTGCCCGCGCTGGAGGCGCTGCTGTGGAGCGCCATCGCCGTCATCATGGCCTCCCTTGTGACCCGGGTCGTCTACGGCCTGCGTCAACAGGTCAGGGACGCGCGCAAGCTGGGCCAGTACACCTTGCTGGAGCCGCTGGGCGCGGGAGCCATGGGGGATGTGCACCTGGCCAGCCACGCCATGATGCGCCGCCGCACCGCCATCAAGGTGCTGCGCGCCAACGCGGACGGCCATGGCCTGGAGCGCTTCGAGCGCGAGGTGCAGCTCACCAGCCAGCTCACGCACCCCAACACCATCGCCATCTACGACTACGGCCGCACCGCCGAGGGGCTCTTCTATTACGTGATGGAGTACCTGGAGGGCATGGACCTGGAGCGGCTGCTGACGGCCGCGGGGCCTCAGTCGCCCCCGCGCGTCATCCACATCCTCCGCCAGGTGTGCGGAGCGCTGGAGGAGGCGCATGGGCTGGAGCTGCTCCACCGCGACATCAAGCCGGCCAACCTCTTCCTCTGTCGCCGCCGGGGTGTGCCGGACCTGGTGAAGGTGCTGGACTTCGGGCTGGTGAAACAGCTCGGTGTCTCCGAAGAGTCGGGCTCCGGCCGGGCCAACGTGGTGGCCGGCACGCCGCACTACCTGGCGCCCGAGGCGATCATGGAGCCCACGAAGGTGGACGGGCGCGGGGATCTCTACTCCCTGGGCGCCGTGGGCTATGCGCTGCTCACCGGCGGTCATGTCTTCAAGGGCCAGAGCGCCAGCGAGATCTGCGCGCACCACGTGAACACCCCGCCGGAGCCGCCCTCCTCCCGGCTGGGGCGCGAGCTGCCGGATGACCTGTGCGGTGTCATCCTCCGCTGCCTGGAGAAGCGCCCCGAGTCCCGCTTCGCCAATGCCCGTGAGCTGCGGATGGCCCTGGAGCTGTGCGCGGATGCGAGCCGCTGGACGGAGGAGCACGCCGCGCAGTGGTGGGCCCAGAACGGCGAGCAGGTGCAGAAGGCGGTGGTGCGCCCCAACCCGCTGGGCCTCACCGGGACGCAGACGGTGGTGACGAACTCGCTCGGGCGCGTCGCCGCGTAGCCAACTCTGGGTGCCAGCGGCGCGAGCTATCCCTGAGAGGCTCCCAGGCTCCGCCCATAGCGGGCCAGGGCCTCCTTGAGGCGCAGCGCGGCGCGGGTGCGATGGCCATCCGCGCGGTACACGAGGGAGATGGTGTCGGGGAAGAAGGGGAGCGCGGGGTGGAGCCTGCGCAGCCGGCCCTCCTGGCCATAGGCGGCGACGCGCCGAGGGATCACTCCCACGCCCAGGTTGGCCAGGGTGAGGCTCTTGACGAGCTCGAGGTCTCCGCACGACAGCAGGCGGCTGGGGACGACCTTCTGCTTCGCGAGCAGATCCAGGAGCTCCTGGGACTGGAACACGCGGCCCGCGAAAATGAGGGGCTCCGTGCGCAGGCGCTGGAGGGCGCCGGCCAGCTCCGTCACGGGAGGCGCACCCGCCGGGGGCGCTGCGACGAAGAAATCCACGGCGTCTTCGAAGATCGGGACGATGACGAGATCCGGGTGGGGGCGAACGTTGACCACGAGCCCGAAGTTCACGCGCCGGTCGATGACGGCCTCGGTCACGGAGGCGGACGGGCCGTTCCAGAGGGTGAGCTCGATGCGAGGGGCTTCCTGGAGGAACGAGGACATGAAGCCGGGGAGGAAGTAGGCGCCGAGCGACTCATGGCAGCCGATGACGAAGCTGCCTACCTCTTCGGACTCCAGGCCGCGGACGTCCTGCTCGGCGTGCTCGATGAGGGAGAGGAGGTTGGTGGCATGGCGCAGGAGGACATCGCCGGTGCTCGTGAGGCGCACGCCGTTGCGCTCGCGCAGGAACAAGGTGGTGCTCAGGTGCTTCTCGAGATGGCGGATGGCCACGGTGAGCGTGGGCTGGCTGATGCCCAGCTTCCGAGCCGCCTCGGACATGCTCTTGGAGGCGGCGGTGACCTGGAAGTAGCGCAGGTGCGTCAGATCCATGGTTCCTCGTAACCCGAGTCTCCCACTTCACGAAGGAGGAGATCGACGTCCGCGCTGGGTCTATTCTCCGCGGCGGGAGGAAGTCCATGAAGAGAGCAGTGCAATGGATGGCAGTGGCTGGACTGGCAGTGACCGCAGCATGCGCGACGGCATCGGGAGGCGGGCGGGAGTCGCAACAGGCGGTGGTGGAGCGCTCGCGTGCGCAGGTGCCGACGCCGCCATGGCCCGCAGGGGATGAGCGAGGCATGGCCAATACCCAAGGCCAAGGGACCTGGCTGCGCTGCGCCTGGCACCTGAACGATCCGAACGCGAAGGCCTATGAGCTGGCGCAGGTGACCTCGAACACGATGCCGATGTCGCCGTTTGCTCCGCCGCTCAGCTTCCAGTACCGGCCGTCCGCTGCGATGCCGGGCACTCGCCATGTGGTGAACGGAGAGAGCTTCGGCGCAGGGGATCCCGGCAACCAGGGCACGCAGTTCGATGGCCTGGGGCACTTCGGATACCTGCCAGAGCCTTGGAACGGGCAGGGCTCGTCCCCGGTGGATGCCGCCAGGTACTACGGCGGTCTGGAGCAGAAGGACGTCAAGCCCACGCCGGACTCGCCGCTGCTGAAGCTCGGCGTGGACAAGGTGCCGCCGATCATCACCGAGGCGGTGCTGCTGGATGCTCGCAGTTACATGGGAAAGGGACAGGCGCTGCAAGCGGGCCAGCTGATCACCGTGCAGGACATCGAGGGGATGATCCAGGCGCAGGGGCTGGGCTGGCGCGGGCTGCTGCCGGGTGACGTGCTCTACATCTACACGGGCTGGGAGGAGAACTGGGCGGATCCAGACGGGGGGAAGGGGTACTACGTGAAGGGGCCAGGCCTCTCCTACGACGCGGCGAAGTACCTGAGAGAGAAGGCCATCACGCTGCTGGCGCTCGACGCTCCGTTCCTGGACCCGGTGGCGGAGGGGCAGTTCGAGGGCAAGGCCGCGCCGGCAGCGGGGACACCGCCCGGGCTTCTCCTCTCCATTCACCACGAGAACCTGTCGCAGTCGGGCATCCACCACGTGGAGAACGCCCACCTGGCGGAGCTGGCCGCGGACAAGGTGTGGACCTCCTGCACGATGATCCTGCCACTGCGGATCAAAGGAGCGGCGGTCTCACAGGTGCGTCCGGTCGCCATCGGCGCGCCCGCCGCGCAGTAATCCCGAGGGCTACAGGGCCGCGCGCACCGCCTCCAGCAGCTCGCCTGAGTCGATGAGCGCGCTCACCGCCGAGATGTCCTTGTGCAGCTCGCGGTCCTTCTCCATCGTGGGCACCTTGCTGCGGATGAGCTCATAAGCCGCCTGCGGGCCCCTCCCCGCCTTCACCGGCTGCCGGTAGTCCAGCGCCTGCGCCGCCACCAGCAGCTCGATCGCCAGGCACGAGCGGGTGAACTCCGCCACCTGCCGGGCCTTCAGCGCCGCCGTCATCCCCATGGACACGTGATCCTCCCGGCCCGCCGAGGAGGGAATTGAGTCCACCGAGGCTGGGTGGCTGAGCACGCGGGACTCCGCCACCAGCGCCGCGCTCGTCACCTGCGCGATCATGAACCCCGAGTTGAGCCCCGAGTTCTTCGCCAGGAACGCCGGCAGCCCAGACAGCGAGGGGTTCACCAGCTGCTCCACCCGGCGCTCGCTGATCGCCGACAGCTGCGTGAGCGCCATGGCCGCCACATCCAGCGCCAACGACACCGGCTGGCCGTGGAAGTTGCCACCCGAGACAATCCGCTCCGAGTCCACGAACACCAGCGGGTTGTCAGTCGCGCTGTTCACCTCCACCTCCAGGATGCGCCGCGCGAACGAGAGCCCCTCCCGCGCCGCCCCGTGCACCTGCGGCATGCAGCGCAGGCTGTAGGGATCCTGCACCTTGCTGCAGTTCACGTGCGTCCCCACCAGATCGCTGCCCGCCAGAAGCCGCCGCAGGTGCGCCGCGCACGCCTTCTGCCCCGGATGGGCTCGCACCTCGTGGATCTCCGGGATGAAGGGCTTGTGGCTGCCCAGCAGCCCCTCCAGTGTCATCGCCCCCGCCACGTCGGCCAGATCCGCCAGCAGCTCGGCGCGCAGCTGGAGCAGGGTGCCCACCGCGCACATGGCCTGCGTGCCGTTCACCAGCGCAAGGCCCTCCTTGGCCTCCAGCACCACCGGCTGCAGGCCCGCCCGCTCCAGCGCCTGCCGCGCCGGCAACCGCTGCCCCTCGTAGAACGCCTCGCCCTCGCCGATGAACACCAGCGCCAGGTGCGCCAGCGGCGCCAGATCCCCAGAGGCGCCCACGCTGCCCCGCTCGGGCACCACGGGCACCACGCCCCGGTTCAGCATCTCCAGCGCCAGCTGCAGCGTCTCCGGCCGGATCCCCGAGTAGCCCTTCGCCAGCACGTTGCACCGCAGCAGCAGCAGCGCCCGGGCCTCCGGCAGCGGCAGTGGCGAGCCCACCCCCGCCGCATGCGAGAGAATGAGGTTGCGCTGCAGCTCGCGCAGGTCCTTCTTGTCGATCCGCACCTCGGCCAGCGTGCCGAAGCCGGTGTTGATCCCGTAGGAGGGGGCATCCCCGGCGGCCACCTTTTCCACCAGGGCGCGGGAGGCGCGGACCCGGGTGGCGGACTCCGGAGTCAGCTCCACCGTGACGGCATGGCGGGCGACCTGGAGGATCTCCTCCAGCTTCAGGGTGTCTCCATCGATGAGCAGGCGAGGTAGGGACATGGGGGCTCCAACGAGAGGCGGCGCACGCAGGGTGTATCACGGCGGCTTTGACAGGCGGTGGATGCGCCCAATAGGGTCCGCCCGTCAAGCAGAGAGGGGCTCAAGCACCTTGGCACTCATCGTCCAGAAGTATGGCGGCACCTCGGTCGGAGACACCGAGCGCATCAAGAATGTGGCCCGCCGTTGCATCGCCGCCCAGAAGGCCGGAAATGACATCATCGTGGTGGTCTCGGCCATGTCCGGGGAGACCAACCGGTTGCTCAAGCTGGTCTCGCAGATCACCGAGCGGCCTGACGAGCGCGAGCAGGATGTGGTGGCCGCCACGGGCGAGCAAGTGACGATCGGCCTGGTCTCGCTGGCCATCCAGGCACAGAAGCGCAAGGCCATCAGCTTCATGGGCCACCAGGTGCGCATCACCACCGACAGCGCCTTCTCCAAGGCCCGCATCAAGAGCATCGACTCGGAGAAGATCCGCGCCGCCCTGAAGAAGAAGCAGATCGTCGTCGTGGCCGGCTTCCAGGGTGTGGACGAGGCCGGCAATATCACCACGCTGGGCCGCGGAGGCTCGGACACCACGGCGGTGGCCCTGGCCGCGGCGCTCAAGGCGGACGCCTGCGAGATCTACACGGACGTCGACGGCGTCTACACCACCGACCCCAACGTGGTCCCCGCGGCGCGCAAGCTGGATCGGATCTCCTACGAGGAGATGCTCGAGCTGGCCAGCGTCGGCGCCAAGGTGCTGCAGATCCGCTCGGTCGAGTTCGCGATGAAGTACAAGGTGCCGCTCTGGGTGAAGTCTTCGTTCTCGGACGACCCGGGCACGCTGGTGTGTGAGGAGGACCCTTCGATGGAAGACGTGGTGGTCAGCGGGATTGCCTATGACAAGAACGAGGCGAAGATCGCCATTCGCGGCGTGCCGGACGTGCCCGGCGTGGCGGCGAAGATCTTCGGCGCACTCGACGACAAGAGCATCGTCGTGGACCTCATCGTCCAGAACGTCTCCAAGGACGGCCGCACCGACTTGACCTTCACCGTGGGCAAGGCGGACCTCGTCAAGGCCAAGGACGTGGTGAGGAAGATCGCCAAGGCCATCAAGATCAAGGCCGAGGACGTGGAGACCGATGAGCAGATCTCCAAGGTCTCCATCGTCGGAGTGGGCATGCGCAACC
>NZ_DASPHO010000479.1:0-24631 GCF_035629615.1 Hyalangium sp. | reverse complement strand
GTCACGGACGTGGTGTTCCGCGAGTTCTCGCGCCTGCACGAGCTCTACCGGCCAAATGGCACTCAGCGCACCATCGAGCGGGACCGGGTGGCCATCGATTCGCTGCTCGCGCCGCTGCTGCCTGGCGCGCTGCGCGGAGTCTCCGACTTCGAGCCCGTGGAGCTGACCCAAGGGTACTATTACTGGAACGTGCGCATGCGCTGGCGCGACCGGTGTGACGTGACGTTCGAGGCGTCGGACTATCAGGAGATGAAGGCGCGGCACCGCTCGGGCGTCATCCACAAGTTCGTCTTCCACGCCAACGGCAACCTCTGCGCGGACTGGGATCCGGAGCGCGAGGTGCTGCTACGCACCGCATGAGCGCCCTGCCGGCCGAGCACCGCGCGTACTTGCAGGCAGTGCGCCGATTGCAGGAGCGGGGCGTGGTCTTCGCCGTCATCGGCTCATTCGCGCTGCGGCTGCGCATGGACGCGCTCGACAGTGAGCCCGTCCCGGACTGCGATCTGGTGGTGGACCCGGCGCCGGACAATCTCCAGCGCTGGGCCGCCACGCTGGCCGAGGAGGGCTGGGCGCTGGAAGTCTGGGGACAGCCGGTGTCCCCGCCGCTCGAGTTGGAGCACCTGCGCGGCAAGTACTACGTGCGTGCCAGGAAGGGCGCGCTGGTGATCGACGGCGCCTACGAGCTCGACCTCCTGGGTGTCCACGAGCTCCTGGCCCGCGCTTCACCCCTTCAGGGGCTCCCCGTGGCGGACCTGGATACGGTCCTCGACCTCAAGCGCTCACGCGGCACTCCGAGGGATCTCGAGGTGGTGGGCCAGGTGGAGCGCTGGCGTCAGCGTCCCCCCGCGCGCTGAGCCAACCCTGACACCCTGGACCAGAACCTGTCATACAAGCAGACAGGTTCGCGCCAAGCGCTGTCGCCGGGCCACCCTCGTGGGGTGTTCCGTCTTCAAGGAGCCTCGCCCCGAGCGATGACCTCGATCTCCCCGAGGCTCGCCACCCGCGCGCCGTAGAAGGTGCCCGTCACCTGGCTCAGCTCCACGCGCACCACGAGCGCCTTCACGTCCGGGAAGCTCACGTCCGTGCCGGACACGGAGAGGCTGTCCGCCGTGCCACTGCTCACCTGCTGCGTGGCGGCCGCGTCCGAGTAGAGCTTCACCGTGGCGGCACCCACCTGGACGGTGACGTTCGCCTCTCCACCCGAGCGAGGGTTGTACAGGCGCACCTTGCGCACCGTCACCGGCACCGGGAAGGTGAGCTGCACCCACTGGTTTGCATGCTGGTCGCCTGGGGTTCGCCAGTACCGCCAGATCTCTCCCTTCATCACTCGCCGGTCGATGACCCCCGTATTGAAGGTGGGATCCTGCGTGGAGGACACGGTGACGGTGGCGCCCGGCGCCAGGTTCGTCCACTTCGCCTCCTCGTCCGAGGCCGGCACCGGGATCATCGTGTGGCCCGCGTGGCAGCCCATGCACCGCACCACCGCTCCTGGCGGCCCGAAGTTCATCCCCGCCACATGCCCCGCGCCGTCCGGGTTGGGCCCCCCCGTCAGCGGCACCCGGTAACCCTGCGAGGCCGGCCCCCGGAGCTGCTCGAAGAGCGACACGTTCGCGGGCGCGGCAGGGTCCTCCGCGAAGCCGTCCGGCGCGATGGCCTTCTCACCCAGGAGGATGGGCCAGTCCAGGTGCGGGAAGGAGCCAGGACTGGTGCGCTGGTGGTCGATGAAGAAGCGGATGGTCGCCGCAGAGCCCACCGCCGGGGCGCTGACGATGTCCGAGTCCACTGGCGCGTTGGCGTAGACGTTCAGCGCTCGGAAGACGAAGGTGCCATCGACGTCGAATGGCCCGTCTTCCGTCGGTGGGAGCAGCGACGCGGACGGGGCGCCTGGGTTGTCGCGGAACAGATCCGGCAGCACCGGCGGCTTCGGGCGAGGCGCCAGCACGCGCGCCCGCACCTCGGCCGTGCCGAGCAGATCATAGAGCAGCCGCGGGCGCTGACCATCCTCCCCCACCACATAGAGGCCGTAGTCCTGCTGCACGTCCGAGGCGAGGGAGACCACCAGCCTGCCATCCAGCAGCACCTCGGGCTCCGCGGCGTAGGTGCCCTTGAAGATGCCGTACGAGACAGGATCGGCGGCACTCACGTAGTCCAGCGTGAAGTCCGCCACGCCGATGATGGCCTTGTACGGATGGGCACCGCGCTCGTAGCGCCGGATGCCGCCGAAGCCACTGGCCTCCGTCATGTTGTACATGGGGAAGAAGTTGGCGAAGAACACCCCCTCCGGGCTGAAGGCGCCGCCGTAGACGTGGTTCTTCTCCTCCAGGCGGAAGCGCCCGTTCCACATCTCCAGCCCCGTCCCATCCGGGTTGAGGGTGGCGGCCTGCCACCCGTTGCGGAACATGTCCGGGCCACCCACGGGGTTGTTGCGGTTCGTCGTCAGCCCGTCCTTCTGATCAAAGCCCCCGCCCGAGCGCGTCACGGTGGACATGTCATTCGTGGGGAAGCGGTGGTTGCGCCACCAGCGCGCGTAGACGATCTTGCCCGTCACCGGATCCACCAGCGCCCGATCCGCGCCGTTGCGCTCGGCGGTGATGCGGTGCATCCGCGTCCCGTCCAGGTTCACGACGTAGAGGTTGGAGGCGCGCACCCCGCTGTACTGGCCATAGGCGGGATAGCGCGTGGAGGAGAAGACGATGCGCCCATCCGGCAGGAAGGCGGGATCATAGTCGTCGTACCCCTGTAGCCCGTCCGCGGCGCCGCCGAAGCGGCCGTAGTCCAGGCTCTGATCCGAGCGCGTCACCTGCTTCAGGTTCGTCCCATCCGCGTTGATGGCATACAGGCGCCACGCTCCAATGGAGCGGGCCGGAGACGTGTTGTAGTTGCCCGCAGGCAAGCCCGCGAAGACGATGGTCATGCCGTCATACGAGACGGACGGGCCGTTCACGTCCACGAGGTTCATCGTCTGCGGCGAGGACTGCTCCCCATCAATGAGCACGCGCATCCGGCCATCCGGCTCACGAACAAGGAGGCGACCGGGCACCGAAGGCCGCACACGACTGTGCGCTCCCACGCCTGGCATCGCCTTGGGGACATCCCAGTAGATGCTGCCCTCGGGCATCACCCTGCGCGAGACGAACACCAGTGCCGGCACCCCTCCATCCACGGGCGGTGTCACACCGCCATCGTTCTGGACGCCGCCATCCCCGGTGCCGCCGTCCCCACCTCCATCCTCCGTGGGCTCGGTGCCCCCATCCGGGCCGCCCTCTCCGGGCTCGGAGCCGGAGCACGCGGTGAGCAAGCCCATGAGACACAGCGCAGCCACGAGAAGACTTCGGCGGGTAGACATACAGGCTCCTCACGCAATCCAAAGGCCATCCCTAACCCCCCAAACCCTCAGGAGCCCAGGGAGGCTCGACCGGGGAGCACCCTCCACACCCGTGGAGCCCACCCCTCACTCTGAGCGGAGCGACGAGCGCCCGGGTTACTTCGGCTTGACCGGCGCCGGAGCCCGAGCCTTGTCACCCGCAAGCGCCTTCGCTGGCTGCTTCCCAGCTCCCCCGGGCGCGGCCGCCGCCGTCGGATCCGGCTCGAACATGCGCAGCGTCCACAGCGAGCCCGTGTTGTACCCAGGCAGGCCGAGCGGGTTGAAGATGCTCGCGCTCGTCGCGAAGCCCCCTGCATAGGGGGAGGGGTGCTCCGTCAGCTTCAGCGCGCAGCTGGTGAGCACCACGCCCGGCCGCGGCACTGCGTTGCTCACCACGGTGCACTTCCCCACCGCCACGAAGCGACCCTCGGGCAGCTCGAAGCGCGCGTAGATGTCCCCCTGTGCACCCTCGGGGAACGCGCGATCCGTGATGCGCACGCACGCCAGCGCCGTCCCGGGGACTCTTTGTCCACCGGGCCTCACCTTGCCGTCCGCGCTCCTCTCCGGCACGACGATGATCCCCTGCAGCTTGACGTTCGTCGGGAACGGCGCGGCCTGGCAGGCACTCGGCTCCGCCGCGGCCTTCGGATCCTCCTCGGTGCGGAACTGGTACGTCACCTCGCCCGCCCACGCGGAGACAGGCAAGGCGAGCGCGAGCAAGACCACACAGGCAGGGATGCGCGACATGGGGCAACTCCTCAGAGGGTGTGGACGTCCAGCGCCCACGTTAGCAAGGGGAGAAGTGCCCCTGGGACGACGCCTCCTCGCGACTACAGCCGCACGAGCTGTGCGCCGTAGTGGACGCTGGCGCCCACGGCCGCCACGAGCACCAGGTCCCCGCTGCCCACGCGCACCCGGCCGGACTCAAGATCCTCGGCCAGCAGGATGAGCATACCGGCCGCCGAGGTGTTGCCGTAGCGGTGCACGTTCATCGCCACGCGATCTGCGGGCAGCTCCGCGTGGTGGGTGAAGAACTCCATCAGCCGCCGGTTGGGCTGGTGGAAGTAGTAGCGCTGCACCTCGGAGCGCAGCGCCGGGTGGTTCTCCAGCACCGCGTCGATGCAGTGGCGCATGAGCAGCGGGTAGCTCTCCGCCACCTTCTGCCCATCCACCACGAAGGCCATGTCCCCCGGGCGCGTGCGGCCCTGGTGGGGCAGCTTCATTCCGCCACCACCACGGCGGATGACCAGATCCCCATGCGTGTTGCCAGACATCGTCGCCAGGATGCCCGTGCCCTCCTCGCCATCCGCGCGCAGGATGACCGCGCCCGCCCCATCCCCGAAGACGTACCCGGACAGGAACGCGTTGATCGGCTTGCGCCCAGGCCCCGGGATGATCTCGTCCGTGTAGACCTCCCGGTTGACGTGCGGCGAGGCCAGCGCCGAGGCCACCACCGCCACCGTCTTGAAGCGGCCGCCCTCCATCATCTTCGCCGCCATGTCGATGATGTACGGGGTGCCGCCGCAGCCGTCGTCGATCACCAGCGCGAAGGTGTCCGTGCGGCACTCCAGGCGCCGGTGCAGCTCCATCGCGTCATGGTTGAAGTTCAGCTCGTCCGGCGTGCAGGTGACGAGGAGGATGGCATCCAGCTGCTTCGCGTCTACGCCCGACTGCTTCAGCGCCCGGCGCAGGGCGAGCTCGCACATGTCCGAGTTCGTCGACGGATAGATGGGCAGATCATCCTCGGGGGGAGGGATCGCCATGCCCTTCTCTTCATCGATCTCCCACAGGTACCGCCGCTCCTCGATGCCCGTCTTCTCGAAGATCCGCTCCGCAGACCAGCCCGGCAAGGCCTTGGCGATGCGCTCATTGCTGATGCTTCGGGAAGGAACGTAGGCGCCAGCTCCGGCAAAGCGAACAGTGGGCATAGTCGTTTCTCGCGGTGATGTAGGGGTCTTCCCAGCTGATAGGAATCATGAGCAGGGGGCATGCCACCCATGAAGTGGTTGAAACGACGCGCTCCCGGGCCGGTGTAGGCCTTCACCCGTGAATCACCCCCACTCCCTCGTTTTCCCGCGATTCCCATTTTTTCAGAGGTATTCGCGAATACTTCATTGGCGAAGTACTCGGATTCACGAATGAATTGTGCGGGAGAAGACCCCTTGGGTTGAGCGCCGCCGGTGGAGCGCACCTTACGTGCGAGGGCTGACATGCCGACCTGATGGGTCACCAGGGACCTCGGGGGGTCATCAACACCCTGGAAGGGGCGTCCAGTGCTGTCCGCGTGACCCACTCCGGCTAGAAAGGGCGCGGCGCCGGCTGAGGCTCCAAGGGAGGTGGCGGGTGTCCGGACAGGGAGAGGCTCGAGGCGGCCTGCAGGCCCAGCGTGAGCTCTGGGCGAATGCGAGCTGGCGTCGGTGGGTGCTGGCGGCATCCTTCACCCGCCTGTGCTTGACGATGATGCCGTTCGCGCTGCTGCTGATGGGTGAGGCCGCCCTGGGCTCCTTCTCGGCGGGGGCCTGGATGACGAGCGCCTTCTCCGTGGGGGCTGCCGCGGCCGCACCCTTCCGGGGCAGGGCCATGGATCGCCGCCGGCTGCCGGAGGCCATGCGCGCGCCGCTGCTGGGCCTGGCCGCCCTGAGCGTCGCGGTGTCGGTCGCCTGCGCCCTGCACGCGCCGCTCCCGGTGCTGCTGGTGCTGTCCCTGTTGCTGGGCGTCATCCCTGGGGGAGTCGGCGGTGCCTACCGCGCGCTGATGCCGACCTTCCTCTCCCCCAAGGAGCTGGCCGCCGCCTTCGCCATCGACGCGGTGCTCATCGAGGCGACGTGGATCGGTGGGCCGCTGCTGGTGGGGGTGCTGGCCCTCCTTCACCCCAGCGTCACGCTGGGCCTCGTCACGGTGTGTGCCGTGGTGGCCACCGTGGCCAACCGGCGCCTCCCTTCCCGCGAGCCTCCCCCTGCCCCCACAGAGCCCCGGCGAGGCCTGGACCTGGCGCCCCTCTTGCGGGGGCTGTCGCTGTTCGTCTTCGTGGGCGGCATCACCGTTGGGGTGAGCTGGGGCGCCCTGGACACGGCCCTGCCTCCCAGGCTGGTGGAGCTCGGCTCACGCGCGGAGCTGTGGGGCGCCCTGGCGGCGCTGATGTCCGTCACGAGCGCCATGGGAGGGCTGCTCTATGCGGGCATGGCAGGGCCGGCCTCGGCGCGAGGGGGGCTGGGGCGCGCGCTGCTGTTCCTCACCCTCTGGAGCGGGTTCCTCCTGCCGGTGGGCCTGTCGGAGGGCGTGGTGAGCACGGCGGTGTGGCTGGCCGTCGCGGGCTTCTTCCTGGCGCCGCTGGCGGGCCTGCTCGCCCACCTGCTCCAGCAGGCCCTGCCGTCGGACCGTCAGGCCGAGGGCTTCTCGGTGTACGGCGCCTGCTGGTCGCTGGGCATTGGCGCCGGCAGCGCGCTCACGGCCGTGCTCCTCGAGCATGCCACCGCCCGCGCGTCCATCATTCTCTCGGGGGCGGTGCCGCTCACCGTGCTCCTGGGCAGCGCACTGGTGGCACGGCCGCTGCTGCGAGCCGCCACGCAGGCGCTCCCGCCCCTCACGAGTGGAGAGGCTGGGGAGCCTGTGCGTGCGGAGGCTCGGGAGCCTGAGTCGAGTGCCGGGGCAGGGACACCGTGAACGTCGTCCCGTGCTCCCTCGTGGAGTCCACGGAGATGCTGCCCCCATGGGCGTCGACGATGTGCTTGACGATGAAGAGCCCCAGGCCGATGGAGTGATTGTCTGCTGAGCCAGGGACTGAGCCCCGCTTGAGCGGCTCGAAGAGCTGGCCCATCAGCTGGGCGGGGATGGGCTCCCCCGTGTTGTGCACGGAGAGCTGGACCTCGTCGGGCAGGCCGTCCGTGCGCACCCTCACCGCGCAGTGCTCGCTCCCGTAGGCGAGTGCGTTGTTCACCAGGTTGGTGATGAGCTGCGCCAGCCGGTCCGCGTCCCACGCGCCGCGCCCATCTCCGCTCTGCTCCAGGATGAGCTGGCGTCGCGGCCATGCGAGCTGGACCTCCTCCACCACCTGCCGCGTGAGCTCGTGCAGATCCAGCGGCCGGAGCTTCACCGGGAGGGCACCCCGGAGCCGCGCCTGGGTGAAGTCCAGCAGATCCCTCAACATCCGGGTGGCGCGCGCCGCGCTGGAGACGATGCGCTGGAGGGCGCGGCTCCGCGCCTCGTCCAGCCCACCCTGCTTCAACAGCAGCGCGGCGGACATGGAGATGGCGTTGAGCGGGTTGCGCAGATCATGGCTGACGATGCCGATGAGGTGCTGCTCGAAGTCGGCCCGCCGCCGTGTCTCCTGCTCGGCCCTCCTGCGCTCGGTGATGTCCTGCAGCGCCC
The DNA here is from genome assembly GCF_035629615.1 of Hyalangium sp. Lineage (GTDB taxonomy): Bacteria > Myxococcota > Myxococcia > Myxococcales > Myxococcaceae > Hyalangium. Next base: position 16,899 of record NZ_DASPHO010000479.1, on the reverse strand, counting down.
CCACCATCCGCACGGCCCGGCCCTGCTCATCGCGCACCACGTAGCCCCGCTCGGCGACGAGCATGTACGAGCCGTCCACGTGCCGGAAGCGGTACTCCTCCGCCCAGTGGTTGCCTCCCCCCTCCAGGACCGCTTGCACGCCACCCAGCACGCGCTCCCGATCCTCGGGGTGGATGTGCTCGGACCACCACTCGATGGCCGAGACCACCCCGGTTGCCTCGTAGCCGGTGAGCCGCTGGAGGTTCTCGCCCCACTGCACCTGGTTCGTGTCCAGGTTCCAGTCCCAGACGGCGTCATGGGTGGCCAGGGTAACCAGGCGATAGCGCGTCTCGGACTGGCGCAGCTCCTCCTCGGCGCGCCGGCGCTCGGTGATGTCCACGGCCATGCCCGAGACGGCCCTCACCGCGCCGTCCGGTCCCCGATCGGGAAGGAAGACCGCGTCGAACCAGCGTCCCTGGTACTCCAGCTCCTCCGAGACCGACTCCCCCTGCAGCGCCCGCTCGATGGCGGCGGTGAGGGCCGGGTAGTCCAGGCTGTTCTTGAAGATGGACTGCCCGATGACTTCGCCCTGCTCGAGCCCGAGCCTCTCGAGGATCCGCCCCTCCACGAGGGTCAACCCCCCCTGGGCCTCGAAGGAGAAGAAGATGATGGGCAGTGCCGCCAGCACGCGGCTCAAGCGCTCGCGCGCCTCGTCCCGCTCCCGCTGCATGCGCCGGGACAGGGTGATGTCGGTGGAGATGCAGCACGTGGCGTAGGGACGAGCTCCCGCCCTGGGAAGGGGGAACTTCAGCGAGCGCCACACATGCGCTCCGTCCCCCTGTGGCACCTCCTCCTCCACCTCGAGCGGCTGCCCCGTAGCGAGCACCTGGGCATCCGTGGCGCGGAAGGTGTCGGCCGTCTCCCGGGAGAAGCAATCATAGTCCGTGCGGCCCACGATGGCCTCACGGCGGGTGCCGGACAGCTCCTCGAAGGCGCGGTTGACGAAGAGGTACCGCCCCTCGGTGTCCTTGGCGGAGATGACGGCGGGGGCGTGGTCGATGATCTCCTGCAGCTTCGCCCTGCTGGCACTCAGCGCGTGCGAATACTCCACGGCATAGCAGCGCAGGGCCTCCGCTGCCGCCGCGGCGATCGCGTCCACCAGGATCCTCAGCACCTCGGGAGTGAGCGGGTAGGAGCTCTCGTCAAGGATCTCGAGGATGATGGAGCGCAGCACGGAGTACTCACGGACGACCTCGGAGATGTCCAGGCCTCTGCGGAAGCACTGAGCACCATGGGTCTCGGCGATCGTGTCCACCGAGACCCACTGGGTGGAGCCAGGGGTGGGCCTGCCGCGAAGCGCCGCCACCATCGCGGTGAGGAACTCCGGCAGCGTGGCGAGGAACGCTTCGGAACCCTCGGCCGACGGCGAGGGCACCTTCCCTACCCGCTCCTCCCACCGGCGGGTGATGTCCTCGCTGCGTGCCTCCAGGAAATCAGCGAGGCCCTCGCTCGAGGGATCGCACGGGCTCATGAGGGCACTCCGCTCACCCGAAAGGACGCTCGCCGCGCGCCAGGGGACCACCGACACGGGGGGGGCCTGCCTCTCCGCTCGCTCATGCGGAGGCTGGCATGCGCCCAGACAACGCAATCCACCGGGCCTCCCTCGCCCGGCAGGACGGCTGCCTTCGGTGGGGTCTCTTCCACCGGCTCTCCTTCGTCTGCCTTGGATCGTCAGCGAATTTGACCACTCCCGTGCAGGATGGCGAGGGCCCTGGAGTGCATGTCCGGCGTCGCCCCTGTCTCCTGGGGCTCAGACGATCGTACGTGAGAGCGCACCGCGTCCCATCCGGCCATGCCCCTCCCTGGGTGCGCCCTCACACCCGAGGTGCCAGTCGCGTCCGCATCGCGAGCAGCTCGCCCGCAACATCCCGCGCCGCCTCAGCCTGCGCGTGGGCCACCTCCAGCCGCTGCCGCGCCTCGTCGCTGCCATCCAGTCCCTCGCGGGCCTGCCGCAGTTCGAGCGTGGACACGATGAGCAGGGTTGCCAGTTCCAGCTGCTGGAGTTCCATCGCCTCATCTCCCACGGAGCGTGACAGGCCTCTTCTAGCAGCGGCCCTCGGGTGCCCCCAATTTCTGGACGCTCCGAAACCTGCAATACATGACAGATCTGAACACTTCCGAGGTTGGCCGGAGGGGCGGAGCCATCTAAGGTTCGGCCACCACCGCGGCTGCTGGGCGCAGGCCCCGAGCGCCGGTGGGTGCTCCATGGGCCACGTGCACATCATCCGCGACTTTCCCTCCCCGCAGGAGGGCTTCACCCGAACCCTCCGCATCTACACGCCGGACGGCTACGACGAGCACGGCGAGCGCCGCTACCCCGTCCTCTATCTGCAGGACGGGCAGAACGTGTTCGCCCACCCCGAGTCGGCGGTGTTCGACACCTGGTGTGCCAACCACGCGCTGGAGGCGCTGGTGCACGAGGGCCGGCTGGAGCCGTGGATCCTCGTCGCGGTGGACTCGGGGCCTGGGCGCTTCCAGGAGTACTCGCCGTGGGACGAGCCGCGCAACCAGGTGAAGGCCCAGGGGCCGCTGTACGCGCGCTTCCTCGTGGAGGAGCTCAAGCCGTACGTGGATCGCGTGTACCGCACGCGGCAGGGCCCGGAGTGGACGGGGAGCATGGGCTCGTCGCTGGGCGGGCTCATCTCGCTGTACCTCGGGTGGCAGTACCCGGAGGTGTTCGGGCGCATCGGCGCGCTGTCTCCCACGGTGATGTGGAGCGAGAGCAAGCTCTTCGAATACTGGAAGGCCCACAGCCAGCGGTGGACGCGCATCTACCTGGACGCCGGCTCCACGGAGCACATCGGGGACGACAAGGTGCCGCTCAACTATGGCGTGGCTACGCGCGAGTTCTACGGGCACCTCAAGCGGCTGGGGTACCACGACCATGAGCTCATCCTCGTGCTGGAGCCCGGGGGCCAGCACCACGAGAAGGACTGGCAGCGGCGGCTGCCGTTCGCCTTCCGGTGGCTGTTGAGCTGAGCGCGGCTAGCGGAGGGCCTGGGCGAAGCTCACGTCCTCGCGCATGCGCTCCAGGTCCGCGTGGCGCGTGAGGTACATCTCGGAGCCCATGGCGGCCTGGTACACGGAGGGCATGTCCGTGGTGTGCATCACCAGCGCGGGGCCGAGCCGGTGCAGCACCTCCTCGTGGCTGTGGCGGTAGGGACGGCCGGCGCGCCGGGCGATGTGGCACACGTGGTACTTGGGGCTGAAGCGGATGTCGGCGATGGGATCGCCCGTGACGACGCGCGCCCACAGCCGGTACACGTCGATGTCGCAGGCGTAGTTGATCATGTCCGTCATGAAGCCTCCGGGCGGGCGGAGGTTTGCCTCGAGCGCGATGAAGCGGTCGTCCGGCAGACGGAAGAACTCCAAGTGGAACCAGCGCTCGCGCAGGCCGAGCGCGGCCACGGCCTTGCGGCCGAGCTCGTCGAGCGCGGCGGGGATTTGCTTGAGGCTCCAGAAGGAGATGTCGCGCTTCTCGGTGACCACCTCCATGACGCCATCGCTGTACTGGTGGCTGAGGGTGAAGAGGATCTTCCCCTCGCGGTCCACGACTCCGTCATAGGTGATGATGGTGCCCTGGACGAAGGCCTGGGCGACAAAGGGGGCGGACGGGGGCTGGGCGAGCACCTTGTCGACCTCGGCATCGCTGCTGACCTTGAAGGTGTGAGCGGCGCCCACGCCCACATCGGGCTTGAGGACGAGCGGGTAGCCGACGCGCTCGGCGAAGGCCTTCACCTGGGCGGCGCTCTGGACGGGCTCGAGCTCGGGGTGGGGGACGCCGGCGTCGCGGAAGATGGTGGCCATGCCGGACTTGGAGCGCAGGCGATGGATCTCGGCGGGCTTGAGGCCGAAGACGTTGAAGTCCTCGCGCAGGCGCGCCTCCTGCCCGAGCCATGACTCGTTGAGCGACTCGATGCGATCCATGTGGCCGTGGCGCCAGGTGAGGTAGCCGGTGGCGCGCAGCAGGGCGTCGTAGTCGTGGAGGCTGGGGGTGAAGAAGTACTCGCGGAGCGTCTCTCGCAGCTCGTGGCGGAGGGTGTCGTAGGGGGCGTCGCCGATGGCCAGGACGTTGACGCCGCGCTCGCGCAGGGCGGTGACGAAGTGGAAGTACTGCGGCGGAAAGTGGGGGGAGATGAAGACGAAGTTCATGGCTGCTTGGAGCAGAGGTTCCCGCCCGACCATAGCGCGCCTTGGGGCGATGCCCATTTCCTGACGTGCCATGTGTGGGCAAGTCCCCTCTCCCATGGAACCCCCGGGAGGGGTCCTGGGAGGTACCGTTCGCGACATGTCGAGGCCTTCGCGCAGGGCGGTGTCCGAGTGACGCGGGAGAGCCATGCATGGGACACACTCGGACTGCCCCTGCTGAACCGCTTCAAGGGCACCCCATCGGCGCACTCTGGCCGAACCTGTATAGCTGTCGGACAGGTTTGCTCAGCGCGCCCCTGGCACGGGCGTAAGTCCTCGTCTCACCCATAGATTCTGGAAAGAACGGGCGATGGAGGCTCGCCTCCCCGTCGCTATCTCCGGGGCCGGGCCCTCGCCATCCGGCGTACCGCCTCGCGCAGTTCCGTCTCCTTGAGCCCCGCGAAGCCCAGGCGCAGGGCGGAGAATGGTTGGCCGTCGAACGTGTACTGCCCCCCATGGGAGAACCACACTCCCATGTCACGGGCACGCTCGCTCCAGGCGGCGGCATCAAGCCCCGGGGCGCAGCGAGCCCAGAGCGTCATACCCCCAGCCGGGATGGAGAACTCGAGGGCGTCGGGAAGCTCCTTGCGTAGGGCTTCAACGAGGGCGTCCCGGCGAGAGCGATAGACGCCTCGCATCTTCCGCACGTGGCGCTGAAGCTCGCCCTCCTCGAGCAGCTCAGCGAGGGCGTATTCAGCAACGAGATCTCCCTGCCGGTCTACGACGGCGCGGATGGAGGCAGCGCAACGGATGAGCGGTATGGGGGCGAAGAGGAACCCGACGCGCAGGCCTGGGGCGAGTACCTTGGAGAGAGTGCCCACATAGATGACGACGTTATCGCGGTCAGCGCTGGCGAGCGGAAGGACAGGGCGTCCGTCGTAGTGGAACTCGTGGTCGTAGTCGTCCTCAATGAGGGCGGAGCCTGCAGCCCGGGCCCAGGCGAGCAGCGTGAGGCGACGCGCGGGAGAGAGCGTGACGGTGGTGGGGTACTGGTGGTGAGGCGTGAGGTAGACAGCGCGGATTCCCTGGCGGGCAGCCGTTTCGAGTCGATCGACGCGGATGCCCTCACCATCGATGGGGATGGGGACGAGCTGAGCGCCTACGGACCGGAAGGCTTCCCACGCGGGGCGGTAGCCCAGAGCCTCTACAGCAATACGCTCACCGGGACGCACAAGCGCACGAGCGGCAAGATAAAGCGCGCCCTGACTCCCGCGAGTGACGAGGAGGGAGTCCGGGGTCGCCGCCAGCCCGCGCACGGAGGCGAGCATGTGAGCCAGCGCGGCGCGAAGGCGTGGGTGTCCCTGAGGCCCGGCGTAGTCGAGGAGGCGCTGGCCTCCGAGCTTGAATGCGCGGCGCCAGGCACGGGCGAGCACCTCGACGGGGAGGAGCCGCACGTCCGGCGAGCCTCCCGTGAGCACGAGGGCCCCGCGAGGGAAGTCCACGGGCTCCCGGCTCTCCAGAGGCGGATCGAGCGGGAAGCCCACCGAATCCAGACTCCGGGCCCGCGGCGCCTCCGAGCGCGCGGGTGGCTCCACGTCAGGGAGCGCAGTGGACACGAAGGTGCCACGCGCCGGAGCAGTAGAGATCCACCCCTGGGCCTCCAGCTCCTGATACGCGGCGAGGACGGTGTTGCGATGAACGTGCAGCGTGGTGGCGAGCGCGCGGCTGCCAGGGAGCGGAGCACCTGGCTTGAGGCGCCCACGCCGGATGTCCTCGGCGAGGGCCCGAGCAATCTGGACGAAGAGCGGCGTGGGGGACGCCTCGTCCAGCGGAACGCTCAGCTCCCAGGTACGCATATGGAGCTGTGCCTCCTGTGCTGCCCCCGAGGGCTCAGTTCTTCGTGAGCGGCCGGTAGCGGATGCGGTGCGGCTGCAGCGCCTCGGGGCCCAGCCGCTTCTTCTTGTCCGCCTCGTAGTCCTGGAAGTTGCCCTCGAAGAAGAACACCTTGCTGTCTCCCTCGAACGCCAGGATGTGCGTGGCGATGCGGTCCAGGAACCAGCGGTCGTGGCTGATCACCACCGCGCACCCCGCGAAGTTCAGCAGCGCATCCTCCAGGCTCCGCAGCGTCTCCACGTCCAGATCGTTCGTCGGCTCGTCCAGCAGCAGCAGGTTGCCGCCGCTCTTGAGCATCTTCGCCAGGTGCACCCGGTTGCGCTCGCCACCCGACAGATCCTTCACCCGCTTCTGCTGGTCCTGCCCCTTGAACGCGAAGCCCGCCAGGTACGCGCGGCTCGGGATCTGCCCAGCCCGCCCCAGGTCGATGTGGTCCAGCCCGGCGCTCACCTCCTCAAACACCGACTTGTCCCCGTTCAGCGCGTCGCGGCTCTGGTCCACGTACGCCAGCTTCACCGTCTCGCCAATGCGCAGCTCGCCCGAGTCCGGCTTCTCCACGCCGGTGATCATCCGGAACAGCGTCGTCTTGCCCGCGCCGTTCGGTCCAATCACCCCCACGATGCCGCCCGGCGGCAGCTTGAAGGTCAGATCGTCGATGAGCAGCCGATCCCCGAACGACTTGCGCAACCCCTGGGTCTCCACCACCAGCCCGCCGAGCTTCGGCCCGGGCGGGATCGTCACCTCGCCCGTCGCCTCGCGCTTCTCCTGCGTCTGGTTGACCAGATCCTCATATGCGGAGATGCGTGCCTTGCTCTTGGCCTGTCGCGCCTTCGGGCTGGCGCGCACCCACTCCAGCTCGCGCTTGAGCGTCTTCTGCCGGTGGCTCTCTGACTTCTCCTCCAGCTCCAGGCGCTTCTGCTTCTGGTCCAGCCACGAGGAGTAGTTGCCCTTCCAGGGCACGCCCTCGCCACGGTCCAGCTCCAGGATCCACTCCGCCACGTTGTCCAGGAAGTACCGATCGTGCGTGATGCTGACGATGGTGCCCTTGTAGTCCTTCAGGGCCTTCTCCAGCCACGCGACGCTCTCGGCGTCCAGGTGGTTGGTGGGCTCGTCCAGCAGCAGCAGGTCCGGCTTCTCCAGCAGGATGCGGCACAGCGCCACGCGGCGCTTCTCACCACCGGACAGCTTCGTCACGTCCGCGTCGCCCGGCGGCAGCCGCAGCGAGTCCATGGCCATCTCGATGGTGCGATCCAGCTCCCAGCCGTTGGCCGCGTCGATGGCGTCCTGCAGCTTGCCCTGCTCCGCGAGCAGCTTCTCCATCTCCGCGTCGCTCATGGGCTCGGCGAACTTCGCGGACACCGCGTTGAAGCGGTCCATCAGCGCGCGGATCTCCTTGAGGCCCAGCTCCACGTTCCCCTTCACGTCCAGTGACGTCTCCAGCTGGGGCTCCTGCGGCAGGAAGCCGACCCGCGCGCTCGGGTCCGGCTTGGCCACGCCGAAGAACTCCTTGTCCGCGCCGGCCATGATGCGCAGCAGCGTGGACTTGCCGGAGCCGTTGGGGCCAATGACGCCGATCTTCGCGCCTGGGAAGAAGGACAGGTAGATGCCCTTGAGGATGTCCTTCCCACCCTTGACCTTGCGCAGGTCCTGCATGGTGAAGATGAAGTTCTGGGCCATCGGGGTTCTGTTGCCTCCAAAGTGACGACGTAGAGGGTGGCGGATACTAAGGAGGCGAGCGTGGCGCAAGGAACTCCCCCATGCACCCCGCCCTGCCCCCCCTCCTGACGCTGGAGCAGGCGCTCAGCGGCGAAGCTTCTCCCACAGGGACTCGGCGGTGAAGTACGCGAAGTCCGCGTCCCCGAAGCGCACCAGGTCCCCGTCCTGCACGTAGAACTCCTTGTGGGCTTCCAACATGTGGCCGTTGAGCTGCGTGCCGTTCGTCGAGCCCAGGTCCACCACCGTGCAGGTGTCCGACTGCCCGTGCCAGGCCAGCCGCGCGTGCTCCTTGGAGACGGACGGATCGTTGATGACCAGCTCGCAGCTCGGCATGCGCCCCACCATCAGCGCATCCGTGCTGCGCAGCGGCGGCATGGTGGCCACCAGCAGCTCGTCGAACCGCAGCATCACCGCCAGCTGCATGGCCTCCAGGCTCGGCCCCGTGGCCGCCATGGTGCTCTGGGCCCCCATGCGCATCGCCATCTGCTCCACCACCGGCCGTGGCGGCTTCTGGACGAGCACGAAGGGGCCGATCTGGTTGCAGAAGAATGCCTCGGTGAGCCGTGAGGCCAGCGACCGCAGTTCCCGGACGTTGAGCATGGGCACCCAGTCTAGCGCGGCGCTTGATGACCACCACCCCCAGAGGTGCTAAGCCCCGCCCCCGTCATGTCACCGACCGTCCTGGAGGTGCAGGGTCTCTCCAAGACCTACGCCGGGCTCACCGCCCTCGCCGAGGTGAACCTCTCCATCCGCCAAGGGGAGATCTTCGCCCTGCTGGGCCCCAACGGGGCAGGCAAGACGACGCTCATCGGCGCCGTCTGCGGGCTGGTGAAGAAGACCCACGGCCGCATCCTCCTGTTCGGCAAGGACCTGGACGATGACCCCGTGAGCCCCCGCTACGACGTGGGCCTGGTGCCCCAGGAGCTCAACTTCGACCCCTTCTTCACCGTGGCCGAGTCCCTCCACATCCAGCTCGGCTACTACGGCCGCCCCCGGGATGAGGCGCGCGTGGACGAGGTGCTCACCGCCCTCAACCTCCAGAACAAGAAGGACGCGCTCACCCGAGCGCTCTCCGGCGGCATGAAGCGCCGCCTGCTCATCGCCAAGGCGCTGGTGCACCGCCCCAAGCTCGTCTTCCTGGACGAGCCCACCGCCGGCGTGGACGTGGAGCTGCGCAGGGACCTGTGGACGTACGTGCGCAAGCTGGCCGCCGAGGGCACCACCATCGTCCTCACCACCCACTACCTCGAGGAGGCCGAGGAGCTGGCCGACCGGGTGGGCGTCATCAACGAGGGGCGCCTGCTGCTGGTGGAGGACAAGGCCTCGGTGATGCGTCGCTTCGGCGAGCGCCGCCTCGTCGTCACCTTCGAGCAGCCCCTGGCCGAGCTGCCCGAGGCCGCTCGCCGCTTCAACGCCACCCTCTCCGAGGAGCGCCGCACGCTCACCTACCTGGAGCGCGAGGGCACGCCCCCCTCGGGCGAGCTGCTGCGCGCCCTCTACTCCCTGGGCCTGCCCATCTCCGATGTGGAGACGCGCCACTCCCGCCTGGAGGACGTGCTCATCGAGGTCCTCCGCGGCCGCCCCCAGAGGGAGGCCCGAGCCCCCGCGCCATGAATACCCTCGGGATGAAGACGCTGTTCGAGAAGGAGGTCCGCCGCTTCATGCGCGTGCCGGGCCAGACCATCCTCTCGCCGCTCATCAGCACCACGCTGTACTTCATCATCTTTGGCTACTCCATCTCCAGCCGCGTCAGCGAGGTGGAGGGCGTGCCCTACCTGCCCTTCATCGTCCCGGGCCTCGTCTTCCTGGGCATCGCCAACAACTCCTTCCTCAACTCCAGCTCCTCGCTCTTCATCACCAAGATCCAGGGCACGGTGGTGGACCTGCTGGTGGCGCCCATGGGGCCCGGCGAGCTGATGGCCGGCTTCATTGGCGGGGCCATGGTGCGCGGCCTGGCGGTGGGCGGGCTCACCTGGGGAGTGGCGGCCCTCTTCACGGGCTTCAGCCTCCAGCACGCGGGGGTGGCTGCCTACTTCTTCTTCATCTCCTCTTATGTCTTCAGCGTGCTGGGGATGATGGCGGCCCTGTGGGCGGAGAAGTTCGAGCAGATCAACTTCTTCCCCACCTTCGTGATGATGCCGCTGACTTTCCTGGGGGGCGTCTTCTACTCCGTGCGCGAGCTGCCCGCGCCCTGGGACCAGATCAGCCTCTTCAACCCCATGGTGTACATGGTAGAGGGGCTGCGCTACGGAATGCTGGGACGGAGCATCTTCCCTCCCGCGCTCGGAGGAGGCATTCTCCTGCTCCTGGCCTTGGTGGCCACCGGTGTGACCTACATGGCACTCCGCTCTGGATACAAGATGAAGGCCTGACACCCGGCAGTTCCGGGTGAGGGGCACCGGACAATTCAAGGCTGTCCGCTCCCTCGCCTGCTCAGGGAACGGAAAGACGGGCTTTCACGAGGTACCCGGACCCAGGGTATCCTACAAACGAATGGCTGTTCCCTTCGGGAAGTACGAGCTGCTTCGCAAGATCGCCGCCGGCGGCATGGGCCAGGTGTTCCTGGCCCGTGAGCGCAGCTCCGTGGAGCGCCTCGTCGTGCTCAAGCTCATCCTCCCGCACCTGGCGGAGGACGACGAGTTCCTCAGCATGTTCCTGGAGGAGGCCCGGCTGGTGGCGCGCCTCCAGCACCCCAACCTCGTCACCATCCTGGATCTGCTCGAAGTCGAGGGCCGCCACTGCCTGGCCATGGAGTACGTGCAGGGCGACGATGTGCGGCGGTTGGACAAGCAGTCGCGGCTGAAGGGCCGGCTGCTGCCCACGGGGCTGGTGCTGCGCATCATCTCCGAGGCCGCGGCGGGGCTCGACTACGCGCACAAGGCCCGCGATGCGCAGGGACAGCCGCTGCGGCTGGTGCACCGGGATGTCTCGCCGCAGAACATCCTCGTCGGCTTTGACGGGGCGGTGAAGATCATCGACTTCGGCGTGGCGAAGGCGGCCGGCAGCGGCCACCAGACGGCCACCGGCGTACTCAAGGGCAAGTACCCGTACATGTCCCCGGAGCAGGCCTCAGGGCAGCACATGGACGCGCGCAGCGATCAGTTCGCCCTGGGCGTGGTGCTGTGGGAGCTGCTCACCGGCAGGCGCCTCTTCAAGGGCGAGACGGACATGATGACGCTGCGGCTGGTGAAGGACTGCCAGGTACCGCAGCCCTCGCAGATCAACCCCAAGCTGCCGCCCGGGCTGGACGAGGTGGTGCTGCGGGCGCTCGCGCCCACGCCGGACAAGCGCTACCCGGACTGCGGCGCGTTCCGGCTCGCGCTGGAGGACTACATCATCCAGCTGCGCATGGCGGCCAGCACCGCGCACCTGTCCGCGTTCCTGCGGGAGCTGTACTCGGAGCGCATCGCCGCGGAGGCGGACCCGGCGAAGCTGGACGAGCTCTCCGAGGACGCGGACCTGGACTCGAAGGACAAGGAGAAGTCCAGTCCCTCGCGCAGCCGCTCGGCCGCTCCAGGCCAGCGCCTCACCCCCTCGCGCTCTTCGCTGCCCAGCGTGGCGCCTCGGACACGCTCACGGCAGTCCGTGGAGGCCCTGGTCGGGCCCGCGCCCGCGCCGCGGCCGGACGCCACGCGAGGCACGCAGTCCCTGCGGGCTCCCCCCGAGCGCCGCTTCCCGGTGATCCCGGTGGTGGTGAGCAGCGCAGCGGCGCTGATCATCGCTGGGGCCGCCATCGTCTACCTGACCCAGAAGCCCGATCAGCCTCCGGTACCACCGCCTCCCGTGGTGAACACTCGGCCGGAGGAGCCACCGCCCGAGCCACCCATTGAGACGCCGCCAGAGCCCCTCCAGGTGGAGCTCGTGCTCCGCTCCGAGCCGGCCGGCGCGGCGGTGCAGCTCGCGGGCAAGCTGCTCGGGGTGACGCCGGTGACGCTGCCGCTCACGCCGGATGGCCCCCCCGTGGAGGTGACGCTGTCGCTGGAGGGGTACGAGCCCCTGACGCGGCAGGTGTCCGCCGCGAATGCGCCGGGCCTGAGCCTGGCGCTGGAGAAGCGCGCCGCCGCCTCCAAGAAGCCCCCCACCGAAAAGAAGCCGCCTCAGTCCGGCTACATCAAGAAGGGCCGCTGAGCCCGCCGGGCGGGCGCCCCCTCAGGCACGCGGCGGCGACTGGGCGACCAGCCGCCGGATGACCTCCGGCTCGAAGGGCTTGTCGATGCGCGGGTGAGAGAAGTTCTGCAAGAACTCCCGGGCGCGCGTGGTGAAGCCGCCGCCCGTCATGAAGACGAGCCTCGGCAGACACTCGGGGTGCTTCTTCGCCAGCTCGGCGTGCACGTCCATGCCCGTCAGGTCCGTCATCATCAAGTCACAGAAGATGCGATCGAACTCCGTGTCGCGCTCCAGCAGCGCGAGCGCCTCGCGTCCGCTGCTGGCCACCACCACCTCGTTGCCGCGGCCGATGATGCGCCGCATGACAGAGGAGATGCTCGCCTCGTCGTCGATGACGAGCACCCGCTTGCCCTGCACCCCTGGCACCTCCTGCAAGGAGGCCGGCGAGGGGGCCAGCGCGTCGGCCTCCACACCCCGGGTGGGCAGCACCACCCGGAACGTGCTCCCCTTGCCCGGCTTGCTGGCGGCCGTCAGCTCGCCGCGCAGCGCCTTGATGATGCCGTGGCAGATGGACAGGCCCAGCCCGGTGCCCTCGCCCTGGGCCTTGGTGGTGAAGAAGGGCTCGAAGGCGCGAGAGAGTACCTCCTCCGTCATTCCCATCCCCGTGTCCGTCACCTCCACCACCACGTGCTGATCGCGCGAGTAGGTGGCGAGAAGGATGCGGTGCCGCGTCGGGTCCCCCTCGGGGATGGCCTGCGCCGCGTTGATGATGAGGTTGAGGAAGACCTGGCCCAGCTTGGCCTCGTTGGCCCACACCGCCGCCACGTTCCCGTAGCTCTTCACCACCTGCGCGCGGTAGCGCACGTGGTTCATCGCCATGGAGAGGCTGAACTCCAGCGCGGCGTGTACGTCCACGGGCCGCAGGTGCGAGTCATCCGCCCGGGCGAACGTCTTCAGATCGCGGACGATGCCGCGGATGCGCTCGGCGCCCTCGCGCGCCTCCGCCAGCGCCTCGGCCGTCTCCTTGAGCGTGTCGCGCGCCTCCACCTGAGGCAGCGTCTGGATCTGCTCCAGCGCGAAGTGGATGTTGCCCATCACGAAGGACAGCGGGTTGTTGATCTCGTGCCCCACGCCGGCCGCGAGCTGCCCTGCCACCGCCAGCTTCTCCGACTGGACGAGCTTCTCCCGGGCCGCGAGCAGCTCCCGCGCCCGCTGCCGCGCCAGCTCCTCCGCCTCCAGGCGCCCCGAGTGCTCGCGCGTGAGCAGCGCGTCTCGCTCCTGCTCCGCCTTCTTCTTCTCGGTGATGTCTCGGAAGAAGATGGCGATGCCACTGCCGGACGGGTACGCGTGGACGGCGAACCAGCGCCCCGCCGAGTACTCCATCTCGAAGACGGTGGAGACCCGCTCCGCCATCACCCGCCGGTACTCGCGCTCGGTGAGGGTGCCCAGCAGCTCCGGGCTGGTGCTCCACATGTCCCGGCCGAAGAGCTTCTCCCGCGGCTTGCCCGTGAGCAGCAGCGCGTTGCGATTGATGTACGTGTAGCGCCAGTGGGCATCCACGGAGAAGAAGCCCTCGGGCAGGTTCTCGAGCAGCTCCACCAGCCGGTCCCGCGTCTCGCGCAGCCCCGTCTCCGCCCGGCGGGCCGTGGTGATATCGCGCAGCCGCACCAGCACGCCGTCTCGGAAGCGGGCCACGGTGGCCTGGAGCCACCCCTCGAAGCCCTCACACGAGTGGGGGAACACCTGCTGGCAGGACGCGCCCGTCTCCACCACCTGGTGGAAGGCCTCGAACTGGCCGGCCAGCCCCAGCTCTGGCGGAACCTCGTGGAGCCGCCGCCCCACCAGGCCTCCCACCCGCCAGCTCAGGGTGCGCTCCGCGGCGGGGTTGGCGTAGATCCACTCGAAGTCAACGATGGAGCCCTCGCCATCCCGGATGGCTCGCAACGTCATGCTGCCCTCGGGATGGGTGTGCTCCACCTCCGCCAACAGGCGAAGGACCTCATCTCCTTCAGAGTGGCGAGTGCCTCTCAGGAGCTTGGGTGGATCGATGAACGCAGGCTTGGGCATGCCGGGATCCTCCAACGCGTGACGGTCTGCCCCCTGTCGAGGAAGCCAGGGCCAGAGCCTCCTCGGTGCTCACAAGCTTACTCGCTTGCCTCGCCTGAAATAGTCCCCTGCTCCCTTTGAAAGAGACACCCTCTGAGAAGGCAAACGGCGCGAGGAGGGAGCAGCTCCTCGCGCCGTTCTCGACAACACCATCGGATTACTTTGAGCCGAGCACCTACGGTTGGATCTCGCGCACGCTCAGCCACTTGAAGTCGACGTCGCTGGCGTTGTCCCAACGGAATACTGCAATGGGGCCACCCCAGGTGATGGGCATGGGGTCAGAAGCGCCCCCGCAGTGGGTGGCGTCCCCGCCCCAGTCGCCAGCGTCCACCATGTCGTAGATCTTCCTCCAGGTGACCTTGTCGGCGTTGTCGTTGAGGTACAGCTCGAGCCGCACGGCCGCCCGGCCATTCACCTGCGTGTTGCGCATGACGGCCTTGAAGCCGACCCAGCGGCTCCGGAGCGAGCTGGTGGCGGGCTTGTACGGAGCCTGCTCGTAGCTGACATGCCACGTCTCCTTCTGCCAGCGCGTGCGCCCGTCATAGTGCAGCGCGCCCTTGTACGAGGAGCCCTCGCACGCCAGCGAGTCGGTGTGCCGGCCGCCGCGCGCGTACCAGTCGAAGTTGTCGCTCATGTCCGAGGCGGCGTTGAGCTTCACGAAGCCGGTCATCTCCACGTTCTTCCAGTCGTTGGCGGCCTGCATGAAGCCCTGGCTGCTCAGCACATCCGGGTCGTACGTGGCGATCCTCCCCGAGTTGTAGCCGGTGGAGGTGAAGACGGACAGGCGCACCTGGGTGGACCTGATCTTCCAGGAGCCATCCGCGTTGCGGGTGAGGGTGGACTTGGGATCGAAGCGTGGATCCCGCGTCGCGTCGGCCGCCAGGGCCCAGGTCTCACCGCCAGCCTTGGTGGAGTGGATCATCGTCACCCCGAACACGTCCGTACCCGTCGGGGGAGGCGGCGGAGGCGGCGGAGGGGGCGGGGGCGGCTGCGCAGTGCCGCAGTCGAGCACGCGCAGCTCGTTGATGCTGGCCCAGTTGTTCTGCGTGTTGCCCTTGACGGTGATCCGCACGTAGCGCGTGGGAGCAGCGGCGAAGGAGATCCGCTGCGCCTGCGCCGAGCGGGGGCTCACGCCCGCGGCGACGACATAGAAGGTGCTGCCATCGCGCGAGAGCGACACCTCATAGTTGTTGCCGCGCTCTTCGCCGCGGTGCCAGGTGACGTCCACGGCGCTCACCTGCTTCTCTGCGCCGAGATCCGCGCGGATCCAGCAGCCGCTCCCATCACAGGACCAGCGAGTCGCCGTGTTGCCGTCGAGCACGTTTGCGGGGATGTTGCCGTCATCCGCGCTGGCGGTGACGGCGCTCACCGGGAGCGCCGTGCAGGCAGTCTGTGCCCGCGCCGGGGTGGAGAGGGCCAGCAGGGACAGCGCGCACAGCGAGGGGAGCAGGGCTCCAGAGAGGAGCCATGAGTGAGACTTCTGCGATCTGACCAAGTGGTGTGTTCCTCGGGTGGAGGCCACGAGTCCACGCGCCCGCTTCCGGAGTGAGCTCGGAGCGGTGAGCACGCGACTGCTCGCGGCCAGCGTTGTTGTTGCCAATGCCCCGCCTCGAACACGAAGGGCTCGCTTGCCCTTTCGCGCTCATGACAGGACGCGTCGTTCTTGCAGCCCCGAGTACCGGATGTGCCTTTTCTTTGTTCCCGAGCCTCGCGCGCGCCGGCTCTCGCCTGGAAGGTGACTCCGGTGTCGCATCCCCTTGCGACGTGCGCCCGCCTGAGCGAGCACAGCGGCGCTCGCGCTCTCATGCGCAGCGAGCGCGGCTCAGCCTGGCAGCCGCACCACGAGGGCCGAGGGGCCCTCCAGCCGCACGACGCCCCCTCTCAGCGGAGGCGCCTCCACGGCTCCACCGAAGGCAGGCGCCTCGCTCCAGAGCACCACCTGGGCACGCGCGCCCTCCGGCAGCCGGTGCTCGAGCAGGCCCTTCACATTGACAAAGGCGAGGAGCCGCTGCCCCGCTCCCTTGCGCTCGAGGACGAGCGCGCTCGTTCCCAGCGCCTGCACGTCGTAGCTGCCCCGGCCCCGCTCCTTCAGTGCGGGCTCGGTGGCACGCAGCCGGAGCAGCTCCCGGTAGAGCGCTCGCACCTGCGCGTGCGCTGGGCGCTCCGCCTCGCTCCAGTCCAGGCGGGAGCGCTCGAAGGTCTCCACCGCCTGCGGATCCGGCACCGTGTCTCCCGCGAAGCGGGCGAAGCCGGCGAACTCCTTGCGCCGGCCCTCGGTGACGCGCCGCCCCAGCTCCTCATGGTGGTCCGTGAAGTAGAGGAAGGGCGTGCTCGCGTTCCACTCCTGTCCCATGAAGAGCAGCGGCGTGTACGGGGACAGCAGCAGCAGCGTGCTCATCGCCCGGTAGGCCGCCGGCGACACGTCATGGCCGAGCCGCTCGCCGTGGGCGCGGTTGCCCACCTGATCATGGTTCTGGAGGCAGTGCACGAAGTGCCGGGGCGGGAGCCTGCCCGCCGGCGTGCCCCGTGCGTGGCCCTGGTTCTTCGACACCTGCCCCTCATAGAACCAACCCTGACGGAGCGTGCGTGCGATGTCCTCCGCGCTGCCTGTGTAGTCCTGGTAGTAGCCCTCGCTGTCCCCGGCGAAGGCCCGCCGGAGCTGGTGATGCAGGTCGTCCGCCCAGACGCCATCCAGCCCCATGCCCCCCTCGGTGGCCGGGTGGAGCAGGCGGGCCTCGTTGCGCTCGTCCTCGGCGATGACGAGCACCCGGCGGCCGGGGGCGGCGGCGCGAGCCCTGGCGGTGAGCTCCGTCAGCAGGTGCGGCGAGCTGTCATCCACGATGGCGTGCGCCGCGTCCAGCCGCAGGCCGTCCGCGTGGTAGTCGCGGATCCACATGTCCACGTTGGAGA